>JACDQK010000026.1 GCA_015657645.1 Novosphingobium sp.
CCCCCCGAACCCCAGCGGAACATTGTCCTGCCAGCCGATATAGCCGCACCACGGGGGCACCTGCTCGGTCCGGGCCAGTTCGGACATCTGTTCGACGAACGGCCCGGTTACCGCAGGATCGGAAAGCTCCGCCTCCCCGGCACAGGGCCGCAAGCTCAATTCCACGAACCTCAACCTTTCTTGAGGTGGCGCCGCCCGAGCAGTTCGGCGATCTGCACGGCGTTGAGCGCGGCGCCCTTGCGCAGGTTGTCGGAAACGCACCACAGCGACAGGCCGTTGTCGACGGTCGAGTCCTCGCGCACGCGGCTGACGAAGGTTGCGCCGTCACCGACGCACTCCACCGGGGTCACGTAGCCGCCGTCCTCGCGCTTATCGACCAGCATAACGCCCGGGGCTTCGCGCAGCAGGTTCTGAGCTTCCTCAGCCGAAATCTCGTCCTCGAACTCCAGATTGATCGCCTCCGAGTGGCCGACGAAGACCGGCACGCGCACGCAGGTCGCGGTGACCTTGATCTTGGGGTCGAGGATCTTCTTGGTTTCGACCACCATCTTCCATTCTTCCTTGGTCGAACCATCATCCAGGAAGCTGTCGATGTGCGGGATCACGTTGAAGGCGATCTGCTTGGTGAACTTCACCGGCGTGCTGCTGTCACCCACGAAGATGTTGCGGCTCTGCTCAAACAGCTCGTCCATGCCCTGCTTGCCCGCGCCGGAGACCGCTGATAGGTCGCCACGACTACACGCTTGATCCGGGCGGCATCGTGCAAGGGCTTGAGTGCCACGACCAGCTGCGCGGTCGAGCAGTTGGGGTTGGCGATGATGTTGCGGGCCTTGTAGCCGTCGATGGCGTCCGGGTTCACCTCGGGCACGATCAGCGGCACATCCGGGTCCATGCGGTAGAAGCTGCTGTTGTCGATCACCACGCAGCCCGCAGCGGCGGCCTTGGGGGCATAGGCCTTCGACACGTCCGACCCGGCCGAAAACAGGGCGATGTCCCAGCCGGCAAAGTCGAAGTGCTCGATATTGCGGACCTTGAGCATCTTGCCGGTCTCGCCAAACTCGATCTCGTCACCCGTCGAGCGCGACGAGGCAACAGCGGCCAGCTCGTCGATCGGAAACTCGCGCTCGGCCAGAACATTGAGCATCTCGCGCCCGACATTGCCCGTCGCGCCGACCACTACCACCCGGTAACCCATGCCAATCTCCTGAAGAACGGTGGCTGCGGCTAGACCGGCTGGCCGGTGTTGTCCACCGGCAGCGAGTCGAAGGCGACCGTCACGCGCGGCGCGGCGCTCTCGAACGGGGTGGTGCCGTGCCACAGGTAGGACGGGAACAGCACCAGGTGCCCCTCCTGCGGCTGCACCACCCGGCGCGGCGCCAGGTCCAGCCCGAGCGCCGCATCGGGCACGCCAAAGGCCAGCGCGCCCTGCCCCTCGCCCGCGGCCACTTCCGGCGGCAGGCTGACGTAATAGGCGCTGCTGAGCCAGCCAGCGGGATGGATGTGGCTGATGTGAAAGCCCGAGGAAGCGAGCCGCACCGACCATGAGGTCGGGAAGCTGACAGAGCGGGTGATCCGCGACAGGAAAGGATGAGCAGGATCTGGCCGCAGCGCTGCGATGCGCTGCTCGATCGCCGCCTTGGTGGCCCGCGCGAGGCCGCCGATCACTGGATCGTCCGCTTCGAACAGGTTGCCCCGGGTCTGCGTTCCGCCGCGCAGCGACTGGTCGGCCGGATGGGCGGCAAGCTGGTGCCGCTCTTCCAGCACGCCCAGCAAGCGCGGATCGAGCCCGAGGTCGATCGGCATGACCAGGTTATCGTAATCGCACAGCCAATGCTCGCGCTCGTCATTCAGCAGGCGCCAGGCGACACCGAGCAGCGCCCAGCTTGACTGGTCCTTGGGCAGCAGCCGTGCCGCCTGCTCCGCCGCTGCGACCGCTCCGGCCGGATCGCCCTTCTTCAGCAGGATATGCGCGCGGATCGTGTGAGCGGGCGGATAGGTCGGCTCGAGCACCAGCGCCGCGTCGATCCGCGCCAGCGCCTCGTCATCGCGGCCCTGCGCGGTCAGGGCATTGGCGACGAAAGCCTCGATCATGGTGTCGGTGCCGAAGCGGGCCTGGGCCTGGGCGGCAAGGTCGAGCAGCTGGCCCCACAGCTGATGGCCACGGGCGATTGCCATGGCCTCCACCCACAGCGCGGCGGCGTGCGGCGCGCGCAGCAGCGCATCACGCAGGCTGTCGAGCGCCTCGCTGCCCCGGCCCAGTTGCGGCAGCAGACTGGCCATGGTGGTGTGCGGTTCGATCAGCTCGGGCTTGACCCGCACCGCCTCGCGGTAGGCCGCCAGCGCCTCGTCAAACCGGCCAGCATCGGCCAGCAGGTGGCCGCGCATGGTCGCCGTTTCGGCCAGCTTCAGCCCGTCGTTCCAGGCCCGCTCGATCTCCACCAGCGCCTCGTCCAGCCGCCCGCACTTGCGCAGCTCGACCGCCAGGTTGTGCCGGGCGATCCGGTCAGACGGACTGGCGGCCAGCTGTGCTTGCAGCGCCGCGACCTGGGCCGGTGAACCGGTGGGGCCGATGCCAAGGCTCATGGTTTCACCCCGTGGCGTTCCAGGAAAGCGAAGATCGATTCCCACAGGTGCACGCCTACCTTGGGCCCGCCGACACGGTGGGTATAGCCGGGGTACAGCATCATCTCGAACGGCACCGCCTGCCCCTGCATTTTGGCGATCAACGCCGAGGAATGTTCGAACACCACGTTATCATCGGCCATGCCGTGGATCAGCAGCAGCGGATCCGCAATCTTCGCCGCATCGGCCATGGCATTGGCCTTGGCATAAGCCGCCGCATCCGGCTTTGGATCGCCCATGTAGCGCTCGGTATAATGCGTATCGTAGAGTTCCCACTTGGTCACCGGCGCCCCGGCGATCCCGGCAGCATAGATCCCCGGATTGGCCTGGAGCATCTTCAACGTCAAATAGCCGCCATAGGACCAGCCATAGGTCGCGATCTTGCTGCCATCGACGAAGGGCAGCGACTTCAGGTACTGCGCGCCCGCCAGTTGGTCCTCAACCTCGACCCCGCCCATCGCGCGGTAGATCTGCTTCGAAAAATCGACCCCGCGATTGTCCGAGCCGCGGTTGTCGAGTTCGAACCAAATGTAGCCCTTGTCGACCACCGCCTGGGCCAGCGGGCTGCCCCAATCGCGCAGCACCTGCTGGTTGCTGGGCCCGCCATAGTGCGAGAAGAACACGGGATAGCGCTTGCCTGGCTCGAGCACCGGGGTGATCATGTTCCAGTGCAGCACGGTGCCGTCGGCCGCCTTGATTGTCCCGAACTCGGTCGGGCGATGGCTGGCGAGGTAGGGCGCATAGGGATGCTTGGCGTCGAGCTTGTTCTCTTCGACCCAGGCGATCCGCTTGCCGCTCTGGTCCGCCAGGTAGACCTGCGGCGGCTGGTTCAACGCCGAGCGCGAGATCAGCAGCGACTTGCCCGAACGGTCCATGCTGGCGTTGTTGTGGAAGCCGGTTTCGGTCAGACGGGTGATCTTGCCCGGCGCGTTCAGGTCCAGCGCATAGACCTGGTGCGCCAACGGCCCGTCCTTGGTGGCGGTGAAGAACACCTTGCCACTGGCCTGATCGACCCCGGCCAGCGCGGTGACGACCCAGTCGCCCTTGGTCAATTGCTGCCATTTGCCCTGCTTGAAGTGCCATAGATGGCCGAAGCCGTCGCGCTGCGACCACCAGACCAGGCTGCCATCCTTGAGGAAGCGGTAGCTGTTCGACAGGTCGATCCAGTGGCCCTTGGCCGCCGTTTCGGTGAACAGCACCCGGCTCTTGCCGGTGGCGGGATCGACGACGAGCATATCGAGCCGGGTCTGGCCTCGGTCCTGCCGCTGGACATAAAGCGTCTTGCCATCGGGCGCCCAGTCGACCCGGGCGAGGTAGATGTCCTTGTCCGCCCCCAGATCAACCTCAACCCGCTCGCTGCCATCGGGCTTCTGCACGTAGAGCGAAACCAGCGCATTGGGCGTGCCGGCCAGCGGATAGCGCTGGGCAAAGGTCTTGGTCCCTTCGGCCCCGATCGCGGCGCGCGTAACGATAGCAACCGGCGCCTCATCGAACCGCTGCACGGCAATGCGGCTGTCATCGGGCGCCCACCAGTAGCCGGTGTAGCGGGCCATTTCTTCCTGGGCGACGAATTCGGCCTCCCCCCAGGAGACAGTTTCCGACGATTCCTCCGGCGTCACCGCCTGAGCCGCTTCGCCCACCTTGCCGGCCCACAGCCGCCGCCCGCGCACGAACGAGACGTACGCCCCTTTCGGGCTTAGTGCCGGGTTAAGCTCGTCTTCGGACGTGTCGGACAGGCGCTGGACCGAGCCATCGAGCCGGGCGAGGTAGAGGTCGCCGTCGAGCGGTACCAGGATCGCCTTGCTGTCGGCGGCCCACTCATAGGTGACGATGCCCTTGAGGTCGCCGATCCGCAGCCGCTCGCGCTGCATCTTCTCGGCCTCGGAC
>JACDQK010000253.1 GCA_015657645.1 Novosphingobium sp.
CCCAGTTGTTGATCGCCACCATGCCGGCGCGCAGCTTGGGCGCCACGGCCGCAGCCTTGGCCGGATCGCCGGTGATCGCGGCCGAGAGGCCGTATTCGGTGGCATTGGCCAGTTCGATGCCCTGATCGAGGCTGTCATAGGTCAGGATCGTGGCGACCGGACCGAAGATTTCCTCGTTGGCGATGCGCATGTCCGGGGTCACGCCCGAGAACACGGTCGGCTGGACATAGTAGCCACGGTTGACGCCGGCAGGCAGGTCGGTGCCGCCGGTTTCCAGCTTCGCGCCCTCGTCGATCGCCGACTGGATCAGGTCACGGACCTTGTCATACTGCGCCTTGTTGACCAGCGGGCCGAGGTGGTTGCCTTCGGCCATCGGGTCACCCACCGGGGTGTGCGAGTACATGTTCTTGTAGAACGCCACGGCCTCGGCCTCGCGGTCCTTGGCGACCAGCACCTTGGTCGGGCTGATGCACGACTGGCCGGTGTTGATCAGCGGACCCATCGCGACCGGGGCGAGCTGGGTGGCGAAATCGGCATCGGGCAGGACCAGGTTCGGCGACTTGCCGCCCAGTTCCTGGTGGACGCGCTTGACGGTCGGCGCGGCGGCAATCGCCACGGCGATGCCGGCGCGGGTCGAGCCGGTGAAGCTGACCATTTCGATGTCCGGGTGGCTCGAGATCGCGTTGCCGGTGGTCGGGCCATCGCCCTGCACCAGGTTGAACACGCCCGGCGGCACGCCGGCAGCATCCAGGATCTCGGCAAAGATCGCGGCGTTGGTCGGGCACTCTTCCGAAGGCTTGAGGACCATGGTGTTGCCAGCGGCGAGGGCCGGGGCAACCTTCAGCGCGATCTGGTTGAGCGGCCAGTTCCACGGGGTGATCATACCGACCACGCCGATCGGCTCATAAGCCACCTTGAAGCCCGGACCGTCTTCCATGAAGTCAAAGTCCTTGAGCGCGGCGATCGTGCTCATGAAGCCGCCGATCCCGGCGCCAACCTGGGCCGTGCCGGCAAAGGAGACGGGCGCGCCCATTTCCTCGGCCATCGACATGGCAAGGTCCGCACCGCGCTTCTTGTATTCCTCGACGATCCGGCCGAGCAAGGCCAGCCGCTCTTCCTTGGTCGTCTGGCTGAAGGTCTTGAAGGCGCGGCGGGCAGCGGCCACGGCCTTGTCCACGTCAGCCTTGGTGCCAACCGAGATCACCGCGCAGGCCTCTTCGGTCGCCGGATTGATCACTTCGCGGCGGGCGCCACCTTCGCTGTCCACCCACTTGCCATCGATATAATGTTGCAGCCGCTCGCGCATCGCGAATCTCCCTTAATGGATCGATTAAACCCGGACTATGTCGGGCGCGGCGGGCAATATTTCAAGCGCCAATCTTGTCAGGTGCGCATGACAAGAGTTCTTGACAGGCGAATAGACAGCAGTAAAGAGCTCTTTACAGGCAAGGGAGCTCTGCAGTTGGAAAACCGCTTGAAGGAACTGCGCGAGGCGGCGGGCTGGAGCCAGGGCGAACTGGCCCGGCGGCTCGGCGTTTCGCGCCAGACGATCAACGCGGTGGAGACCGACAAGTACGATCCCAGCCTGCCGCTGGCACTGCGCATGGCCAAGCTGTTCGGCTGCGCCGTGCCAGAGATTTTCATCGACCGCTGGGAACCGGAGATTTGACCATGGAAGCGTCGCGCAAGAAGTTTGGTCTGGTGTTCGTCCGGATGCTGATCGGCGGAGTGGTCGGCTTTGCGGCCATGAAGTTCGGGCTGGAAGGCGGGCTTGGCCCGATGCTGCGCGGAGCGGGTCCGGGCAGTGCCGCCCTGGCCGGATTCGGGCTGATCTATGGACTGATGGGGCTGTTTGTCGGCATCGGCGTGGCGGTGCCGGCGCTGGGCGCCAAGCTGCTCAACGTTGGTGGGCGTGAGGATATCGAGGATCAGCGGGCCCAGATGATGGGCGGCGCGGTGAGCTGCTTGGCGCTGGGCATCGGCATGGTTCTGCTGGCGTTGGCTACGCCGGGCGGTGTGGTGCCGGGTGCAGTGGGGGCGGCCGCGTTCGGCTTTGCCTTGTTTCTGACCGCAATGATCACCCTGCTGCAATGGCATGGCTATGACGAGCTGTGGCGCAACATGTCGATGGAAAGCGCGGCCTGGGGCGGCACGCTGATTGCCATGACCCTGCTGTTCTGGGGCGCGTTGGCGCTGATCGGGTGGGCCGTGCTGCCCGATCCGGCCGGGCTGGTTGCCCTGGTCATGGGGCTCCAGCTGCTCGGCACTTTCATCGCGGTCGGGCGGCGCGGCCTGCTGATCCAGACCTGAGCGGCTCAGTCACCGCGATAAAGCGCCGCCTCGGCCTCGCGGCGGCGCACCAGGCCGGCCAGGCGCCGGCCGGCGGCGTGGACCCATTTGCCGAATTCAGCCGCCGCGCCGGCATGATCGCCGGCCTTGTGCAGCTTGGTCAGCGTGGCCCGGGCGATCGCGCCGGTGTTGTAGTGGAAGCTGACCAGCGCATCGAACTGCGGCTGGCTGGTCGGCGCATCACCCAGCGCGCGCGCTACATCGGCGCTGTAGCGAGCCAGGTCCGCTTCGAGACGGGCATCGCACTGCGCCTGGGTCCAGATCGTGCCGGGGCCGATACCCTTGCCGGTCGCACCCCAGCCAATCGTCCAGGGATCGCCGCCGGTGCCGGGATCGGGGTAGGCTTCGAACGAGCCGTCGGCGCGCTTTTTGGCGCAGCCTTCAAAGCCCTGGATCAGGGCAATGCCATCGGCCCCGATCCGGCGGACGGTATCGGCGCTAAGCGCGGCATCGATTGCCGCATCGAGCGCGGTCACTTCGGCCGTTTTGAAGCTGCGGCCCAAGAGGTGCCGGACGGCATCGAAAATCGGTTTGCGGTTCATCGGAAAGGCCCTCGCGAATTGCGGAAGGCCAGCCATTTACAACACACCGGGGGCTGTAGGAAAATGGTTTCTAGCGGCGCCGGGCGATGACCAGGGCAGCGCCCAGCACTTCGTCGATTTTGCCGAAGCCCTGCGGGGTCAGGCGCATGTGCGACAGCAGCGGGCCGCTTTCGTCCTTGAGACCGGAGGCCAGGCCCTGGTCCTGCAGCTCGGTCAGGGCGGCGAGCAGCATCGGCCGGCCCATCGCCTTGCCGGGGCCGGCATCGAGTGCTTCGAAGCCCATGCCATCCTGGCTCGCACCGAGTTCGGCCAGCAGCGTCCACAGCGCATCGGTCAGCTGGCTGGCGCCCAGCACGCGCTGGCGAGCGCGGCGCAGCGCCGCGTCCAGCCGCAGGATCGCCTCGAACGGCAGGTTGTCGATCCCCGGCGGGGCTTCGTAAGGGGCGTGCATCGGTCTGGTCTCTTGTCCTGGCGTTGGACCCGTGCTGCCGGCCATGGCGGGACAATCCCGTCATGCTGCGACCCTTCAGCGCGAGGTGCAGGCCGATCGTGTTCCCGCTGGAACCCGCCGCCCGCGACTATGCCATGCAGTCATCCGCTGCCGCCGTGCCCCCACGGCGGGTCTCTCCCGAAACGGCCGGGCGCCTAGGGGAAAATCGATTGCAAATGAAACCAAATCCGCAAGCGAATACGTATGCAATCAGCCGCCCGACCACGTGGCGCAATTAACCATCACGCTGCGCCGGGCTGCGCGTAACGGATCTGCAACTCCAGAAACGCGAAGGGCGCCCGGATCGCTCCGGACGCCCCCTCGGTGATACTGCGCTGATTAAGATCAGGCGCTGTAGTACATGTCGAATTCGACGGCCGACGGCGTGGTTTCCCAGCGCATCACTTCGGGCCACTTCAGTTCGATGTAAGCTTCGATCTGGTCCTTGGTGAAGACGCCGCCCTGCAGCAGGAAGTCGTGATCGGCTTCCAGGCATTCGAGCGCTTCACGCAGCGAACCGCAGACGGTCGGCACTTCGGCCAGTTCAGCCGGCGGCAGATCGTAGAGGTTCTTGTCCATGGCTTCGCCCGGGTGGATCTTGTTCTTGATCCCGTCGAGACCGGCCATCAGCAGCGCCGAATAGCACAGGTAGGGGTTGGCCATCGCATCGGGGAAGCGGAATTCCACGCGCTTGGCCTTGTCACCGGCGCCGTACGGGATGCGGCACGAGGCCGAGCGGTTGCGGGCCGAATAGGCCAGCAGCACCGGGGCTTCGTAACCCGGGACCAGGCGCTTGTAGCTGTTGGTGGTCGGGTTGGTGAAGGCGTTGAGCGCCTTGGCGTGCTTGATCACGCCGCCGATGAAGTACAGGCACATGTCCGAAAGGCCGGCATAGCCGTTCCCGGCGAACAGCGGCTTGCTGCCTTCCCAGATCGAGATGTGGGTGTGCATGCCCGAACCGTTATCGGTCTTGATCGGCTTCGGCATGAAGGTTGCGGTCTTGCCATAGGCCTGGGCGACCTGCTGCACGACGTACTTGTAAACCTGCATGCGGTCAGCGGTCTGCACCAGGGTGCCGAAGGTCAGGCCAAGCTCGTGCTGGGCCGAGGCGACTTCGTGGTGGTGCTTGTCGCAGGGCAGGCCCATTTCGAGCATGGTCGAGACCATCTCGCCGCGGATGTCGACGCAGCTGTCGACCGGCGCGACCGGGAAGTAGCCGCCCTTGGCGCGCGGACGGTGGGCCAGGTTGCCGCCGTCATATTCGCGGTTGCCGTTGGTCGGCAGTTCGATGTCGTCGATCTTGAAGCCGTTGCCGTCATAACCGTCATAGAAACGGACGTCGTCAAACAGGAAGAACTCGGCTTCCGGGCCGACATAGACAGTGTCACCGATGCCGGTGGTCTTGACGTAAGCTTCGGCGCGCTTGGCGGTCGAGCGCGGATCGCGGCCATAGAGATCACCGGTCGAAGGTTCGACGATGTCGCAGGTGATGATCATCATCGGGGTTGCGCTGAACGGATCGATGAAGACCGAGTCCAGGTCCGGACGCAGGATCATGTCGGATTCGTTGATGGCCTTCCAGCCTTCGATCGACGAACCGTCGAACATCAGGCCGTCTTCCAG
>JACDQK010000254.1 GCA_015657645.1 Novosphingobium sp.
ATGGTGGGCGGCTGGACCCGGTCATAGCCGTGGCTGTCCAGCACATCGAGCACAGCGCGGGTTACGCGCGCAGCGGCAGCCGCATCACGCGGCAGGCGGTCTTCAAGGCCTTCGGGCAACAGGTCGCGGTCGGTGTCTTGCATCGTGCGATCCCGTTGCCCGAATGTGCCTTAAAACGCCAGTGCCATGACCCGCTTCACGCCGGGCACGTCGCGTGCCTTGGCGATCACATCGGCGGGGACCGGGCTGTCGACGCTCAGCAGCAGCACCGCTTCCCCGCCCGCCGCGCGGCGGCCGAGGTTGAAGGTGCCGATGTTGATGCCGGCTTCGCCCAGCAGGGTGCCGATCCGGCCGATGAAGCCGGGGGCGTCCTCGTTGACGATGTACATCATGTGGCCAGCGAGTTCGGCTTCGACCTTGATGCCGAACAGTTCGACCAGACGCGGCTCGGCGTTGGAGAACAGCGTGCCGGCCACCGACCGCTCACCGGCATCGGTCTTGACCGAAACGCGGATCAGGGTGTGGTAATCGCCAGCCTTCTCGGTCTTGACCTCGCGCACCTCGATCCCGCGCTCCTTGGCCAGGAACGGCGCGTTGACCATGTTGACCGTGTCCGACTGGACCCGCAGGAACCCGGCGAGCACGGCGGCGACGATCGGCTTGATGTTCAGCTCAGCCGCCGCGCCTTCGGCATGGATCGAAACGCGCGGGATGGCACCGGTGGTCAGCTGGCCGACCAGGCTGCCGAGCTGTTCGGCGAGCGCCATGTAGGGCTTCAGCTTCGGCGCTTCCTCGGCCGAGAGCGAGGGCATGTTGAGCGCGTTGGTCACGCCGCCGTTGACCAGGTAATCGGCCATCTGCTCAGCCACCTGCAGCGCCACGTTGACCTGGGCCTCGTTGGTGCTGGCCCCAAGGTGCGGGGTGCAGATGAAGTTCGGCGTGCCGAACAGCGGCGATTCCTTGGCCGGTTCGGTCTGGAACACGTCCAGCGCGGCACCCGCCACCTGGCCGCTGTCCAGCGCATCCTTGAGCGCCGCTTCATCGATCAGGCCGCCGCGCGCGCAGTTGATGATCCGCACGCCCTTCTTGGTCTTGGCGATGTTTTCGGCCGAGAGGATGTTGCGGGTCTGGTCGGTCAGCGGCGTGTGCAGCGTGATGAAGTCGGCCCGCGCCAGCAGCGTATCGAGATCGACTTTCTCCACGCCCATTTCCACGGCGCGCTCGGGCGTCAGGAACGGATCGAAGGCGACGACCTTCATCTTCAGGCCCAGCGCGCGGCTGGCGACAATCGAGCCGATGTTACCGGCACCGATCAGGCCGAGCGTCTTGCCGGTGACTTCAACGCCCATGAAGTCATTCTTCGGCCACTTGCCGTCCTGGGTCTGGGCATTGGCTTCAGGGATCTGCCGGGCCAATGCGAACATCAGCGCGATGGCATGTTCGGCCGTGGTGATCGAGTTGCCGAACGGGGTATTCATCACCACCACGCCCTGGGCCGAAGCTGCCGGGATATCGACATTGTCGACGCCGATCCCGGCGCGGCCGATCACCTTCAGGTTCTTCGCGGCATCGAGGATCGCCTTGGTGACCTTGGTCGAACTGCGGATCGCGAGGCCATCATAGTCGCCGATGCGGGCGATCAGCTGTTCCGGGGTTTCGCCGGTGATTACATCTACATCGCAGCCGCGCTCTTCGAAAATCTTCGCGGCATTGGGGTCCATCTTGTCGGAAATGAGTACGCGGGGCTTGGTCATTTCAACTCGTCCTTGGTTCGTCACCCCGGACTTGATCCGGGGCCCCGCTTAATCGCGGGGAAAATGGGGGAAGCGGGACCCCGGCTCGGAGGCCGGGGTGACGCCTGAAGCTTAGGCCGCAGCCTTGACGATCGCGTATGCCCAGTCGAGCCAGGGACCGAGGTCCTCGATATCGGCGGTTTCGACCGTGGCGCCGCACCAGATCCGCAGACCCGGAGGGGCATCGCGGTAACCGGCGATGTCATAGGCGGCGCCTTCCTTCTCGAGCGCGCCGGCCATGGCCTTGATGAAGGCCTCATCCGCGCCTTCAACCGTCAGGCAGACCGAAGTCTTCGAGCGGATGCCGTGATCGACCGCGAGATGACCGAGCCAGTCACGGTGTGCGACGATCTTGTTCAGCGCATCGGCATTGGCGGTGCAGCGGGCCTTCAGGCCTTCCAGCCCGCCGACCGACTTGGCCCATTCAAGCGCGAAGATCGCGTCTTCGACAGCCAGCATCGAGGGCGTGTTGATGGTTTCGCCCTTGAACACGCCTTCGGCCAGCTTGCCCTTGGAGACCAGACGGAACACCTTGGGCAGCGGCCAGGCCGGGGTATATTCTTCCAGCCGTTCGACCGCGCGAGGACCCAGGATCAGCACGCCGTGGCCGCCTTCGCCGCCCAGCACCTTCTGCCAGGAGAAGGTGGCGACATCGATCTTGTCCCACGGAATGTCGTAAGCGAAGACCGCGCTGGTCGCATCGGCGAAGGTCAGGCCCTCGCGATCGGCGGGGATCCATTCGCCGTCCGGCACGCGCACGCCGCTGGTGGTGCCGTTCCAGGTAAACAGCACGTCATCGGCGAAATCGACCTTGGAGAGATCGGGCAGCTGGCCGTAATCGGCGCGGTGGACCTTGGGTTCGAGCTTGAGCTGCTTGACCGCGTCGGTCACCCAGCCTTCGCCAAAGCTTTCCCAGGCCAGGCAAGTGACGCCGCGGGCGCCGAGCATGGTCCACATGGCCATTTCGAAGGCGCCGGTGTCAGAGCCGGGAACAATCCCGATGCGGTGGGTATCGGGCAGACCGAGCACTTCGCGCATCAGGTCGATGCAGTACTGCAGGCGCGTCTTGCCGATCTTGGCGCGGTGCGAGCGCCCAAGCGATTCGGTAGCCAGTTTTTCGGGGGCATATCCGGGCGGCTTGGCGCAGGGACCGGAAGAAAAGTACGGGCGCGCAGGCTTGCGAGCCGGGGTAGGTGCAGTCATGTAGTCTCTCCTCGCAGAGAGCACGCGCGGCGTTGGGACCGCGTGGCCCGGAGCCGCACATAGGGGCGGCCCCGGGCTTGTCAATGACGCATAGCTATGTGGTTGGAATCAGTACCCGGACTTGCGGAACAGCACCTTGCCGCGCTGAGCAACATAGAGCTTCTCGAAGCTGACCGGGTGGAAATAGGCTTCGACCTTCTCACCGGTCGGCAGCACGCCATAGACTTCGTAGCAGCCGCCATCGACCTTGGCCTTGGTGACCTTCCAGCCGTCCTTGGTCAGCTGGGCCTTGAGCGCTTCGACATTCTTCCAGCCCGACTGCGGGCCGGCCTGGCACTTGACCTTGCCGGTAGCTTCAGCGGGAGTGGCGGTGGAGAGGGCAGCGGCCGAGGCGAGGCCAAAGGCGGCGGCGAAGATCAGGGAACGCATGGACTTATACTCCTGCTTGGGGGGACGGTTGGGACTTGTTGAGCTTGCGCAGCGCCAGCAACAGCCAGAGCAGCGCCAGGGGGGCGAAATGGACAAGCGCGGCGGTCGCGCCATCGTGGACCCACCACCAGTGCAGCAGGGTCAGGACGGCGGCCGGATAGGCCAGCTGCTGGACCCGCTTCCAGGCGGCGCGCAATAGCTTCATTGCAGCCTGGTTGCTGGTCAGCGCCATCGGCAACATCAGCGCCAGCGCAAGCCAGCCGATCCAGATCGAGGCAATCGGCAATTCGCCCAGGATCGCTTCCAGACTGCCCATGTCGATCGCGTAGAACACCAGGTGGGCCACCGCATAGGCGAAGGCGGCGACGCCCAGCGAGCGGCGGCGGGCGAGCAGCCACATCAGCCATTTGCGTTGGCCAAGCACGCCAGCCAGCGGGCCGACCAGCATGGCCGCGATCATCAGCCGCGCGCTGGTTTCGCCGGTCGGGTGGAGCATGTCCATCGTCTCGATTGCACCGGTCCACCAGCCGTGCAGCATGGCCAGCCCCGGTACCGCCAGGATCAGCCAGAAGAGCTTCACGCTATTGATAATCGTTCGCATTAAAATTCGGATAGCCTCAATGGAACTTACTGGCAACCCCGCTTCTGAAGGAGCGAGGAGTAACCGCATGTTAACCATATCGCGGCAAGTTTACAGTATGCGCAAAGCCTTTGCCTTGCTGCCCGCCCTGGCCTTCTTGAGTGCCTGCATCGACATCCCGCAGGCGCCCAAGCACGACTCCGTGCGTCGTCCGGTCAGCGCCGCTTTTACCCCGCGTCCGGAAGTGCGCCAGTGCCTCGCCGATCTCAGCGTGACCCGCGCCAGCTTCACCCCGCTGCCCGACCAGTATTTCGGCGCCGGCTGCTCAACGATTGGCACCGTCCGGCTGACCAGCCTGCGTAGCGACGATGCCCACCTGCAACTCGCCAACCTGGGCCCGGTCGCCTGTCCGCTGGCCGATACCCTGGCTGGCTGGGCCCGCTTCGGGGTTGATCGGGCCGCGCGCCAGATCCTGGGCAGCCCACTGGTCAAGATCGAGACGATGGGCAGCTATGCCTGCCGCAATGTTGCCGGCAGCGACCGCCGCAGCGCCCACGCGACGGCCAACGCAATCGACATATCCGCCTTCATCCTGGCCGACGGCCGCCGGATCTCCGTGCTCGATGACTGGTATGCGGGTGACCGCGCCGAACGGCAGTTCCTCACGGTCGTGCACCAGAGCGCCTGCAAGCGCTTCGGCACCGTGCTCGGCCCGGCCTACAACGCCGCCCACCGCGACCACTTGCATGTGGAGTTGTCGGGTTCCGGCTTCTGTCGTTGAGATTGGAGGGAAGCAGGTCCGGCCCCGGTGCAGTTGGGCGCGACCCGATGCCAGACCTGCTTCCTCGCTTGCTACCGGGCCCTTGGGAGGGGGTGGTTGGGTAGGCCGCAGCAGCAAGGCGGAGACCGCTGTGGGCCTCGACCAGTGTTTTGCCTCAGGCGGCCTCAAGTCACCATACAGACTTAAGGTTGTGGTCTTTAGGACAGGTCTGAAAGGTCAGAGGCCGGCTTCAACCGCCAGGCGTACCGCGTCGGCCGAAGTCCCTACTCCCAACCGCTGAAGCAGCAGGGCGCGGTGCATCTTCACCGTCTTTTCGGACAGGTCGAGCGCATAGGCGATCTGCTTGTTGAGCTGGCCGCCGGCCATCAGCTCCAGGATCTCGCGCTGGCGAGGAGTCAGCCCGGCGATGCGCTGCTGCGCCGCTTCGCGCCGTTCGGCCATGCTGGAATCGATCTTGGGCTCGGGGATTTCAACCTGCGAACCCAGGAAAAAGCTGACTTCGCCGTGCTCGTCAAACATCGGAGCGACCATCACCGCATTGCGGAACGGGGTGCCATCCTTCTTGTAATTGACCACCTCGAACAGAACGCCGCGCTTTTCGCGCACCGACTGGCCGATCTTCGCGGCAATTTCAGGATGGGGATCGGCCCGCGAGAGGAACCGGCAGTTCTGGCCGACGATATCCTCGATCGTATAGCCGGTCAGGTCGGTAAAAGCCTGGTTGCAGGCGACCACTGGATTGTCATGCAGGCGCGGGTTGGTGACGCACATCGCCATGGCGCTGAGTTCGATCAGCGCCGGCAGGGGGGCTTCCATTTCACCGAATCGCATCTTGAGCCCCGAAACTTCCGAAGAGAGCGGCTCAGTATGGTCCAAATACTGTATTGACGCAAGAATGGGAGCCTCCCGCGCAATCAATCCTGATAGAAGCTGTAATCAGGTAATGCGTGGAAGGCGTTTTTTCAATGCTTCGCTCCAGCCCGCAGAGACCGCGCGGAAGTAGGGATCATCAGCAGTAATGCGGCGCTGGTGGGCTGGTTCGAATTGGTCCTGCTCGATCACTAGCAGATCCAGCGGCGGGCCGACCGAGAGGTTGGCCTTGATGGTGGAATCGAAGCTGACCATCAGCAGCTTGACCGCATCTTCGAAACTCATGTCGCGATCGTAGCCGCGAATGATGATCG
>JACDQK010000255.1 GCA_015657645.1 Novosphingobium sp.
CCGGCATGGCCGGATCAGTCCTCGACCAGGTCCTGCAGCTTGGTCATCAGGGTCTGGATCCGGGTGGCGGCTTCGGTGAAGGTGTTCACATCATCACGCTTGTTGTTGGCGCGGGCTTCCTTGGCCGCATCGACATAGCCTTCCAGATCAACCTCCAGCGCGTCGACCAGCATTTCGATTTCATCGCTGGTCAGCTTAACGGTGAGGGCCTTGGACATGATGGTATTCTCCTGATCTGGCAGATTTAAACGATAGCCCGGTGGGCGTCAGTTGGCCACCGGGCGCTTGAACGCGCGGCGGCGGCGGAACAGCAGAACCGTGCCGAACACGCAGGATACCAGCGCCAGCGCGGCAAAGCCGATCAGCAGCGGGTGATGGGTATCCTCGCGGGTTTCGAGGTCCATGATGTGGAGACCCCACATGAAGTCATAGAACCGCCACCAGTCGGTGCGGATCGCCTCGATCTCACCGGTATCGCGGCCGACATAGACATGGGTGCCGTTGGCGAGAGTGACCTGCCAGGCGGCGATCGGCTTGCGGAAGTCGGGCGGGGATTGTTCGGCGGTGAAGAGCTTCACCGCCGCGACCTTGTCGCCGCCCTTGATGGCATAGCGCACGGCAGCGCGCGCCTCGGCCTCGTCAACCGGCGGCAGCATGGTCTGGCCCGGCGCGCCGAGGTCGATGCGGTGGACCGAACCGTCCATGTAAGTCGCGATTAGTACCGAGCGGCCGCGCTGGTCGAGGATCTTGCCTTCGCGGATCAGCGTGTCACCGGTGGCACCGCCCAGCTGGACGCGGACCGGGGCGGGCTTGTGCTCGATATGCAGGGTATGGCCGCGCACTTCCTCGATCGGGCGGGCGACCATGACCAGTCCAGACAGGGTCCACAGCAGCAGCGGCACGGCCACCAGCCAGCCCAGCCAGATGTGCCAGCGGGCAAATTTCTGCATGAAGGTGTGGCGGGCCATGCTGGGCCTATGGCCGCGCGCGGCGATCATCGCAAGACGATCCTGCATTTTGGTGTGGAAGGGGGGGCTAGCGTGGCAGCACTTCGATCGCGGCGGTGCCGGTGCCCCAGACCGGCAGGTAGAGCCCGCGCCCGGCGGCGCGCAGCGGCTCGGTCCGGACATCGTCGATCCGGGCGCGGATCACCAGCCGGCCTTCGCGCTGGGTATCGATCGCGCGGCCGATCTTGCCGAGCAAGGCATCGTAATCGCGCGTGAAGTTCTGCGAGAGCGCCCCGGCGATGGTTTCTGACACGGCGGGGGAATTGGCCAGCCCAAGCAGCAGGTCAGTGACCTTGCCGTCGGTTGCGCCCGCAACTTTCAGCTCGCGGAACTGGACCTCGCGGCTATCGGGCGGATTGACCGGCAAGGCCGTCAGCCACAGCGTTCCCCTGGTTTCGGGCAGCAAACCGGCTGCATCGCGCGCGGTGAAGGCAGAGCCCACGGCGATCCGGTTGCCGGTCGTGCCATAGATCGTGACCTTGCCGAACCGGACGTTGACGTCGCCGATCCCGGGCAGGACGAACGGCCGCGTGGCGCGCTTGGCCAGCGCCTTTTGCACCACCGGTTCAAGCTGGGCATAGTCGGCAACCACGGGGATGAAGAACTGCATCGCGCCGGGCTCTACCGTCATCGGCCGGACCGGGGGCAGGGGAATAGCTGGCGGATCATCCGGCTGCTGGCCGACAAAGGTCTCGGTCCGCGCCGTCATGCCAAGCCGCAGCACCAGCCGCCGTCCGCGCACCGTATAGCCGCCATACTGAAGCTCTTGCGGGGCGATCCGCAGCCAGACCGGCGGGTTGGCGCGATTGAGGTTGAGCGAGGTGAAGGCCTGACCCCAGGCCCGGTTGACCTGCTGGCGCACCCCCAGCTTGGCCAGCTCGCCCGGCAGGGTCCGTTCCAGCCGCGCGATCACGCCTTTCAGCTTCTGATCTGCCGGACCGGTGAACTTGATCCGCTGGCCCAGGAAATCGATCCCCGGCTCGCGCGTCCAGTTATAGTCGATCTCGATCCGTCCGCGCGGCGACCAGTCTGCGCCCATATCGAGCCGGATCACCCCGCGGACCTGCGCGCTGGCCGTGGCGGTTTCCTGCTCGATGATCCCGGCGATCTTCTTCGCGCGGACCGTGGCGCGGATTGGCATGGTGATGACCAGGTCGCGGCCCTGGCCCGTCAGGCCCAGCGGCCCGCGCGTTACCTCGCCCGCCAGGTCGCACTTGATCTTCGGAGTCTTGATCCGGACCACCAGCACCTTGACCTTGTCCGAGGCGACGCAGGTCTGGTCGCGCTCGTCGATTGTCCAGAGCTGGCGCGGTACCGCGCGTTCGAGCGCGGCGTGGAGCTGGTCGAGGCTGATCTCGACCGGCACGGCAATCACCGAGCTTTGCGCGGCCAGCTCGATTGCGTCATTGGCGCGGGGCGGGGCGGCGTGATCGGCCTCAGGCAGCTTGTCGCAACCGCCCAGCGCCAGGGCCCCGGCTGCTGCCAATCCGAACCGCCGTGATGACCAACGCACCATCGCCTGCCCCCTTGCCTATGCATTGGGACATAAACGCGCTGGAATGGCAATGGTTTCCGCGCGGGCGCGCGGCCACCGCTTAGATGTGGATCGGCTTGCCCGTCACTGCCATGGCCGCTTCCTTCACCGCTTCGCTGTGGGTCGGGTGGGCATGGCAGGTATAGGCGATGTCTTCGGATGTAGCGCCGAATTCCATCGCCAGGGCGGCTTCGGCAATCATCGTGCCCGCCACCGAGGCGATCGCCCAGACGCCCAGGACTCTGTCGGTCTTGGCATCGGCGATGACCTTCACAAAGCCATCGGGCTCATGGTTGGTCTTGGCGCGGCTGTTGGCCATCATCGGGAACTTGCCGACCTTGATTTCGCCCTGCTCCTTGGCCTGTTCCTCGGTCAGGCCGACGCCGGCGAATTCGGGGTTGGTATAGACCACACCCGGGATCACCGCGTGATTGACGATGCCGGTGCCGGTGGCGATGTATTCGGCCACGGCAATGCCTTCGTCCTCGGCCTTGTGGGCCAGCATCGGACCCGGGATGACATCGCCGATCGCCCGCACGCCGTCCACGCTGGTGCGGAAATCATGGCCGGTGTCGATCTGGCCACGCGCGTTGAGCTCCAGCCCGATGTTTTCCAGGCCCAGGCCCGCCACGTTGGGCCGGCGGCCGATGGCGACCAGCACACAGTCCGCCTCCAGCGTTTCCGCCGCGCCGCCCTTGGCGGGTTCTAGGGTGAGGGTGGCCTTCTTGCCCTTGACCGAAGCGCCGGTGACCTTGGTGCCGAGCTTGAGCTCCATGCCCTGCTTTTTGAAGATCTTGGCGGCTTCCTTGCGGACATCGCTGTCCATGCCGGGCAGCAGCGCGTCGAGGAATTCGACCACGGTGACCTTGGCCCCCAGGCGCCGCCAGACCGAACCCATTTCGAGCCCAATCACGCCGCCGCCGATTACCACCAGATGCTCGGGCACCTTGCTCAGCGCCAGTGCGCCGGTCGAATCGACGATCACGCCCTTGTCATTGTCGACCTCAACGCCGGGCAGCGGGGTAACGCTCGAGCCCGTGGCGATCACCACTTCCTTGGCCGTATAATCCTTGCCCGCGACGGTAACCGTGTGAGCATCCTTGAAGCTGCCAAGGCCCTTCAGCCAATCGACCTTGTTCTTCTTGAACAAGAACTCGATTCCCCCGGTCAGGCCCTTGACCGCATCGGCCTTGTCAGCCTGCAGCACGGCGAGGTCGAGCTCGACCTTGCCCAGCTTCACGCCGTAGCGGGCAAGGGTGCCGTTGGCGGCTTCCTCGAACTTTTCCGAGCCGTGGAGCAGCGCCTTGGAAGGGATGCAGCCAACGTTGAGGCAGGTCCCGCCCAGCGTCTCGCGGCTTTCCACGCAGGCCGTCTTCAGACCGAGTTGTGCGGTGCGGATCGCGCCGACATAGCCGCCCGGGCCGGCGCCGATGAAGATCACGTCATAGTCGTACATGGCAGGGTCCACTCATTGTTCAGGCGCAGCGGCTCACTTGGCCAGCCGCACCGCAGTATAGGATTTGGCGAGCAGCATGAAGCGCTCGGCGTGCAGACGGGAATCGGGGAACAGCGCGCGCATCTGCGCCTTGCTCAGCATCTGCGAGCTGTCAGCAAAACGGTAGGCGCTGATCATGTCGCGGCGCGACCAGCGGTGGCCAGCGGCAGCCAGCGCATCAGCCGCGCGCGCAGCGGGCGCGGGGTCCAGTGGACCAGCGGCAGGCGCCAGAAGTGCGGATCGATCGGAAACCAGAAGTTGGGCGACTGGACGAAGTGGCTCGGCGCGATCCGCCGCACTTCGCCGGCAAAGGCTTCCATCTGCCAGGCGAGGCCAACATGCTCGATCACCGAGTTCGAATGGCACAGGTCAAAGCTGTTGTCGGCCAGATCGAGCTTGCAGGCATCGCCGACCAGATAGGTGAACAGCGAAGGATCCTCGTCACCGGCATAGAGCTCGAAGTCGGTCAGGTTGAGCAGGGTCACGTGGACCTTCTGCTCGCGCAGGAAGTCCGTCCCCAGCCGCCGCCAGTAATAGGCCCGGCCGCCCAGATCGAGCAGCTGCAGCGTCTCACCCCGGCGCGGCGCATCCGCAATCACTTGCCGCAGCAGGCGATCACGCTTGGCCCTGAACCAGTTGGAGAGCTGCTGCCGCACGCCGCCAGCGCCCTTACAGGTCGATCAGGATCCGGGTGGGATCCTCGATCGCTTCCTTGATGATCTTCAGCGCGGTCACGGCTTCGCGGCCGTCGATCAGGCGGTGGTCATAGGACAGCGCCAGGTACATCATCGGGCGGATCACGATCTGGCCATCGCGCACGACCGGGCGGTCCTCGATCCGGTGGAGGCCCAGCACGGCCGACTGCGGCGGGTTGATGATCGGGGTCGACATCAGCGAACCGAACACACCGCCGTTGGAGATGGTGAAGGTGCCGCCAGCCATGTCGGCCATGGTCAGCGTGCCGTCCTTGGCCTTCTTGCCATAGTCACCGATCGCCTTTTCGATCCCGGCAAAGCTCAGGTCCTGGCAATCGCGCACCACCGGCACGACCAGCCCGTTGGGGGCCGAAACCGCGACCGAGATGTCGACATAGGGGTGATAGACGATTTCATCGCCCTCGATCCGGGCGTTGACCGAGGGAATGTCCTTCAGCGCCAGGCAGGCAGCCTTGGCGAAGAAGCCCATGAAGCCCAGGCGCACGCCGTGCTTCTTTTCGAAGGTGTCCTTGTAGGTGTTGCGGGCCGCGATCACCGCCGACATGTCGCAGTCGTTGAAAGTGGTGAGCAGGGCGGCCGTATCCTGCGCGTCCTTGAGGCGGCGGGCGACGGTCTGGCGCAGGCGAGTCATCTTGACGCGCTCTTCGCCGCGATTGCCCGCAGCGACCGGGGCAGCGGCGGGCGCAGCAACGGCCGGAGCCGGGGCAGCGCTCTTGGCGGCAGCAGCGGCCAGCACGTCTTCCTTGGTCAGGCGGCCGTCCTTGCCGGTGCCCTTGATCGCGGTCGGATCGACACCATGCTCCAGCACCGCGCGGCGCACTGCCGGGGAGAGCACGGCAGTATCGCCCGCCGGTGCGGCAGCCGGAGCCGGAGCGGGGGCCGGAGCCGGGACCGCAGCGGCAGGCGCCGGTGCAGCGGCGGCGCCCGAACCATCCTCAACCGTCGCGATCACCGCGCCGACCGAGACGTTGTCCCCCACCTTGGCAAGGTGCTGGCCCATCACGCCGGCGACCGGCGAGGGCACTTCGACCGCAACCTTGTCGGTCTCCAGGCTGGCAATCGGCTCGTCGAGCGCGACCGCTTCACCCGGCTGCTTCAGCCATTCGCCGATGGTGGCTTCGGCCACGGATTCGCCCAGGGTCGGGACTTTGACTTCAGTTGACATGATATTGCTTCCTCAGGCTTTCTTCTGCCGGCGGATTTCGGAGCGGACCGAGGTGCCCAGCGCGTGGCCGATCAGG
>JACDQK010000256.1 GCA_015657645.1 Novosphingobium sp.
GGCGGATCGGCGGCGAAGCAACCCGCGGCGGTGATGGCACCAGCACCGGCGGCACGCTTGGCATGCTGATTGCCGACGCGCAGCTGGCGGCGACCGCCGGGGCCGGGGCGCAGATCGCCTTCATGAACCCCTTCGGCATCCGCGCGCCGTGGCGGCTGGCCCCGGGTGAGAACGGCCAGCTGACCTTTGGCGATATCTACAAGGTCCAGCCGTTCAACAACACGCTGCTGACCCAGACGCTGACCGGCGCGCAGTTGCGGCGGCTGCTGGAGCAGAACTTTGACGGGATCGGCCCGAACCAGGTGCTCAGCCCGTCGCGCGGGTTTGCCTATAGCTACGACCTGTCGCGCCCGGTCGGCAGCCGGATCGTTTCGATCACGCTCGATGGCAAGCCGCTGGACGACGGTGCGAGCTACCGCGTCACCACCAGCGACTTCCTGGCCTATGGCGGCGATACCTACAGCGAACTGACCAAAGGCACCGACCGGGTAATGGGCATTTCCGACCTGGCGGCGCTAGAAGCCTGGCTTCAGGCGATTCCGGCCCGGCCTGTTCCGCCGGAGGATCGGGCTGCAGACCTGACCCCGCGCTAACCCTGCTTGGGCGGCCAGGGGATGAAGCCCGAAGTTCGGGCAACATATTCGGCATAGCCGGGCCGGGTCTTGGCCAGGCCCTTTTCCAGAAGCGGCTTGCCCGACCACTTGGTCAGCGTGAAAGTCAGGAACAGCGGCCCCGGCAGGCTGAGCAGCGCCACCCACAGCCCGGCGTCCGCTGCAGCAAGCCAGATCCCCCACCAGACACAGGTATCGCCGAAGTAGTTGGGGTGGCGGGTATAGCGCCACAGCCCGGTATCGAGCACCTTGCCCTTACTGGCGGGATCGTTGCGGAAAGCCGTCAGCTGCGCATCGCCGACCACTTCGAAGACCATCCCCAGCAGCCACAGCGCCGCCCCGGCCAGGGCCAGCGGTCCAAGCGGTGCGGGCGCGCCGCTGGCCAGCACGCCGAGCTGGGCGGGCAGGCAGGTCAGGTAAAGCAGGAAGGCCTGCGGGCCGAACACCTTGGTCAGCGCGGCCTGGGCAAAGCGGCCCTGCTCCTTGGCCTTGCCGAGCATCCGGGCATAGCGCACGTCTTCGCCGTGGCCGCGCCAGCGGGTGTAGAGATGCCAGAACAGGCGCAGCCCCCACAGCGCCGCCATCGCCGCAATCAGGTGCGCGCGCTGGCCCGGTTCGCCCAGTTGCAGCCAACTGGCGATCGCCAGCACGGCCATCCCGCCGCCCCAGATCGCATCGATGAACGAGACGTCCTTGATCCGCACCGCGACCAGCCAGGCCGCAAGCAAGGTAACCGCGGCGACCACCGCATTGACCAACAAGGCTTCACCCACGGGCTCTCTCCTTCAGGCTTGGCGGCAGGCTCTCCGTTGCCGCCTCCTTCAGCGCCGCAGCCGAGGCGGCAAGCCGCTCGAACCGCAGGCAATCGGGCATGACCGAGCGGTAATAGGCCGCGATCTTGGCCAGATCGGCGGCATAGTCCCCGGTCGGCATGATCGCGGGGCCGACCCCGCCCTTCTTGGTGGCGTGATTGACCCAAGCCGGCACGATCGGGACCCCGGCCTTGAGCGCGATATGGTAGAAGCCAGAACGCCAGGTGCCATCGCTGCCGCGCGTCCCCTCAGGCGCGACGACCAGGGCCAGATCCTCGGCCCGATCAAAATGCGCGGCGGTTTCCTCGACGTAATTGTTGTTACGCTTCGACCGGTGACCGGCAGCCCGCCCATGTCATACATGAAGCGCTTGAGCGGCCCGCGGAACAGGCTGAGCTTGCCGACAAAGCTGGGTTTCAGCCCCAGCTTGTGGATCGTGCCGATGAAGAAGATGAAGTCCCAGTTGCTGGTATGCGGCGCGCCGGTGATCACGAACTTGCGCGCGGCGGGCCGCTCGCCGGTGATCGTCCAGCCCTTCCAGCGATAGAGCCATAGCACCACCGCCTGGGTGATCCGCGAGAGCAAGGTCGGGCGTCGTTCAGTCATTCCAGCAACGTTCTGCGCAATTTGACGGCGCGGTCTACCTGTCCATTAGGGCAGTCCACAGGAACCAATGGCGCGCGGCGGCGTTATACCGGCCAGGCCGGTCATCGCAGCGCTTCGGTCGGCGGGGTGTAGAATACCCCCGCCCCCGGCCCGAGCGGCAGGTCCAGCGCCACCCAGCCAACCGTCATCAGCAGGCCGGCGACCATGAAGCTGAGCGCATAGGGCAGCATCAGCGCCAGCAGCGAGCCCACCCCCAGCGAGTTATCGTAGCGCCGGGCAAAAGCCAGGATCAGCGGGAAATAGCTCATCAGCGGGGTCATGATATTGGTGTAGCTATCGCCCATCCGGTAAGCCGCCGTGGTCATCTCCGGGCTGATCCCCAGCAGCATGAACTTGGGCACGACCACCGGCGCCATGGCGCTCCACTTGGCCGCCGCCGAACCGATGAACAGATCGAGGAACGAGGAGACGAACTGCACGCCCGCCAGCAGCAGCGGCGCGGGCACGTTCATCTGCTGCAAGGCCAGCGCGCCGTCGATCGCGAAGATCGGGCCGAGCCGCGACCAGTTGAACATGGCAACGAAGTGCGCGGCGAAGAACACGAAGACCAGATAGGGCGCCAGCATCCGCACCCCTTCCTGCATCATCGCCACGACGTCCTTCGAGCCGGTCACTGTCCCCGCGCCCACACCGAAGGCGACGCCGGTGGCCAGGAACAGCAGGAAGAAGCCGGCGACCAGTCCGGAATAGAATGGCTGGAGCTGCGCCGGCCCGGCCTTGGTCTCGTCGATCAGCGGGGTATAGCCGGTCGTCAGGCTGAGCGCGGCATAGAGCGCGATCACCGCCAGCGCGGCGAGGCCAGCATAGCGCAAGCCGCGCCGCTCGACCGCCGTGACCGCCGATTTGGCCAGTTCGGCCTGCAATTCGGCATCCGGCGCGCTGCCCCACTTACCCAGGCGCGGCTCGATCACGCGGTCGGTGATGTACCAGATGATCGGGGTGAACACGGCCACGATCGTGAGGATGAAATACCAGTTGCCCAGCGGGTTCATGGTCCAGGCCGGATCGATGATCCGCGCCGCTTCCTGGGTAAAGCCGAACAGCAGCACGTCCATCTGCCCGGGCGTGATATTGCCGGCAAAACCGCCCGAAACCCCGGCAAAGGCCGCCGCGAGGCCAACCAGCGGGTGCCGCCCGACCGAGGCATAGAGGATCGCGGCAAGCGGGATGAACACGACATAGGCCGCATCCGAAGCGTGGTGCGAGACCATCCCGATCACCGCCACGATCGGGGTCATTACCGCGCGCGGGGCATTGCGCAGCGAGGCGCGGATCAGGGCGGAGAACAGCCCGGTTCGCTCGGCCACGGCGGCCCCCAGGATCAGCACCATGACCAGCCCGAGCGGGGCAAAGCCGGTCAGCGTCTTGGGCATCTCGGTCAGCAGGCGAGCAATGTTTTCCTCGGAGAACAGGCTGGTGGCGCGATAGGTCAGCACCCCGTCCTTGAGCTCACCCCACTGCGGCGCTTCCTTGCCGGTATAGTTGAGCGAAGCCGACCAGCCGAGCGCCGCACCCAGCGCCGAGAGCAGCATCAGGAACAGGATCAGCCAGACGAAGATCATCGCCGGTTCGGGCAGCTTGTTGCCCACGCGTTCGACAAGACCAAGGAAACCGCGCTGCTGGCGGTCGGGGGAATCGACCATTTGAACTCCTCAATTCCCCATCGCCTTGCTCTATAGCTGCCACAGCGCGCCGGTCCAGCCCTGCCGGGTTCAGCCCGAAAA
>JACDQK010000257.1 GCA_015657645.1 Novosphingobium sp.
CCGACCGCCCGGGTTGGTTGCTTGAGCCTGATGGCAACATCAGGCCTAGAGGAATGGCTGCCAGTGCGGATACGGTCTCTTTTGGGATACCGTCCGCGCTACAGAACCCGGCTTACAGGCCCCCTGGCAAATTGTCTTGACATTATGAACCAAATTGGTTATACACTTGGCCGCCCGTAACCACTGGTGCGACGGGTGCGGGCGATCAGCTGCGCTTATCATCCGCTGCGGCCGGCGCGTCCCTCCCAGCAGAGGCGTCTGCGCCCCATGATGCAGGGAGCAGGCGGCGATACTCCGCTTGCAGAACCCCGGGGATGCCCCGGTGAACAGCGGCACGACTGCGAATCCGCCCCGCTTTCGCCCTGCACGCAGGATCGAGCCGACAAGTCCCCGCGCGCTGCTTGCCAGCCATTCGCAGATCAAGCGCGCCAGCCAAGCCTGTCCGGTTCAGGCACCCCCGCGCCGGCCCGCCCGTTCGCGTGTTTCCTCACTGGCGTAAGGTCCGGGTTCGCCGCCGGATGGTTTGCTCTGCCCAACAAACCCTCGTCATCCCCGCGCAAGCGGGGACCCATCACGTGCCATTGCCAGCGGCGCGCCGGGATGACGACAAAGGGGAGGGCGGTGCCTACCGCGCCAACAGGTTCCGGGCCTGGTTGCCAATCTGCGCCAGCATCGTCGGGACCAGGGCCGGGGCGGCCTGGGCACGGGTGACGATGGCGCGGAACTGGCGAATCGCCGGGGCCTGGGTGGCGGTCCAGCGCTCGACCACGGCCAGCGGCTCGTCCTTGTCGCCCGCATGGCGACGCAGGAAATCGAGCCGCATATGCTGGAGATCGCGGGCCAGGCTGTTGACCAGGAGCCGCTCCCACGGGTCGGTCGGGGCGAGCCGCTCGGCCGCCTGCTGCGCCCAGTCGAGCCCAGTTCGCGGCCCAGCGCGATGAAGGCGCGGGTCAGGGCTTCGGGCTTGGTGCCGGTCTGGCCGGCCAGCATGGCGAGGCCAACCGAGCCATCGAGATCGAACAGGTGCGCGACCGCAGCCGCCAGCTCGGCCGGCGCGCCCGCCGCCACGAACCGGGCCTGTAACGCCGCTGACAGCGCCTGGCCCTCACCCGAAAGCAGCCGGCCGGTCGCGCCCGAGAGCAGCTTCACGCCGCCGGCCAGCTGGCCGACCAGTTCACCGGCTGACAAGGCCCCGCCCGAAACGCGCAGCAGATCGGCCATATGGTTGACCATCGCCGCCGCGGCGCGATCGAACAGCAGGATGCGGGCGGCTTCAGGCATCGGCTGGGTTTCGATCCCCCGCCAGATCGCCGCCATGCCGAGCAGCTGCTCGGCCGCGACGAAGGCGGTGGTGACCTGCGCCAGCGTCGCGCCTTCTTCCTCGACCAGCTCGAACGGGTGGATCAGCCCGAGCCGGTTGACCATCCGGTTGGCCAGCTTGGTCGCGACAATCTCGCGCCGCAGCCGGTGTTCGAGGATATCGGCCTTGAACTTGGTCCGCATCGGCACCGGGAAGGCGGCAAGCAGTTCGCCTTCGAGCAGCGGATCGTCAGGCACCGCCGAATGCTCGAGTGCATCCTGCAAGACCAGCTTGGTGCTGGAGAGGACGACGGCCAACTCGGGCCGGGTCAGTCCCTGACCCTCGGCGGCACGGCGGGCGAGGACATCGCTTTCGGCCAAACCTTCGGTCTTGCGGTCCAATTGCCCGCTCGCTTCAAGCGTTTCGATCAGCCGCAGGTGCGAAGCCGTGGTCGCCGCGCCGCCGGCCGTGGCGATCGACAGGGCGAGCGCCTGAAGCCGGTTGTCTTCCAGCACGATCGCCCCGACCTCGTCGGTCATGGCCGAGAGCAGCTTGACCCGGTCGTCTTCGTCCAGCCGTCCGGCGCGCTTGGCCCCGGCCAGGGCGATCTTGATATTGACCTCGTTGTCCGAGCAATCGACCCCGGCCGAATTGTCGATGAAGTCGGTGTTGATGCTGCCCCCAGTTCCATTGGCGCCCTTCAGGGCGAATTCGATCCGCCCGGCCTGGGTGCAGCCCAGGTTCGCGCCTTCGCCGATGGCCCGGGCGCGGACCTGCGCGCCGTCGATCCGCAGCGCATCGTTGGCCGGATCGCCGACCTGGACATTGTTCTCGGTGCTGGCTTTCACATAGGTGCCGATCCCGCCGAACCACAGCAGGTCGATCTCGGCCTTGAGGATCGCGGTGATCAACCCGTCCGGATCGATGCTGGGCTGGTCGAGTCCGAGCATGGCCTGGACTTCCTTCGACAACGGCACTTCCTTGAGACTGCGCGCGAAGACCCCGCCGCCCTTGGAGATCAGCTTGGGATTGTAATCCTCCCAGCTCGAGCGCGGCAGCGCGAACATCCGCGCCCGCTCGGCCCAGCTCTTGGCCGGATCGGGATCGGGATCGAGGAAAATGTGGCGGTGATCGAAGGCCGCAACGACCTTGAGCGCCTGGCTGAGCAGCATGCCGTTGCCGAACACGTCGCCCGACATGTCGCCGCAGCCCGCCACCCGGATCGGCTGGGTTTGGACGTCGACGCCCATCTCGAGGAAGTGCCGCTGGACCGAAAGCCAGGCCCCCTTGGCGGTGATGCCCATCGCCTTGTGGTCATAGCCCTTCGACCCGCCGCTGGCGAAGGCATCGTCGAGCCAGAAGTCATGCTCTTCGGCGATGGCATTGGCCGTGTCGGAATAGGTCGCGGTGCCCTTGTCGGCGGCGACCACGAAATAGGGATCCTCGCCGTCGCGGATCACGACCTGCCTGGGGTGGGCCACCTTGGCGCCGACGATATTGTCGGTGATCGACAGCAGGGTGCGGATGAACAGCTTGTAGCTTTCCTTGCCCTCGGCCAGCCAACCATCGCGGTCGCGCACCGGATCGGGGAGTTGCTTGGGATAGAACCCGCCCTTGGCCCCGGTCGGCACGATCACCGCGTTCTTGACCCGCTGGGCCTTCATCAGCCCGAGCACTTCGGTGCGGAAGTCATCGCGCCGGTCGGACCAGCGCAGGCCCCCGCGG
>JACDQK010000258.1 GCA_015657645.1 Novosphingobium sp.
CGACCCGCATGTTGACTTCGCTGGCGCGGATCGAGGCCCAATAGGGCACCTTGGCCTCCTGCGCGGCGGCCGGCGCAGCCAGGCCCAGCAGAGCGATAACAGTCAGCGAAAGGACTCGGGTCAGCATGATTCGCTGATAGCGACCTGTGGCGGCAAGGTTCAAGCCGCTTGACCCCTGCCCCTGCCCCGGCTTAGCGCTGACGCATGCCAATCGTCTCCGATACGCCGCTCGCCCGCCGGGTCTCGGGCAAACCACGGGTCCACGTGACCCGCCGCCTGGTTCCGGCCGTCGAGGCCCGCATGGCCGAACTGTTCGACGTGGTCACCAACACCGCCGACGCGCCGCTGGGCCGTGACGGGCTGGTGGCAGCCATGCGCGAGGCCGACGTGCTGGTGCCGACCGTGACTGACCGGATCGATGCCGCCATGCTGGAAGAAGCCGGCGACCGGCTGGGCCTGATCGCCAACTTCGGCGCGGGCGTTGATCATATCGACCTGGCGGCTGCCCGCGCGCGCAAGGTCATCGTCACCAATACCCCGGGCGTCTTTACCGACGACACGGCCGACCTCACCATGATGCTGATCCTCTCGGTGCCGCGCCGCCTTGGCGAAGGCAGCCGGCTCGTTCGTGACGGAGCCTGGACCGGCTGGACGCCGACCCAGCTTCTCGGCCGCTCGATCGGCGGCAAGCGCCTCGCCATCGTTGGCATGGGCCGGATCGGCCAGGCCGTGGCCCACCGTGCCCGCGCCTTCGGGATGGAGGTAACCTATCACAACCGCCGCCCGCTGCCGGGCGCGATCGAAACGATGCTGGGCGCCCGCTATGAAGCGGACATCGACAAGCTGCTGGCCGAATCCGACATCATTACCCTGCACTGCCCGGCCAGCGCCGAAACCCATCACCTGCTCGATGCCCGGCGGATTGCCCTGCTCAAGCCCGATGCCTTCGTGATCAACACCGCGCGCGGTGACCTGATCGACGAGGACGCGCTGGTTGCGGCGCTGGAGGCGGGCCAGCTCGGCGGGGCGGGTCTCGACGTCTACGCCCGCGAGCCGGCGGTCGATCCGCGCCTGATCGCCCTGCCCAGCGTCATCACCCTGCCCCACCTCGGCAGTGCGACGGTGGAGGGGCGCTCGCTCGCTGGCGAGAAGGTCATCGCCAATATCCGGTTCTGGGCCGACGGGCACCGCCCGCCTGACCAGGTGCTGCAAGGCTGGGCATAACCCGGCCCTGAGCGCAACAAATCGCTAGCGCAATTGCTTGCGGAGGCCCGGTTTGTTGCTCTAACCCTGCCAGCGGAATCACGCTGAGCGGCGGCAGGGGAGAACAGGAATGCGCAAACCACTAGGCCTGGCCCTGGCCGGAGCAATGCTGGCAGGCAGTTCGCCAGCCCTTGCGCAAGCCGTTACCGAAGCGACGATCGACACCGGGGACACTGCCTGGATCCTGACTTCTTCGGCGCTGGTCCTCTTGATGACCATGCCGGGCCTGGCGCTGTTCTATGGCGGTCTGGTCCGCGCCAAGAACTTCCTCTCGGTACTGGTCCAGGTCGGCGCGATCGCGGCAATCGCTTCTACGCTCTGGATCATCGCCGGATATACTCTGGCGTTCGGCGACGTCACCAACGGTTGGATCGGTGCAGGCAATGCCTGGATGCTGATCGGCACCGAAGGGCTGATGCGCGGTGAGCTCACCATTTCCGAGCGCACATTCGCGCTGTTCCAGCTGACTTTCGCGGCGATCACCCCGGCGCTCATGGCCGGTGCCTGGATCGATCGCGCCCGCTTCGGCTGGGTCGTCGGGTTCTGCGCGCTGTGGAGCCTGGTGGTCTATGCGCCCGTAGCACACTGGGTCTGGGGCAACGGCTGGCTGGCGACCTCGATGGGCACGCTGGACTTTGCCGGCGGGATCGTCGTCCACACCACGGCGGGTGTTTCGGCGCTGGTCGCTGCGCTGCTGCTCGGCCGCCGCCAGGGCTTTCCAAAGACGCTGATGCTGCCGCACAGCCCCTCGCTTACGATGGCCGGGGCTGCCCTGCTGTGGGTCGGCTGGTTCGGCTTCAATGGCGGCTCGGCCCTCACGGCGAGCGATGATGCGGCCAACGCGATCCTCAACACCCATGTCGCCGCCAGTGTCGCCGCGCTGGTCTGGCTGCTGATCGAACGCTTCACCGTCGGCAAGCCCACCTCGGTCGGCTTTGCGACCGGCGCCATTGCCGGCCTCGCCACGGTCACTCCGGCCGCCGGCTTTATCTCGCCTGGCGCGGCGATGCTGTTCGGCGCGGTCGCGGCGGCGGCCTGCTATCCGATGATCCAGCTGGTCAAGCAGAAGCTCAAGATCGACGATTCGCTCGACGTCTTCGCGGTCCACGGGGTCGGCGGGATGGTCGGTTCGCTGCTGCTCGCCGTGTTCATGTCCCCGGCGCTGGGCGGCACGGGCTATGCCGAAGGTGTCGGCATGGTCAACCAGCTCGCCGCGCAGGCGGTCGGCATCGGCGTGGTCGCGCTCTATTCCGCGATTGCCAGCGCGGTCATCGCGGTCGTGGTCAGCCTGGCCTTCCCGATGCGGGTAAGCGAGGATGCCGAGCGCGAGGGGCTGGACATCACCAGTCACGGCGAGCGGGCCTGGGAACTCGACTGAGGCTGCGGCGGTGAGCGACACGCCCTCCGCCCTGCCCGCCCCAACCTCAGCCCGGCGCACCTTTGCCCTTGCGTTCACCTTCAGCGGCCGGGCGACCCGGACGGAGCTGGCCAGCTACATCCTGAGCGCAATTCTGCTTACGCTGGCAGCATCTTTCGCTGCGGCCTTGCTGACCGAGTACCAGACCCGCGCGCTGGTCAGCGATGTCCTGACCGTGCTGCTCGCCATTCCCGTCCCGGCACTGCTGGTGCGCCGGCTGCACGATCAGGACCGCACTGGCAAGCTGGCCTGGCTGGCCGCATTCTCATTCACGGTCTGGCTGGTCCGGATGATCCTATCCTACACGACCGCGATGGACGTCCGGATCGGGCTAGACCGCATGATCTGGCCGATCGACTGGTTGGTGATCCTCGCCAACCTTGGCGCGGTGATCCTCGCGATCCTGCCTGGAACGCCTGGCCCGAACCGCTTCGGCCCGGACCCGCGCCAGCGTTCAGCCTGAGCGCAGCTCGCTCGCCAGCACCCGCCCGATCGCCGCGATGCCTTTGAGCGCCCAGGCAAAACCCAGATGGCGGCAATCGACTTCGATCGCGGCGTCGCGCTCGCCCGGCTGACCAGCGGCGCAGGTCGGCGGGATAATCCCGTCGCGGGCCGACCACAGCGCAATCGTGCGCAGGGGCGGCTTGGCCGGGACGTCTGCTTCAAATGGCGGTGCATCAACCGCATGGTCATTGACGAACTCGTAAAGCCGCCAGGCATTGTTGGCACGCAGATCGCCCGAGAACGGGCTACCTAGCGTCATGACGAGGCGGGTCGCCTCGGGAGCGAGCTTGGCCACCTCGCGGGCGTAGATCCCGCCCAGGCTCCAGCCAATCAGGATGACCTGGCTGCCGCTTTGCGCGGCCAGGGCGCGGACCCGATCGGCCAGACGCTCAATCAGCGCCGCC
>JACDQK010000259.1 GCA_015657645.1 Novosphingobium sp.
TGTCGGTCTTGCAGCAGACCAGGATCAGATCGGCATTCTGGCCATTGGTGATGTAGGTCTTCGACCCGTTTGAATCACGTAATGGTTGCCGTCCTTCTTGGCCGTGGTGCGCATGCCTTGAAGGTCGGAACCGGTGCCCGGCTCGGTCATGGCGATCGCGGTGATCACTTCGCCCGCGACCAGCTTGGGCAGCCAGTGGCGCTTCTGCTCTTCTGAGCCATAGTTGACGATGTAGCTGACGACGATGTCCGACTGGAGCGAGAAGCCGGTGGTCACGCCGCCGTGATAGGCGCCTTCCTCATCGACGATGGCGTTATAGCCGAAGTCGAGGCCAAGGCCGCCGTATTCCTCCGGCACGGTCGGGCAGAGCAGGCCCAGCTCGCCGGCCTTGGGCCAAAGCGACTTGGGGACAATCCCGTCTTCGGCCCACTGGGCGCCGTTAGGGGCAACCTCTTCCTGCATGAAGCGGCGCACGGTCTGGCGGAAAGCCTCATGATCTTCGGTGTAGGCAGTGCGGGCAAGCGAATCGAGCGACATGGGGTTTCCCTCTGGCTGATTTGGATTGGCCAGAGGTTTGGCGCTGCCCCGCGCGCCGGTCAACCGGAATTTAATCGCCCGGTTAAGGCAGCGCCGCGACCTGCGTCGTCACTAGCGTCTGGAGCCGGATCCGCCCCAGCCGCAGCGAAGGATTGGCCCGGTTGATCCGCAGCACCGTGCCCAGATCGGCCTTCACGCCCAGCGCCAACGCGCTCGCCGCGCCGATCCGCAGGCGGTAATCGCCATAAGGCACCGAATCGAACAGGACATAGCCATCGAAGTCGCTCTGGACCTGGCGTACGACCTGGCCAGCCGTATCGGTCAGTTCAAGCACGACGCCTTCGCGCGGTTCGCCATCGGGCCCAAGCAGCAGCGCTTCGAGTTCGCCAGTGGGGGCGAGCGGCAGGCTGACCTTGGCGGAGACACCCGGGCGCGGCACTACGACCACGCCCTGGCCCTTGGGCTGGAGCAAGGGATCGGGCAGCGAGCCGGCATCGATCGAGACCAGCACCGGCACGTAAGGCGTCAGGCCATCGATCACCGCACGCCCGGCCTTGTTGGTCGGTGCTTCGGTGTGACGGAAGCCCGCCTCGACCGCGACGCCTTCAACCAGCCCTTCCCCAGCCTGGCGATAGCCGTCACCGTTCTCGTCGCGGAACACCTCGACGGCGGCCTGACCACTCTCGGCCAGCCGCTGGCGCGACATCCGCCAGCCGCCATCGACCGGATCTGGCCCCAGGCTGAAGCCGAGCGTCAGGCCGAGCGTCAGGCGGCCGCGCGTATCGAGCCGACCTTCGGTGCGCAGCGCAAAGCGATCGAACTGGCGAACCCAGCCGAGCATGACTTCGTCGCGGCGCGACGTGGCATCGTGCTCATAGCCCAACCGCAGGGTCGAGCTCAGGCCGATCCCGGTTTCGGCGACAGCCTGGGCATTTTCCAGCCCGCGGCGCTGGCCATCGAGCGCAAAGCGCGCGGCGCCGCGCAGGCGGACCGGCCCGATCGCGGTATTGGCGATCAGGTTGAGCTTGGTCCCGAGGTCCTCACCCGCCAAGGCCGCCACCGGGCCGCGCGCGGTACGGCGCGACAGTTCGGTGGTCAGCGAGGTGCGCTTCAGCTGCAAGGCCGAGCGAATTAACCATTCGGTAACCTTTGCCCCGGTCCGGGTCTGGAAATGACGCACGCCCGTCTCAACCGGCAGGCGCCAGGTCCCCATCTTGACCGAAGTGCTCAGCCGCAGGCCGTATTCACGGCGCTGCTGGGCATCGACGAGCTCGCTTTCGAAGTCGCCATCGACCCACAGCGCCTCCGCATCATAGCGGATCGCCCCCAGGCGCCCGAGCGCCTTGGCTTGGAAAGCCCGACCCGCGCCAAGCTGCTGCGCGCCGCTCACTTCGAGCAGCATGCGGCCCAGTGCGCGCTGGACGGTTCCTTCGATGTAATGGCGGCGACGGCCGGCGAACATCACGCTCTGATATTCGACGCCAGCCGTGGTTCGTCGATCAATCCCGCGTTCCACGCCGACCCCCCCAGCGCCAGCCGGTGTTGGGATCGCGGAAGGTCGTGCTGAGATCGATCAGATCGCGCCCGGCATCGACTACGCCGGCCCAATACCAGGTCTTGCCAGCCGGCAGGCTTTCGATTCCGACCGGGGCGCTCGAGCGTTCGCGCTTGATCTGGCCCTGCGGCCCGTAAAGCACGACTTCGAAGTCGTTTTGGCCCCACAGCAGTTCGATATCATCGAACCGGTAGCGACCATCCCCGCGATCGGCCTGATAGGCCCGCAGTTCGCCGTTGCGGTAAAGTTCGGCATCCCAGCCAGCTGGCATGGTACCGCTGAGCGAGGTCACGCCGAAGCGGCCCGGGCGGTTGAGCGGGCGGTTTGAGACAAAGGCACCGCGGCCATAGGATGTCTGTGCAGTCAGCGCGCCGCGCAGTGCCTCGACATCGCCCAGGGCCACCTGGGTCGCCTTGAGCGGGCCAAGCAGTTCGGCTGAAGGATCGTTGCGGAACAGCTTGAGCCGGAGCGAATCCGCCCCGTTGTCTGTACTGCCAGCCAAACGCGCGGTGTAGCTCAGCCCGAGCGCCTCACCGGCCGCCAGCGCTTCGAACTGCGCGCGGCTGCCCATGTTGCGGGTCCATTGGCCCTGGATCTGCACGTCGATCGAGGGCGTGCGCCAGTTCTGATAGGGCGTCTGGGCCTGCGGCAGTTTGGCAAGGTCGAATTCGGCGAATTTGGGCGTACGAAGTCGCGCGGCGCGACTTTTGCGCTCGATCGCTTCGAGGAACGGCAACTTGCGATCGGATTCCAGCACGACCGCAAGGTTCGAGAGGTCGGCCCGGAAGCGGACTCCCATCCAGCCCGACAGCGCCTTAAGATCGACGCACCAGCCTTCGGGCGTGTCGTAAATCGCATCCTTGCCGACTGACCGGTTTCCGTTCACGTTTTGTACCGTATCGGAATCGCGATCGAGGGTGAAGCGTTGGTCCTCCGCAAACAGCCACCCGGTTGCGCGGCGCGACTTCTTGTCGAGTCGCACCGGCAGGTCGAGCGCCTGGATCAGATCGGCAAAGTCGACGCAGACGCCAGCGGCGGTCTGGTAACCGCGCAGCGGCTCTCCCAGCCGGTATTGACCACTGCGCAATTCAAGCAGAAGCGAATCGTCCTCGTTTGCGCTCCAGCCTTGGGCGTGCGCCGGGGCACCGGCTCCCACAACGCCAAACGCCGCCCCAAGCAGGGCGGCGACATAGCGCAGCGGTGGGAGGTTGCCCCTCATGTCGTCAGCTTTCGCTTCCCGCTTTCGGTTTCATTGGCTCAGCGCACGTTCGTGGTGATCTCGGCGATCAATTGTCCGCCGTTCTCAGGGAGTTCGCGGTATTCAATGCGGACCGGGCCATTGAGCTTGGCAATTTGTTCGGCCGTCAGCGGAATCCTGACCGAGCGGCCCTGGACTTCCGGGTAGATTGCCACGCCCTTGATCAGGAAGATCTGCTCGCTGCCGCGCTTGCCCAGGATTTCGCCATAGACCGAACGCTGGCCGGTGCGGCGCATGTCGAGCTCAAGCCATTTGGCTGTAGCATTGCCACCGAGCCGCGGATTGGCGATCGTCGCACCGGCCTCAAGCCGGCCCTTGCGGATGAAGACCGGGATCGTGATGCCATAAACCGGCGTCAACCGAATCGCGAGTTGGCCCGTAGCGACCTGTTCCTGAGCGGCCTCGGGAGAAAGCGCCGGCGGGACGGCACGGAAGCTCATGTGGACGCGGTATTCCCCATCAGGCAGTTCGGGCGCGGGCCGCGCGCTCAGGCGAATCGCCTGGGGCTGGCCGGGAAGGAGCGTGATGCGCTTGGGCGCATAGCGCAGCATTTCGAGCGCGGCCTTTTCGGTAGCACTGGCCTCGGCCTCGGTCACGTCGGCGAAATCGCCATCCGGCTCCATTCGCCGCAGCTCGACACCGATTCGGTAAGTCGCGGCCTGGCTGCCGATATTGCTCAGCACCACTTCAGCATTGCCGCCGCCATTGATGATCACCCGGGTCGGCGCAACCAGCAGGTCACCCTGCGCAAGCGCCGGGACGGAGCTGAAGGTAACGGCCAGAGCACCCAGACCCAGGGCAAAACGGCGGAACGACGAGGTAAACGGCATTGGCAGCGAACCCTTGGCAGAAGCAATTCCTTGCCGAGATCCTGGACACGGACCTGCGGCTTCTGCGTAAGGTCTAGGCAAACAGGGTTAATTTCCCGCTAAGCATGCGCCGCAAAGCAAAGGGCCGCACCCACCGAGGTGGATGCGGCCCATGGTCTCCCCACGGCTGCGGTTAAACAGCCGGGTTCGCTATGCTTATTGGTATTCGACCGAGACGCTGAAGGTGCCGTTGTAGACACCGGCAACCTGGCCCGATGCAACGGTCAGCGTGCCGCCAACCGCGAAGGTGCCCGAACCCAGACCGTTCAGCTGGAATGCGCCCGGAGGATTGCTGTTGAAGCCACCGATCGACATGGTTTCGGTGCCGCCAAAGCGGGTCAGCGTGGCCGAGGCCGGCAGCGTGACAACAACGTTGGCGTTCGGCGTGCCGCCGACGGTGAAGCCGGCCGGAGCGCGGGTGCCGGTCGAAACCAGCGAGCCCGAGAACGAAGTGGTCGTGTCAGCGTTAACGGTCACGGTGCCGCCGGTGTTGGCAGCGATCTGGCCGAAGTTGAGCGCCGAATCGGCGGTCAGGGTCAGGGTGCTGAGGACTTCGGCCGAAGCGTTGGCAGTGGCCGAGGTGGCGGCCGAAGCGGCCGAAGCAAACGAAACGGCGCTGAGAGCGGCGCCGACGAGAGCGATACGAAGCGTATTGCGCATGATAAATGTAATCCCTTCCAAGCAGTCTGTCCTGCAGCGCCTGGGCGCCGCCCGAATGGACGGTTCGCCCCCATTCGCAGGAATGCTTGTAGTTTCACGGAGTTGTGGGATTACTTTCGGGTAGGGTTAACCGATCGGGCGCTGCCGTTAAGATTTGCCTCAGGAGAAACCCGCAATTTCGCCAGATCCCTAGATTCCGCCGCCCGTGAGCCGCTGGCAGATCAGATCCAGCTGGTCGAGCGTGCGGTAACGAATCGTAACTGCACCCGAGCGCGGATCAGCATCGGCATTGATTCGCACCGATAATCCGAGGAACTCCTCGAGGTGCGCCTGGACCGCGGCGATGTCGGCCGAATTGGCATTGTCGCGCTCACTGCGGGCGCGGCGTTGAGTCGGCGGCGTATCCTTGCGCCGCACCAGCCGCTCGACCTCGCGGACGGACAATTGGCGGGCGACGGCTTGATTTGCCAGTTCGGCGGCATTCTCGATCCCGACCAGCGCCCGGGCATGACCCATCGAGAGCTTACCCTCCTCGACCAGCGCGATCACGCTCTCCGGCAAGGCGAGCAAGCGCTGCAGGTTCGCGACATGGCTGCGGCTCTTGTCGACCAGCTTGGCAATCTCGGCCTGCGTCAGTCCCTCATCTTCCGCCAGGCGGTGATAAGCCCGCGCCTCTTCGATCGGGTTGAGATCCTCGCGCTGGAGATTCTCGATCAGCGCCAGCGCGGTGACCTCGCGCTCATCCAGGTCGCGGATAATCGCTGGAATTTCATGGAGTTGGGCGCGCTGCGCCGCCCGCCAGCGGCGTTCACCCGCAACCAGCCGCCACTGCCCCGCCCCGTGCGGCGTGACGATCACCGGCTGGATCACCCCGCGCGCCGCGATCGAGGCAGCCAGCTCATCGAGCGCAGCCTCGGCGAAGTGCCGGCGCGGCTGACCGGGATGCGGCACGATCGAGGCGACGGCCAGCAAGGCCAGCCCATCCTTCGGCGCCGCTCCGCCAGCAGCACCCGACAAAGCTGCAGGACTGACCAGCGGCTCTTCGCGCCGGGTTTCGCCAAGCAGGGCGCCAAGGCCGCGTCCCAGCGCCAGCGGCTTCTTCTTGGCCGGAGCCGGCGCAGTGGTGCTGGCGGTGTTCTCTTCGCTCATGCGGCTTTCCTTGCTTCGGGCAGGCGGGCAATCAGTTCGCGGGCCAGGGCGATGTAGGCCCGGCTTCCGGCACAGGAATGGTCATAGACCAAGGCGGGCAGGCCGTGGCTCGGTGCTTCCGACAGGCGGACATTGCGCGGGATCACCGATTCGAACACCAGCGGCCCCAGGCACGAGCGCACATCCTCCGCCACCTGGTCGGTCAGGCGGTTGCGGCGGTCGAACATGGTGAGCGCAACACCGATGATGCCAAGATTGGGATTGAAGCGCTGCTGCACCCGTTCGACCGTCTGGAGCAGCTGGCTGAGCCCCTCGAGCGCAAAAAATTCGCATTGCAGCGGAACCAGCAGGCGGTCGGCAGCGCAGAGCGCATTGAGCGTCAGCAGGCCGAGCGACGGCGGGCAGTCGATCAGGCAGATGTCGTGGCCAGTGTCGGTCGACAGCGCCTGGGCGAGCCGCTCGGTGCGATTCTCGACCGAAACCAGCTCAACCTCGGCGCCGGACAGGTCGACCGTGGCGGGAACGATGTCGAGCCCCGGGATCCTTGTTGAGGAAACACATGCGCTGAGCGGCATCTGATCAACCAACAAATCGTAAGTCGAGCGTTCGCGATCGTTGGTGCCGATACCGATGCCAGTCGAGGCGTTGCCCTGGGGATCGAGATCGACCAGCAGCACTTTCCAGCCAGTCGCCGCCAGCGCGGTCGCCAGGTTGATCGCCGTGGTGGTCTTGCCCACTCCGCCCTTCTGGTTGGCGATCGCCATGCGAATCACGGTTTTTTCCCCTTTTTGCCGAGCAACTGGCCGACGATGACCCCGGCCTCGGGATCGGTCAGCGACTGTTCACGTGGAACAGGTGATTCCATCCCTTGAGCTCTGACAGTTCCTGCTGTGTCGACCGCCCCTTCGGCAACAGGTACAACGTGTCCTTTGTGGAAAAGCGTGCGGATAGTCGAGCAATCGGACGAGTGGAGCAAAGGCCCGTGCCGAAATGACGCGGAATGGCCGGGTCTCGACCTGCTCGAGCCGCGCCCCGACAACTTTTGCCTGGTCCAGGCCCAGCGCGAGTCGGGCGCGTTCGAGCCATTCGATTCGCCGCGCGCGCGACTCGACCATGACCACTTCGCAATCGGGCCGCAGCGCCGCGACGACCAGGCCGGGAAAGCCCGCCCCAGTCCCCAGATCGAGCCAGGGCGTGGATGTTTCACGTGGAACATGCGGCAGGAGCTGGGCCGAATCGACGATATGGCGCTGCCACACCACCGGCAGACTGGCCGCTGCGACCAGGTTCTGCCGCGCGTTTTCCTCGGCCAGCAGCGCGATCAGGCGCTCGATTCGCTCGGCTGCAGTCGCATCCCACTCGGGCAATTGCGCAAGCCAGTCGCGGGCCTGCTGCTCGCTCGCGATCATGCCGCGATATCCGCGCGGCGGCGGGCATGGACTAGCAGCGCAGCCAGCGCAGCCGGCGTAATCCCTGGCAAGCGGCCCGCTGCCGCCAGCGTCGCCGGCTTGGCCTTGGTCAGGCGTTCAACCATTTCGCGCGAAAGACCGGGAATGGCGGCATAGGGGAAGTCGTCGCCCAGCGGCAGGGCTTCACCGGCGCGCAGATCCGCCAGCTCGCTTTCCTGCCGCGCCAGATAGGGCGCATAGGCCGCATCCTCGGCCAGCTCGGCGGCCAGTTCCGGATCGCCGTGCAAGTCCTCACCCAGCCACGGTGATAGGCTTTCAAGATCCACCCCGCCAAACCGCAACCACTCACGCAATGGCAAGCGGCCGACATCGGCGCGCACCGGCAGGCCGGCCACGGCAAGCTCATGACCCGTTGCCGTGCCATCGAGCGCGGCTTCGATCCGGGTGCGCAGCTCTTCACGGCGTTCAAACCACGCGGCCCGCGATGCCCCGACACAACCAGCCGCCAGCGCCAGCGGCGTGAGCCGGCTTGAGGCATTGTTGGCCCGCAGCCGCAGCCGGTATTCAGCGCGCGCGGTCAGCATGCGATAGGGCTCGCTCACTCCGTGCAGCGTCAGGTCGTCGATCATCACCGCCATGTAGGAATTGGCGCGATCAAGCGCGATCGGCTGCCGCCCCAGCACCTCCGCCGCGGCCGACATGCCGGCAACGAGGCCCTGGGCGGCCGCTTCTTCATAGCCCGTCGTGCCGTTGATCTGCCCGGCGCAGTAGAGCCCGGGCAAGTCGCGCAGCTCGAGGCTGGTCCGCAGCGCGCGCGGATCGATGTGGTCATATTCGACCGCATAGCCGGGAACGACCATCTCGACCTGCTCCAGTCCCTCCATGGTCCGCAGCATGGCCAGCTGGACATCGGTGGGCAGCGAGGTGGAGATGCCGTTGGGATAGACCAAATGGGTATCGAGCCCCTCCGGTTCGAGGAAAACCTGATGGCCATCGCGATCGCCGAAACGGTGGATCTTGTCCTCGATCGAGGGGCAATAGCGCGGCCCCTGTGCGCCAATCGCCCCGGAAAACAGCGGCGAACGGTGCAGATTGGCGCGGATGACGTCATGGCTGCGCACATTGGTGCGGGTAATCGCGCAGAACACCTGCGGCAGGGCGCGCCCCGCCCCGCCATAGGCCGGCGGGAGCGCGGACATGGTCCAAGCCTCGGAATCGGACGGCTGCTCTTCCAGCCGCGCCCAGTCGATCGTCCGCCCGTCAAGCCGCGGCGGCGTGCCGGTCTTGAGCCGCGCCAGCGGCAGTGCCGCTTCACGCAGCTGCGCGGCCAACCGCTGGGCCGAGGCTTCACCGATCCGGCCGCCGACCAGTCGTTCCTCACCCCGGAACAGCACCCCGCCCAGGAAGGTGCCGGTACAGAGCACCACGGCGCGTGCTGCCAGCGGCGTCCCGTCAGCCAGATCAATTCCGGCGACGCGCCCGCCTGACAGCCGCAGGGCCGCCGCCTCACCCTGCACCCGCGCCAGATCGCCCTGCTGGGCCAGCAGGTGCTGCACGGCCGCCTTGAAGCGCTTGCGGTCAGCCTGGACACGCGGCCCCTGCACGGCGCTGCCCTTTGAGCGATTGAGCATCCGGTAATGGATCGCCCCGGCATCGGCGGCGCGGGCGATGATCCCGTCACAGGCATCGACTTCGCGAACGAGGTGCCCCTTGCCCAGCCCGCCAATCGCCGGATTGCAACTCATCGCGCCGATTGCATCGAGATCGAAGCTGACCAGCGCCGTGCGCGCACCCATGCGCGCGGCAGCCGCTGCCGCCTCGACCCCGGCGTGCCCGCCGCCCACAACGATGATGTCAAACTGGTCCATGCTCAGGGCGCGCTTTAGCCGAGCGATGTTTCACGTGGAACAGCTTTTGCGTCGGGGCGCTACTTGCCGATGCAGAACCGCCCGAACAGTGCGTCGAGCATGTCTTCGGTCGTGGTGCGGCCCAGCAGGGCATCGAAGGACACGCGCGCCAGCCGCAGTGCTTCGGCAACCAGCAAGGGGTCAGCCTCGTCCTCGGCCGCCTGCAGTGCACGCGTCGATTCGTGCAGCAGGTCATGCTGGCGCTGGCTAAGCGCCGCTTCGCCCGGTTTGGGCATGGCCTGCCGCGCGGTGCCCACCAGATCATCGATCAGCGCAGTCATGCCCGCCCCGCTCACCGCCGAGACGCGGTGGCGGGCCTGACGCTTGGCCGCGCCTTGCGGGCGGTCGCACTGCGCCGAGACTTCCCAGGCGCCCGCTGGCCCTTCACCTTGGGGGCCGAGCCACAGCACCAGATCGGCCCGGTCGAGCGCTTCGAGCGCGCGTTCGATCCCGATTGCCTCAACCACGTCGTCAGTCGCATCGTGGAGCCCGGCTGTGTCGGCGAACAGGAACGGGACGCCGGCATAGGCCACGGGGCGCGTCAGCACATCGCGGGTCGTGCCTGCAATCGGCGTGGCAATGGCCGCCTCGGATTGGACCAAAGCATTGAATAGAGTACTTTTTCCCGCGTTCGGCGGGCCAGCAATGACCACCCGGAAGCCCTCGCGCAGCACTTCGGCGCGCGGGCGGGTCAACCAGGTGGCGAGCGCGGCGCGCAAGGCATCGATCCGCTGGAGGAAGTCAGCCGGCAGCACGGCGACATCGTCCTCGTCGGCAAAATCGAGCACGGCCTCAACCGCTGCCGACAGCCCGAGCAGCTCTTCCCGCCAGGCCTCAACCTGGCGCGAGAACGCCCCGCCCGCCATGGCCAGGGCCGATTGGCGCTGCAGCTCGGTCTCGGCATTGAGCAGGTCGGCCAGTCCCTCGGCTTCGGCCAGATCGATCCGGCCATTGACAAAGGCACGGCGCGTGAACTCGCCCGGTTCGGCCGCACGCAGCCCCGGCAAGGCCGCCAGCGCCGTTGACACTGCCGCGACCACCGCGCGGCCGCCGTGGAGGTGCAGTTCGGCCGTATCCTCCCCCGTCGCCGTATTGGGCCCGGGCAGCCACAGTACCAGCGCCCGGTCGAGCACTGCCCCGGCCCGGTCACGCAGCGTCGCCGCCACTGCGCGCCGTTCGGGCGGCAGCCGCCCGGCCAGTGCCTGCAGGGCCGCGCCGGCCTGCGGACCGCTGACCCGCACCACCGCAATCGCGGCCGGGGGCGCGCCGCTCGACAGGGCGTAGATCGTGTCAGTCATGGTTAGGCCTGGGCTGCGGGGAAAGCCGGCTCAGTCGTCCGACTTCTTCTTGGCCCCGGCGGCAAAGGCGGCGCCGTTCTCGACGAATTGCTGGAACAGCTTGAGGCCCATCTGCCCCATCGGCGCGATGTTCTTGGCGATGTCCTGGATCTGCTCGACATTGCCGGCACCCTTCATCGCCTTGGAAATAGCCTCGATATAGAACTGGTTGGCCTTGCCGACATCGGGCAGGCCCAGGAAGGTGCGCGCCTCTTCGGGGGTGCAATCGACCTCGACGTTGATCTTCATCGCATTCTCCTCGCCCGCGTTTCCCAGTTCCGAGCGTGAAGCTGGCACAGGGCCTTGGCAAAGTCCATCCAAGCGGCATATTGCCGCCGCAAGACCCCACCCCTCGCGGAGTTTTTCCCATGGCCACCAACACCCAGTTCCCCTCGCTCGACGGCGCGGCCCAGATCCCGGCCTATGTCGCCCGCCCGGCCGGCACGCCCAAGGCGGCGATCATCGTCATTCCGGAAATCTTCGGGCTGAACCCCGGCATCCAGCAGAAGTGTGAGACCTGGGCCAGCGAAGGCTATTTGGCGCTGGCCCCCGACATCTTCTGGCGCTTCGCCCCGGGTGTCGAACTCGATCCCGATGTACCGGAGCAGCTGCAGGAAGCCTTCGGCTATTTCGGGCAGTACGATCCGGACCTCGGTATTCAGGACATCGAAGCGGCGATCCATCACATCCGCCGCAGCGAAGGCGTCAGCAAGGTTGGCCTGGTCGGCTACTGCCTCGGCGGGCGGATGGCCTATATGGCGGCGGCGCGGACCGATATCGATGCTTCGGTCGGCTATTACGGCGTGATGATCGACCAGATGCTGGGTGAGAGCCATGCGATCGCCAACCCGCTGATGCTGCATATCCCGACCGCCGACCATTTCGTCGGGCCGGAAGCGCAAGCCGCGATCCATGCGGGGCTGGACAGCCACCCCAAGGTGACGCTGCATGACTACGAAGGGCTCGACCACGGCTTTGCCGCGGAAATGGGCGACCGTCGCGACGAGGCCGGTGCGCAGCTGGCCGACGGGCGGACCCGCGAATTCCTGGCGGCCAATCTAGCCTGAGCTGTAGCTGCCGATTGCCTGGAAGATCCGCGCGATCGCGGCGCGGTCTTCCTCCGGCACTTCGGGGCGCCAGATCTCGAACAGCAGAACGACGCGGCGCTGCGGCCCGTCGTTCTTCGCCTCGTGCTCGATTGAATCGTCGAACACCAGCGGCACGCCCGGCTCCCAGCCGCGCGTCTCGCTGCCGACGCGGAGCCAGCAGTTCGGCGCGGTCTGAACCGGGATGTGGCAGATCAGCCGGGTATTGAGCATCCCGCAGTGCGGTTTGATATGGGTGCCGGGCAGCAGGCTGGACCAGTGGGCATTGGGCGAGCGGCCGGGAATCCGGGGCAGCGGCGCCAGTTCGAGCGCGGCCATGGTCGCGGGGCAACGCGCGGCGTTCTCCGCAACCACCGCGCCATCGCGCCAGAAGTAGAAGGCGGACCAGTCCTTGCGCTCAAGCAGGTGATTGGCCGGGGCGGGGCGATCCGGATTGTGCCGGACATAGGGATCGAACCCCGCGTCGCCGCCAGCGATCACGGCGCTGAGTTCAGCCTGCATCGCCGGGACATGAGCCAACATCGCTTCCAGCCAGGGGAACTGGGCGGGATCGTAGAACCGGCGCTGCGGCAGGCCGGGGTAGTAGAACATGGTCGGCTGCTGGAGGTGGATCTGGCGCTTGCCAGTCAGCAAGTCGATCGCCTCCTGCATCGCCGGGCTCAGCGCCTCCCCCAGTTCGCCGAGGAGGTGGCCGGTAAAGTCATCGGTCGCGCTGGCTAGGTAGGCCCGCGCATGGGCCGCAAGCTGCGCCAGTTCGGGCGGCACATGGCCATCGAAGGCCATTTGCGCCTGGGCGGTGCGGTAGAAGCTGATCGCCGCCCGGGCATCGCCGGCTCGCTCGCGCAGCAGGCCTTTCAGCAGCAGCGCCCCGACATCGCGGATCGCTGCGGCGAGCTGCCGGTCAATCGCAGCCTCGGCGGCATCGTTGCGGCCCAGCGCCAGTTCGGCATTGGCGAGCGCGGGCCAGGGAAAGTCGGCCGGCGGTGCTGCCTCGGCCACCAACCGCAGCAACTCGGCCGCGCGGACATGATCGCGCGCGGCGAGGGCCTGCATCCCCTGGGCGATAATGGCGTGGCGCTCGCTGCTCATGGCCAAGCTTACGGCACACTGGAACTTTGGCGCAAGTCGCGGCATGGTCGGGCGGATTACAGACCACAGAGGAGCCGCCTATGTCCACGCACCCCGGTGTCGCCGCCTGGCATGCCTATATGCAGAGCGGCGGCGATCCCGACCTGCTCGCCGCGCAGCTCGCGGACGATGCGGTGTTTCACTCACCGGTGGTGCACAGCCCGCAACAGGGCAAGGCGAAGGTCATGATGTACCTCCTGAGCGCCGCGAAGGTGCTGGGCAATGACAGCTTCACCTATGTCCGCGAGATCGTCGAGAATGACGATGCGCTGCTGGAGTTCACCTGCGTAATCGACGGGATCCACGTCAACGGGATCGACCTGATCCGCTTTGGCGAGGACGGCAAGATCATCGATTTCAAGGTGATGGTCCGCCCGGTCAAGGCGGTCAACAAGCTGTGGGAAATGATGGCCGCGCAGCTTCAGGCCGCAGCGGGCTGAGCCTTCAGGCCGAGCCCGATCCGTTGATCCGGAGGCCCCCGTCTGCGGACCATTCGGCCTCCAGCGGCGGTTCCCACATCGCGTCCATGAAATCGAACATCTGCCGGTCGACCTGCATGGCATAGGTCTCGCCGCGCTCGCGGTTGCGGCGGTTGACGCGGTACCAGCGCTCGTCGGCGGGGACATCGATGAAGTGAACCGCAGCGCTTAGGCCAGCCTCGGCCGCGAGGGCGCGGAACTTGTCGCGGTGTTCTTTGGTGGTGAAGCCCAGGTCAAGCAGCGCCAGCACGCCCCGCGCGGCAAGCTGGCGGACCATGGCAAAGATCTGCGCCTCGCAGCGCGCGATCCGTTCCATGGTCCAGGCAAATTCGATCGGCTGCGGGCTGTCGGCCCAGAACAGCGTCGTCATCCACTCGTCGATCGAAAAGCGAACGCCGCCCAGCTCTTCAGCCAGGCGGCGCGCATAAGTGGTCTTTCCGGCACCGGTCGAGCCAACGATCAGGATGATCTCGGCTGCCATGAGAGTCTTACTGGTTCATCGCCGCAAAGAAGTCCTCGTTGCTCTTGGAATCCTTCATCTTGTCGAGCAGGAATTCCATCGCGTCGATCGTGCCCATCTGCATCAGGATGCGGCGCAGGACCCACATCTTGGAGAGCTTGTCCTTGCCGACCAGCAGCTCTTCCTTGCGGGTACCGGACTTGCCGACATCGAGCGCCGGGAAGATCCGCTTGTCCGCAACCTTGCGGTCGAGCACGATTTCCGAGTTACCGGTGCCCTTGAATTCTTCGAAGATGACTTCGTCCATGCGGCTGCCGGTGTCGATCAGCGCGGTGGCGATGATCGAGAGCGAACCACCCTCTTCGATGTTGCGCGCGGCGCCAAAGAAGCGCTTGGGGCGCTGCAAAGCGTTGGCGTCAACACCGCCGGTCAGGACCTTGCCCGAGCTCGCACAACCGTGTTGTAAGCGCGGCCAAGGCGGGTGATCGAATCGAGCAGGATCACCACGTCGCGCTTGTGTTCGACCAGGCGCTTGGCCTTTTCGATCACCATTCGGCGACCTGGACGTGGCGCGTGGCGGGCTCGTCAAAGGTCGAGGAAATCACTTCGCCCTTCACCGAACGCTGCATGTCGGTGACTTCTTCCGGGCGCTCGTCGACCAGCAGGACCAGCAGGAACACTTCGGGATGGTTGTCGGTGATCGCCTTGGCGATGTTCTGCAGTAGCACGGTCTTGCCGGTGCGCGGTGGCGCCACGATCAGCGCGCGCTGGCCCTTGCCCTGCGGGCTGATGATGTCGATCACGCGGGCCGACTTGTCCTTGACCGTCGGATCGAGCGTATCGAGGTTCAGTCGCTCATCCGGGTAGAGCGGGGTCAGGTTGTCAAAGTTGACGCGGTGACGAACCACTTCGGGCTCATCGAAATTGATGCTGATCAGCTTGGTGATCGCGAAATAGCGCTCGCCATCCTTGGGGGCGCGGACTTCGCCTTCCACCGTGTCACCGGTGCGCAGGCCCCATTTGCGGACCTGGTTGGGCGAAACGTAGATGTCGTCGGGACCGGCCAGATAGTTGGCTTCCGGGCTGCGCAGGAAGCCGAAACCATCGGCCAGCACTTCGATCGTGCCCTGCCCGATGATTTCCTCACCGTCTTCGGCCAGTTCCTTGAGGATCGCGAACATCAGGTCCTGGCGGCGCATCGTCGATGCGGCTTCAACCTCGAGCTCTTCGGCCATCTCGACCAGCTCGGCGGGGGTTTTCTTCTTGAGTTCTTTGAGATGCATTGTCGTTGTATTTCCGATATTTGGCAGCGCGCAAGGGGCGCTGGGCAGGCTGTGTTGGCCGGTCGATCGATGGGCTTGGGGAAAGCGGATCGCGGCGCGTCGTCAGTGGCGCGCGCCCATGCCGGACGGGGATCAGATAGGCCTTTAAGGGCAGGCGGTCAACGCCGCAGCGTCAGATCGGCTTCACGATCACCATGATCGCGATCAGCACCGTGGCGATGCCGGGAACCTCGTTAAGGATCCGCAGCCGCTTGCCTTCCAGCCGGCGCTTGCCCTGGGCCAGGTCGGCGGCATAGCCCGCCATCCAGACGTGATAGGCGCTGAGGATCAGTACCAGGCCCAACTTGGCGTGGAACCACGGCTGGGTGAAAGCCCCGATCGACATGGCAAGTGCCAGGCCCAGCAACCAGGTGACGCCCATCGCCGGCCACAGGATTATCCGCAGTAGGCGCCGCTCACGATCGATCCAGCGGGCCTCCTCGGGCGAACCGGGCTCAGCTTCCTGATGGTAGACGAAGAAGCGTCGGCAGCTATGAAGCAGCCCCGCCATTCCACGAAA
>JACDQK010000260.1 GCA_015657645.1 Novosphingobium sp.
GGGGGGCATTTAGGGCTTAAGCCGACTATCGCAACCCGACCTTTGTGTGCGGCGGGGCGGTTTACCCGCCAATCCCGCCGGGCCGGGTGAGCGCATAGTAGATTACATAGAACCAGCCGAAGAAGCCGTGGACGATCGCCCAGACGATCGACTTGTGCAGGCTCCACGAGATCGCGACGGCGATCGCGCTGCCCAGGCCGATCCCGGCGCGGGCCGCGTGACCCCGCACTTCGCTCACAGGTCGACCCCGGCGGCGATGGCTTCGAGCTTGCGGATCCGTTCCTTCAGATCGGCAATCTCGATCCGGGCCATGCCGGCCGGGTTGCCGGTGTCCGGACCGGAGCGCTGGGCATCAAGCTCGCGCGCCTTCAGGCTCAGCCAGCCCTGCCAGCCTTTCAGCGCGGCGGCGGTGACAATCATTGTGGCCATCAGCAGGCTGGCGGCGATCATGAGGTTTTCGGTGAACATGGCGGTTCTCCTCGGGCTCTCTCTCAATCCTTGCGTTCGCGCAGGCTTTCGATCTCGTTGGCGAGGGCCGCGGTTGAGCGGCCATCGGTGGCGATCCGTTCCAGCACCTTGATCCGCTCGCGCAGGTCCTCGACCTCGCGCAGCAGCTCGCCCTCGCGCTGGCTGTGAACCATCCGCGCCGGCTCGGGCGCGGCCGGGCTGCCACCCTGGGCACGGTATTTGGCCATCCGGATGTTGGCGAAAGCGGTGATCGCCACGATGATCACCACGGCTGTCCAGAAGTTCATTTCCATTTTCCCCTTCCCAGACGCGAAGTCAGTTCTTCGCGCCGTCCGGCAGCTGCCGGAGCGCCTCGATCTGGCTGGTCAGGCCATAGCCGCTGTCAGTGACGATCCGTTCGACATTGGCCATGCGATCCTTGATCGAGCCGAGTTCGGCGCGCAGCTGGGCGTTTTCCTGGCTCAGCAGCTTGATCCGTTCGAGTTCTTCGCTCGAAGTCTTGGGATAGAGCTTCTGGCCCCAGGCTCCATCGAGCGGATAACCATGTTTGATTCGCATCCAGGTGGTGATCACCCAGCCGCTGACCCCGGCGATAGCTATGGTGGAAATGGCCGGCAGCAGGACGCGGACGACTTCAATCTTGTCGGGATCCATCACACGGGTTCCTTGGCAGCGGTGATCAGGGTCGGGGCTGCGCGCTCGTCACGCAGCGCCTCAATCTGGGCGGCGACATTCTCGCTCTTGTCGGTGGCGATGCGTTCCAGCACGCGGATGCGGTGCTCCAGGCGCTCGATGGTCTCACTGCGGTCGGGCGAACCGGGCGCAGTGCCCTGGGCGCGGATCGCGGCAATCTTCTCTTTGTGGTCAAGTCGGCGCAGATAGGCTTTGGCCAGAATGTTGACCATGGCGACAAGGCTTCCCATCGCTACCGCCAGTCCCATGAAATCCCCGAATTCCATCAGTTCTTTTCCTTCACATCGCTGTCGCGCAGCGCCTCGATCTGGGCGGCGACAGTCACGCTCTTGTCAGTGACGATCCGTTCCAGCACCTTCACCCGGTCGGCGAAGTGGGTCAGCTGTTCGCGCAGCTCGGCGTTCTCGGCCTTCAGCGCTTCATTGGCCTTGGTGTCGGCGCGGGCAGTCTTGCCGCCCCATTCGTCTTCCAGGGCATAGCCGTGCTTGGCGCGGATCCAGTTGTTGATCAGCCAGCCGGCAGTCGTGATCGCCACGATGAGGACGATGAAGTTTGGTCCCTCGACGAACATCAGCGGACCTCCTTTTCACGGCCATCAAGCAGCGCCTCGACCTTGCGGGCATCGCGCAGCGCTTCGATCTGGCTGGCAACGTCATAGCCCTTGTCGGTGACGATGCGTTCCAGCACGCGGACGCGCTCTTCGAGGTCGGTGTTGCTGGCCGCGTATTGCGCGGCCTTTTCGGCGGTGGCCTGGGCGCTCAGTTCGGCCATCTTCGACTGGTGCTTGGTCCAGACGATGAAGCTGACCATAAGGAACGGCGCCAGCGGAATTAGTATGGCAAGTTCACCCATCGGTATTCTCCCCCATCTCGGAAATGATCAGCGCAGGCGTTCGATTTCCTCGGACAGGCGCGGGTTGGACGAAACGTAGTGCAGTTCGATGTCAGCCAGGCGGCGGTCGAGTTCGCGGAAGCTGGCGCGCACTTCGCGGGCCGTGCGGGTGGGCGATTGGCGGACCCCCTGCCAGAAGCGCTGCTCTTGCCGGTCGGTATAGTAGAGGTGCTGCGGCTTGCGATCGGCAAAGATGCCCAAGCCGAAATAGAACAACGGGATGATGCCGACGCCCATCAGGGTCAGGGCAACCGTGCCCAGACGGACCCAAAGCACGTCGACCCCGGTGTAATCGGCGATCCCGGCGCAGACGCCCATGATCTTGCCATTGATCTTGTCGCGATAGAACTTGGTGCGGGGCGTGTTCACTTGGCCATCCTTCCCTTGCTGGCGATCATGCGGTCGAAATCGCGCTGGCTGCGGTCGCTCAGCTGGCCGCCGATTTCGCGTTCATCGGCCAGGCGCTGCGGCTGAAACTCCGGGTTATCGGCAGCAACCAGGCGCTCAACCGTTTCCACGCGGTCCTGCAGGCGGCGGGCCAGACTGTAGAGTTCCTCCAGCATGGCTTCATCGTCGGAGGTCAGGGTGGCGGCGGTTTTCCAACGCGTGATGTAGTGAAGAATGATCCAGGGCAGGCCGACGAGCAGGCCGAGCACGCCCACGATGATCGCGACGACGGGAACAATGATCTCTTCCACGGCTCAGGCCTCCTTGCTGTCGTCAGCGCCGCCCGACAGCGCCCGCTTCATGGCTTCCAGTTCTTCATCGATCTTGTCCTGCCCGGCGAGCGCGGCGATCTCGTCAGCCAGGCTCGGCTTGGCGGTGCCATCGGCCAGGCTCAGCGCATCGGCACGGCCCTCGGCATAGTCGACCCGGCGTTCCAGCTGGTCGAAGCGGGCCATCGCCTCGTCGACCCGCTCGCTGGCCAGCAGCGTGCGCAGCTTGACGCGGTTCTCCGCGCTTTCGAGCCGCGCGGCGATCGCGGTCTGGCGGCTGCGGGCTTCGCGCAGCCGGGTCTGCAGCTTTTCGATGTCGAGCTCGTAGGCGCGCAGCGCATCGTCGAGCACGGCGATCTCGGCCTTGAGCTGGTCGGCCATGTCGGCGGCCTTCTTCTTCTCGACCAGGGCGGCGCGGGCCAGGTCCTCGCGGTCCTTGCTGAGGGCCAGCTGGGCCTTTTCGCCCCAGTCAGCCTGCAGCCGGTCCAGCTTGACCGTGTGGCGGTGCATTTCCTTCTGGTCGGCGATGGTGCGGGCCGCGCTGGCGCGCACTTCGACCAGGGTTTCCTCCATCTCGAAGATGATCATGCGGATCATCTTTTCCGGATCGTCCGCCTTATCCAGCAGGTCGGTGAAGTTGGCGGCAATGATGTCACGGGTGCGGCTGAAAATGCCCATCCAGGGAACTCCGGTGGAGGAAGAGGAAGATGCGGTCGGGGTCGGCGAACGGCGCAGGCGCTCCACTTCGCTGTCGAAGCGGGAGGCGCGATGCGCCGCGGTGAACAGGGTTTGGGCCGGAGCTTCGCGGCGGGGGGACTGGGAACCGCCGGCGGGGGGTTCGGAAGCATCCGGCCCAAGGGGGGAAAGGGGATCGTCCA
>JACDQK010000261.1 GCA_015657645.1 Novosphingobium sp.
AAGCGGGTCGATCCGCTGCAGCCGCTCGATCGACGCCTCGGTGCGCATCGCGCGGTTGAGGCCGAACAGGCCCAGCCCGTGGATCACCACGCAGCAGACCACCATAACCGATGACACCGCGAACTGGAGCAGCAGGCTCTGGTCCACGGTCGGCATGATCAGTCGCGCAGCAGTTCGTTGATCGCGGTCTTGGCGCGGGTCTGGGCGTCGACCGTCTTGACGATCACCGCGCAGTAGAGCGACGGGCCCGGGCTGCCATCGGGCAGCGGCTTGCCCGGCATCGAACCGGGCACGACCACCGCATAGGGCGGCACGCGGCCGATATGGACTTCGCCCGTGCTGCGATCGACGATCTTGGTCGAGGCGCCGATGAACACGCCCATCGACAGGACCGCGCCTTCGCAGACCCGCACTCCTTCGACCACTTCGCTGCGCGCGCCGATGAAGCAGTTGTCCTCGATCACCACGGGGCCAGCCTGGAGCGGTTCGAGCACGCCGCCGATCCCGACGCCGCCGGACAGGTGCACGTTCTTGCCGATTTGGGCGCAGGAGCCGACCGTGGCCCAGGTATCGACCATCGAGCCATCGCCCACGTTTGCGCCGATGTTGACGAAGCTGGGCATCAGCACCACGCCCTTGCCGATGTGCGAGCCGCGGCGGACCACGGCGCCGGGGACGACGCGAAAACCCGCCTCGCGAAAACGGTTCTCGCCCCAGCCGGCGAACTTGGACGGCACTTTGTCAAAGGCCGGGCCCGGCCGCGCCGTTCGGCACGACTTCGTTGTCATTGAGGCGGAAGCTGAGCAGTACGGCCTTCTTGAGCCACTGGTTGACCTGCCAGCCGCCCTGGCCATCGGGCTCGGCCACGCGCGCCGTGCCATTGTCGAGCAGTTCCAGCGCCGCCTCGACCACTTCGCGCACATCGGCGCTGGCAGGGGTAACGGTGTCGCGCCGTTCCCAGGCGGCTTCGATGGCAGTGGCGAGGTCAGTGGTCATGGCTCGGCTCCAGGCGCGCGGGTTTCGGCGATGCGCCTAGCCGCGCAGCCCCGGTGCGGCAAGCGTCGCGCTCTTAGCCAGACATAGAAAGTTTTCGTTAACCATAATAAGGGCAAGAAGGGACGAACCCGCGGAGTGCAAGGTCGCATGCAATTCTCATCCCGTCTTTTCGCGCGCTGGCATCTGGTTGCCGCAGTCGCTTCATTCGCTCTGGTTGCGGCCTGCGGCGGCGGTAGCGGGGGTGGCTCGGTTGGCTCGACGCCGGTGCCGACGCCGACCGTCACGCCGACTCCGACGCCGACCCCGACGACCAGCCCGACCCCGACCCCGTCAGCCACGCCGAGCGCCAGCTTCCTGACCAGCGAATACAACCGCTCGAGCGGTCCGACCCAGCATGGCGCGCTGACCCCCTGGTCAGCTGGCTATAGCGGCCGGGGTGTGACGATCGGGATCGTCGATACCGGGATCGACAGCGACAGCCCGGAATTTGCCGGACGACTGTCCTCAGCCTCGGCTGATGTGGCCGGAAGCCGCGGCCTTGATAACGCCGAGAGCGATCACGGCACCAATGTCGCGCTGGTGGCCGCTGCGGCGCGCGACAACATCGGCGTGGTCGGTCTGGCCTTCAACGCCACCATTGCCATGTTCCGCGCCGATACGGCCGGAACCTGCGCCAACAACGATCCCAACGATCCCAAGGACGGCTGCAAGCTGGCGGATTCGGCGATTGCTCAAGGCGTCGATCGCGCCGTTGCGGCCGGGGCCAGGGTGATCAACCTCTCGCTCGGCGGCTCTTCGCCCAGCACCACGCTGCGCTCGGCCGTGGCCCGTGCGGCCAGTGCCGGGGTGGTGGTGATTGTCGCGGCCGGTAACGATGGCGATTCGACCGAAGCCGGAGTCGATCCCAACAACCCCGATCCCTTTGCCACTGGCCTGCGCCAGGCCGGGGCGGGCAATGTCATCATTGCCGGCTCGGTCGACAAGGACAACGCCTTCTCGGCCTTCTCGAACAAGGCCGGGGCGGAAGCCGGCTGGTTCCTCTCGGCGCGCGGTGAGAAGGTTTGCTGCGTTTACGAAAACGGGGTGCTCAAGATCACCACCGATTCGACCGGGGCGCGGTTCCAGTATGTGTTTTCGGGCACCAGCTTTGCCGCGCCGCAGATTGCCGGGGCGGCGGCGCTGCTGTTCCAGGCCTTCCCCAACCTGACCGCCACCCAGGTGGTCGACCTGCTGCTGCGCACCGCGCGCGATGCCGGGGCGACCGGGACCGACACCACCTTTGGCCGCGGCATCCTGGACCTCAATGCCGCCTTTGCGCCGCAGGGGACCACCAGCATTGCCGGGACTGCCGTTCCGGTGCCGGTCGGCGACACCACCGGTGTCACCTCGACGCCGATGGGCGATGCCGGACCGCGCGCCGGTTCGATCGATACGATCGTGCTCGACAGCTACCAGCGCGCCTATGGCTTCAATCTCGCGGTCGGGCTGCGCGGTGCGCAGGTCCAACCCAAGCTGGCCCCCGCGCTTGAATCGAACAGCCGCAACCTGTCGCTGGCAGGCGGCAAGGTGGCGCTCGCCTTCTCGGTCGATGCGACCGGGCGGATTTCCAAGCTGCCGTGGACCGGGCAGCTGCGTCTGAGCCGTGAGCAGGCCGAACAGGCCCGCGTTCTGGCCGCACGCGCAGTGATGCAGATCGCGCCGGGGCGGCGGATCGGCTTTGCCTTTGAACAGGGCGCCGATGGCCTTGTCGCCCAGCTTCAGGGCCGCGAGCAGCCGGCCTTCCTGATTGCGCGTTCTCCGCTCGACGATCTTGGCTTTGGCGCGACCGGCCAGGCCAGCTTCGCCGTGCGCGAAAGCCTCGGCCCCTGGGGGCTGACGGTCAGCGCCGAGCGCGGTTCGGCCCAGGCCGCCGCGCGGGTCAATCTGGCGGGTCTGGCTGGGGACCGTCTACCGGGCGTGCCGGCCTCGCGGGTCGGGCTGTCGCTCGACCGGCGCTTTGGTGATCTCGACGCGGCGCTGGGCGCGTCCTGGCTCAATGAGCGCAGTTCCGTGCTGGGTGCGCGCTTCCATCAGGCCTTTGGTGCGGGCGGGGCGGACAGCCTGTTCCTTGATGCCAGCGCTGGTTGGCAAGTCTCGCCCGGCTGGCGGCTCGGTGCCGCCTGGCGCAGCGGCTTTACCCGGCCCCATGCCGGCGGCCTGGTGACCACAGGTTCGCGTCTGGTCTCCTCGGCCTGGGCTGTCGATGCCCAGCGGATCGGAGTCTTCGCTACCGATGACAGCCTGGCGCTGCGCGTTTCGCAGCCGCTGCGGGTCGAAAGCGGCGGGCTCTCGCTCAATGTGCCGGTCGACTATTCCTACACCACGCTCAGCCCGATTTACGGCCAGCGGCTGCTCTCGCTCGCCCCCAAGGGCCGCGAGCAGGATGTCGAGCTGGTCTGGCGCGGCGGCTTGTGGAGCGGCACGGTCATGGCCAGCCTCTATTACCGCAAGGACCCGGGCCACTATTCCAGCCTGCCGGACGATCGCGGCGTGGCGATCAGCTGGAACCGCCAGTTCTAGACAGGCCGCCCCTGCCCCGGCATGGCTGGGGCATGACCGAACCTGTTTCGAAGACTCCGCGCGCGCTGGATGGCGTGAAGGTACTCGACCTCTCGCGCGTGCTCGCTGGCCCCTGGTGCACCCAGATCCTCGCCGATCTTGGCGCCGAAGTGCTCAAGGTTGAGCATCCGGGGCGGGGTGACGATACCCGCGCCTGGGGCCCGCCGTTCCTGAAGCTGCCGGACGGGACCGACGACCCGCAGGAAAGCGCCTATTACCTCTGCACCAACCGACAACAAGCGCTACGGCCGCGATCGACATGGCCAAGCCCGAAGGAGCCGCGCTGATCCGGCGGCTGGCGGCCG
>JACDQK010000262.1 GCA_015657645.1 Novosphingobium sp.
AGATGGCGGAGACGGAGGGATTCGAACCCTCGGTACCGGATTTACCAGTACGACGGTTTAGCAAACCGTTGGTTTCAGCCACTCACCCACGTCTCCGGATCGCAGCGGCGAAGGCGGCCTATAGCGGCGGCGCTGGGGGGCGGCAAGGGGTTGGCGGGACTTTTTGCGCGGGGGCAGCGGGACTCGGTTCATCGTAAAACCGACTCGGCTGGTCGCCTGCCGATTGCCGGGCGGGGCCGGGTGGATTCTCACCTGTGCAGTTAGCTGGCCCGGCTTGCATCCCGGGCGGCCAGGCACGGGATGAGATGGACATGATCAAGGCGGGAGAACGGGGCAAGTGGCGGGCCGGACTGGCGGGGCTGCTCGGTCTGGCGGCACTGGCGTTCAGCACGGGCGGCGCGGCTCAGGTGACCTCGGTCGATCCCAACAAGGCGATTGACGGGGACCTCAAGACCACTACCGCCGCCAAGGCTGCGCCGGCGCCATCGCCCAGCATCGCGGTTGATCCGGCCCCGGCCACAACCGCTGCCGCGCCGGCTGCAGCTCAGCCAGTCCCGGCCGGTAAGGCGGGCACGACCTATAAGCAGGATGACCTGATCGGCGCAGCCGAGGGCGTGTTCGGCAAGGGCGCCCAGGGGCTCGCGCAGATGATCCAGGACCTGCTCAAGAAGCAGGGTGAGCCCAATGCCTATATCGTCGGGCGCGAAGGCGGCGGCGCGATCGTGGTTGGCCTGCGCTATGGCTCGGGCACGCTGCACCACAAGATCGAGGGGCAGAAGCCGGTCTACTGGACCGGGCCGTCGGTCGGGTTCGACCTGGGGGCCAATGCCGCCAACACCTTTGTGCTGGTCTACAACCTCTATAACAGCGAGGACCTCTACAAGCGCTTCGGTGCGGGTGAGGGGCAGGCCTATCTGGTCGGCGGCTTCCACGTCAGCTACCTGCGGCGCGGCGACGTGGTGCTGATCCCGGTGCGGATGGGTGCGGGGCTGCGGCTGGGGGTCAATGCCGGCTACATGAAGTTCTCGAAAAAGCAGCGCTGGCTGCCTTTCTGATTCCGCGCCCTTAATCGGGACCAGCGGCAACCGTTCTGACTAATGAACCCGGTTGCCTGTCCCTTCCAGGCATGGCCCGGCAGCCCCCCGAAGCTGCCGGGCCTTTGCTTTTCTGGCGCTTAGTCGAACCCGACCCAGCGGGTCGCCTCATCCACCGACTTGCGTTCGGACACGACGGCATTGGCCGGGAAAGTCTCATCCGGCCAGCCGAGCGCGACCGCCTTCATGATCACCTGATCGTCAGGGATCCCGGCGTGTTCGCGCACCACCGGGCTTTGCATTATGCCCTGGCTGTTGATTACGCAGCCGAGGCCGCGCGACCAGGCGGCGTTGACCAGCGCCGTGGTAACCGCGCCGCAATCGAACGGCGTATCGTCGCTGTCGGCCAGTTCCTTGTCATAGGTGATGATCACGCAGACCGGCGCATCGAACTGGCGGAAGCCGCGCAGCAACCCCAGTCGAGCCGGGCGTCCTTGTCCATCCGCGGGCGATCCCCTGGGCGGCTGAAAGAGCTGCTTGGCAGAACGCCGAC
>JACDQK010000263.1 GCA_015657645.1 Novosphingobium sp.
AATGCCATGGTCCGGCGCTTCGTGGCCGAGGGCGCGGCGGTGATCATCGCCGATATCGATGACGCGAACGGGCAGACCCTCGCCGCCGAGCTCGGCCAGCAGGCCAGCTTCGTCCATCTCGATGTCGCCAAGGAGGAGGACTGGCAGCGCGCGCTGGGCGGCGGCGCCAGCATCGACGTGCTGATCAACAACGCCGGGATCACCACCTATGGCTCGATCGAGGAGGTGACGCTCGAGCAATTCAAGCACGAGCTCGATATCGATGTGATTGGCGTGTTCCTGGGCTGCAAGTACGCTGTCGCCAACATGAAGGCCCACGGCCGCGGCGGCTCGATCATCAACATGTCCTCGCTGGCGGGTTTGCGCGCCAATGGCAATCTGGCCGCCTATAACGCAGCCAAGGCGGCGGTGACGCTGCTGACCAAGTCGGTCGCGATGCACTGCGCGACCAGCGGCTATGGCATCCGCTGCAATTCGATCCATCCCGGCGTGATTCACACCCCGATCCTCGACAAGGTGCTGGCCCAGACCCCCAACCCGGATGAAGTATATGCCGGCTGGGTCGCGGTTCACCCGATTGGCCGGATCGGCAAGCCCGAGGAGATCGCGGCTATGGCAGTCTATCTCGCCTCGGACGAGGCCGGGTTTACCACTGGCGCGGAATTCAAGGTCGACGGCGGCAGCTCGATATGAACCCGATTTCCTTCGCGGCGGGAATCGTACCGGGCGCTGGCCCGGTCGAGACGATCCGCGCGGCGGCGGCGGGCGGCTTCGACATGACCGGGCTGTGGATCGAACCGGACCAGTGGACCCCCGCCTTGCTGCGCGAGACCAAGGCTGCACTGGCGGACACCGGCCTGCCGCTGCTCGATGTCGAAGTCATCTGGATCAAGCCGGGCGATGACCTCGACGCCTACAAGTCCTGCATCGATATCGGCGCAGAGCTGGGCGCGAAGAACGTGCTGTGCGTTTCGTCCGATCCCGACATGGGCGCCACCGCCGCGCGCCTAGCCGCGCTGTGCGAGCATGCGGAAGCCTCGCAGACGCGGGTGACGCTGGAGTTCGGGATTTTCACCGAGGTCAAGAACCTGACCATGGCGCTGGCGGTGCTCGACGCCGTTGCCCACCCGCTGCGCGCGCTGCTGATCGATCCGATCCATGTCGACAGGTCTGGCAGTTCTATTGAGGATATGGCCAAGGTCCCGCGCGAGCTGTTGCCCTACGCCCAATTCTGCGATGCTCCGGCTGAGCGACCCGACCCGGCAGATTTCAATGCCATCATCACCGATGCGATCGACCTGCGCGAACAATGCGGCGCAGGCGGTCTGCCGCTGCAAGCGCTTTACCAAGCGCTCCCGCCCGGCATCCCGCTCAGCATCGAGCTCCGCTCCAAGGCCTTGCGCGATGGCTACCCGGACCTGGGCGAACGGGCCAAGGCCGTCGCCAGCGCGACCCGCAACTGGCTGAGCGCCCTGCCTGGCTAGCTGCCGGATGCGAGCAACTCGGCCCGCAGTTCCGATTTCAGGATCTTGTTCGCGCCGCTCAGCGGCATTGGCTTGGCGCGAATGTCGACACTGCGGGGGCATTTGTAGTGGGCGATCAGGCCCCGGCAGTGCGCGATCAGGTCGTCGGCGCTGGCCGCCATTCCCTCGCGCAGGTTGACGACGGCATGGACTGCCTCGCCCCAATGCGGATCGGGTTTCCCGATCACCGCGCACTGCGCCACCGCCGGGTGTGAAGCGAGTGCGTTTTCAACCTCTTGCGACCAGACGTTCTCACCCCCGGTGATGATCATGTCCTTCAGCCGGTCGACCACATAGAGATAGCCGGCTTCGTCGAAGTAGCCGATGTCGCCGGTGTGCATCCAGCCACCGCGCAGCGCTTCGGCGGTCAGATCCGGCCGGTTCCAGTAACCCTGCATGACCATCGGCCCACGCGCGACGATCTCTCCGTGGGTGCTGCTCGGGACGGGCTGGTCCTGCGGATCCACCACCGCCACTTCGGCAAACATGGCCGGGCGCCCGGCTGAACGCAGCCGCCCGCTAGCCGCCGCCTCGGGCAAGTGATCCCGCCAACCCAGGATCGTGACCACCGGCGAAAGCTCGGTCATGCCATAGGATTGCAGCAGCCGCGCCCCCGGCAGCGCCGCCATGAATTCGCGCAGCAACGGCTCGGGCATGGCAGCCGAGCCGTATGAGACATAGCGCAGGCTGGAGAGATCGGTCGTCCGCAGGCTCGGCTCGTCCAGCATCATCCGGAACATGGTCGGCACGAAAGTGGCGTGGGTCACGCCGGTCCGGGCAATCTCCGCGATAACCTCGCTCGCCACAAAGCGCGGCAGGAACACGTGGGTCCCGGCGACATGCGTGGTCGAGAACAGCCGCGCCGCCGAGGCAACGTGGAACAGCGGACCATGGTGGAGGTGCACCGTCGTCTCGTCCATGCCCAGTTCGGGCACGACATTGGCGGTGTTGGCGCAGAAGTTGGCGTGGCTGAGCATCACTCCCTTGGCCGCGCTGGTCGTGCCGCTGGTATAGAGCAGGCAGGCCAGATCATCGCCGTAGCTGCCAGCGTCGGCCCCACCGTCGTGGCCCGCAATCAGGTCCTCATAAGCAGCGAACCCGGCTGGAGCGGACCCAGCGGCGCAATCGACCAAAGCGCGTTTCGCCCCGTCCGCCCCGCTGGCAAGCGCATCGGCCAAGCCAACAAAGTCGGGACCAAGCACGACGACTTTGGGCGAACAATCGTCAGTCTGGGCGACGATCTCCCCCAGCCCGAGCCGGTGATTGAGCGGCACGATCACCCCGCCGGCCCACATCGCCGCGTAGAAGCACTCCAGCGTCCGGTGGCTGTTGAGCGCGAGCAGCACGATCCGGTCGCCCGGCCGCACGCCAAGGTCGATGAAAGCCGCAGCCAGCCGCGCAACGCGGTCGGCAAAGTGCCGCCAGGTAAAGCGCATGTCGCGATCGATCACCGCCACCGCATCGGGCCGGATCGCCAGTGCGCGGCGGATGGCCTGGGTCAGACTGAAACCGCTCATGCCGGATGCTAACCCGCCAGCTCGACCAGAAGGATGCGGGCCGAAGGATTGGCCGCGATCTCGGCCGGATCGTGCCCGGTCGAAGCGCAGACGAACAGGTGCTTACCGTCCGGCCCACCGATCACGACGGCATAGGCGTGGACGTCCAGTTCAACCGGTGAATATGCTGTCATCATCCCCGCTCCTTTGATCGGAGAAATGGACGACCGTCGCCACTCGCTCAACCCCGATCTCGTTAGGGCTTTCACTCTCCTGCCCCGCAGCCGTTGTTTTGACAGTGACGACGCGGGCAGGATCAGGATAGGGGCAAGGCCGGACAGGAGGATGTGTGATCGACGTTGCGGCATGGCTGACCAGCCTCGAACAGGCACTGGCACAGAACGAACCGGACCAGGTGGCAGACCTGTTCCTCGAGACGGGCCTGTGGCGCGATTTCCTCGCCTTTGACTGGACGCTGGCGACTCACGAGGGCCGTCCCGCCATCAGCGCCTTTGCTGCCCGGCGCGGTGCCGCCACCTCCGCAACCGACTGGACCACCGAGGCAGCCAGCGGGGCCAGCGAGGGCTTCATCGCCTTTGAAACCGCCCAGGGCCCGGGCAAAGGTTATGTCCGGCTGGTCGAAAGCAAGGCGCTCAGCCTGTTCACCATGCTTGATGAGCTCAAGGGCCATGAGTTTCCGCTGTGCAAACGCCGCCCGACCGGCCTCCCCGACGGTGAAACTTGGTCCGACCGGCGCGAGCGCGAACGCGCAGCGCTGGACAGCAGCGGGCAGCCCTATGTCCTGATCGTCGGCGCCGGCCAGGCCGGGCTGGCGCTGGGGGCCACGCTGCGGCTGCTGGGCGTGCCGCACCTGCTGATCGACAAGCACCCGCGCGTCGGGGACCAGTGGCGCTCACGCTACAAGTCGCTGACCCTGCACGATCCGGTCTGGTACGATCACATGCCGTACCTGCCCTTCCCCGATCACTGGCCGGTCTACACGCCCAAGGACAAGATGGGGGACTGGCTGGAGCTCTATGCGACCGCGATGGAGCTTGATGTCTGGACCGGGACCGAGCTCAAGTCGGCCCGCCCGGCCGATACGGGCTGGACCGCGACAGTCCTGTGCAATGGGCAAGAGCTGGAGCTGCGCCCGGCCCACGTGGTCATGGCGGTGGGCAATGCCGGCTTCCCGCGGCTGCCCGAGTTTCCGGGCGCAGAGACCTTTCAGGGCCAGCAGTATCATTCCAGCGCCCATCCCGGCGGCGCAGGGCTGGAGGGCAAGCGGGTGGTCGTGATCGGTGCCAACAACAGCGCACACGACATCTGCGCTGATCTGGTTGAAAATGGCGCCCATCCGGTGATGATCCAGCGCTCGTCCACCCACATCATTCGCCAGTCGACCATGACTGACGTGATGCTGAAGCCGCTCTATTCGCAGGAAGCGGTTGAGGCCGGGCTGACCACGGAACGCGCCGACCTGATTTCCGCCTCGGTCCCGATCCGCCTGCAGGAGATCGGCAGCCGTCAGGCCTGGGCGAAAATCCGCGAAGCCGAAGCGCCGTTCTACAGCCGGCTCGAACAGGCCGGCTTCAAGCTCGATTTTGCCGAGGACGGGGCCGGGATTGCCGGCAAGTATCTGCGCTCCGGTTCGGGCTATTACATCGATGTCGGCGCCTGCGAGTTGATCGCCGATGGCCGCATCGCCTTGCGCTCCGGGATCGAGGTCAGCCGGATCGTGCCGGACGGGATCGAGCTGGCCGACGGTGAGCATATTGCCGCCGATCTCATCATCTACGCCACTGGCTTCGGCGCGATGGAGGAATGGGTCGCCCGGCTGATCGGCGAAGATGTCGCGGCGCGGATCGGGCGCTGCTGGGGCTATGGCTCAGGTTACCGCGGCGATCCCGGGCCCTGGGACGGCGAAATGCGCAACATGTGGAAGCCGACCGCGCAGGAGGGGCTGTGGTTCATGGGCGGTAATCTGGCCCAGGCGCGGTTCTACAGCCGCCTGCTGGGACTGCAGCTCAAGGCGCGGCTTGAGGGGCTGACGGGCGGCTGACGCACCTAAGGCAGAGGGAGGCGCTAGTGAACAGTCCCAAAAGGGGCGGAACCTGGCGTTCACTTCGCCAGCAAGTTGATCGCCGCTGCGTCAACCTCGGTCGGCAGCCAAAGATTTGAGACCATTCCGAGCCGTCCAAATAGTGCTGCAACCGGATCTGACCCGCGGGCAGCCGCGCCCAGTTCAAGCGCGCGCGGGTCATCAACCGGGCCGTTGACGCCGCGCAGGTGGCGGATCCAGGCGGCGATGCCTTGCAGGATCACCGGACATGCACGGCCCAAGGCCTGGTTAGCGGCCAGGGTTTCGAGCCAGCGTTGCGGCAGCTTCTGGCTGCCGTCCATCGCGATCTGGATCAGGCGGTGGTTGAGCGCCGGATTGGCGAAACGTTCGACCAGGGCGGTGGCATAAGCGGCCAGGTCCTGCCCTGCCCCGGCAGCGATCGTCGGCGCGGCCTCTTCGCGCAGCAGGGCTTCGACCAGCGGGCGGAGTTCCGGGTTGCCGATCGCCTCGTGGACATAGGTGTGGCCATGGGCCAGCCCGACATAGGCAAGGAACGAGTGCGCCCCGTTGAGCATCCGCAGCTTGGCGGTCTCGTAAGGGCGGACATCGCTGACCAGCTCGGCCCCCACCGCGTGCCAGCGCGGGCGCGGGCCGGCGAAGCGATCCTCGATCACCCATTGGCTGAACGGCTCGGTCAGCACCGCCGCCTGGTCGTCCAACCCGATCCGGGCAGCAAGTTCGGTGCGGTCGGCATCGGTCGTCGCCGGCACGATCCGGTCGACCATGGTCGAGGGGCAAGTACAGGCCTGCTCGAACCAGGCCAGCAGGCCGGGATCATGGCGACCAAGGTATTCGTCCATCAGGCGGGCCAGCTGCTGGCCATTGTCGGCCAGGTTGTCGCAGGACAGTAGCGTCAGGCCAGCCAGGCCCGCGTCATGGCGCCGCCGCAGGGGCTCCGCGATCAGTGCGTAGAGCGAGCCGGCATCGGCCAGCGCAAAGTCCAGACTGCCGTCAGCTGCGCGGCAATAGCCTTTCTCGGTCACGGTCAGGCTGACGATGTGGGTGGCTGGGTCGGCAATCCGGTCAATCACCGCGCCGCGCTGCCCCTGCGCCACCAGCACTTCGCGCACGGCCCCGACCAGCCGGCTGTTCCAGCCTGCCTCGGAGCGTTCGGTCACGGTATAGAGCCCGTCCTGCGGGTTCATCTGCTCGGCCACGGTTGGGGCGCGCAGCGAGACGCCGGTGATCGCCCAGTCGCGGTCGCCCGCAGCCATGGCGAGATCAGTGTACCAGGCCTGGTGGGCGCGGTGGAACGCGCCGATGCCCAGGTGAACGATGCCGCTGGCCTGGCCTGCGCGGTCATAGCCGAAGCGGGTCACCGCGCTGTCCAGCGCAGCCAGGTGGGCGAGCGACAGCCTCACAGCTTGTAAGCCGCCTTGGCGAGGTTGTAGGTCAGGTCTTGCGCCAGTTCGGCCGCTTCCCAGTCCTCCAGCCGGTGTTCCATCACCAGTTCGGCCAGGAAGCCGCAATCGATCCGCCGCGCCACGTCGTGCCGGGCCGGGATCGACAGGAAGGCGCGGGTATCGTCGTTGAAGCCGACGGTGTTGTAGAAGCCGGCCGTCTCGGTGCACATCCGGCGGAAGCGGCGCATGCCTTCGGGGCTGTCATGGAACCACCAGGCCGGGCCGAGCTTCAGGCAGGGATAGTGCCCGGCCAGCGGTGCTAGTTCGCGGGCATAGGCGCTCTCGTCCAGCGTAAAGAGGATCAGCGACAGGCGGTTGTCATTGCCGAAGCGGTCCAGCAGCGGCTTCAGCGCATGGACATAGTCGGTGCGGGTCGGGATATCGGCACCTTTGTCGCGCCCGAGAGCGGCGAAAACCGGCGCATTGTGGTTGCGGAAGGAGCCGGGGTGGAGCTGCATGACGAGGCCGTCGTCAATGCTCATCGCCGCCATCTCGGTCAGCGTCTGGGCGCGGAACAGCTCGGCCTCGGCTGCGGTGCAGCTGCCGCTGGTGACCTTGGCGAACAGCGCCGCCACCTCGGCGACGGAGAGATTGGCGGTCTGGGCCGTCGGGTGGCCGTGATCGGTGCTGGTCGCGCCCATCGAGGCGAAGAAGGCGCGGCGCTGGCGATGCGCGGCCAGATAGCCCGTCCAGCTGAAAGTGTCTTCGCCGGTCAGGTCAGAGAAGGTCTTCAGGTTGTCGCGGAAGCCTTCGAATTCCGGATCGACGACCGGGTCCGGGCGATAGGCGGTGATGACCTTGCCCGCCCAACCGGAGGCGCGGATCGCGGCGTGGTCGGCCAGGCTGTCGATCGGGCTTTCGGTCGTGGCGATCACTTCGATGTTGTAGCGTTCGAACAGCGCGCGCGGACGGAAGGCGGCGCTCGCCAGCATCTCCGTGATCGTGTCGAAATAGAGGTCGGACGTTTCGGCGCAGAGCTGAACGCCCATGCCGAAGACTTCGGCAAAGACCCAGTCGAGCCACATCCGCGATGGTGTGCCGCGGAACAGGAAGTAGCGTTCGGCGAACAGCCGCCAGCTTGTCCGGGGGTCTGCGGCGGGATTGCCGATACCCAGATCGGCCAGCGCCACGCCCTGCGAATAGAGCATCCGGAAGACGTAATGGTCCGGGTGGAGCAGCAGTTCGGCGGCATTGCCGAAGTTGGCATTGGTCGCGAACCATTCCGGATCGGTATGGCCATGCGGGCTGATGATCGGCAGGTCCTTGACCTGCGTGTAGAGCGACCGCGCCAGCGCCCGCGTGGCCGGATCGGCCGGTAGCAGACGGTCGGGGTGGAGAGACAGAACAGATAACACGTTAAACTCGCTTATAGCTCGACCCGCTTCAGCCCCGGTGAGAGCAGGTGGATCGCCGCCACGGCCAGGAAGTAGGTCACCGTGCAGGCCATGAAGATCAGCGTGTAGTTGCCATTCGTCGCCTCGAGCACCAGCCCGGTCGACTTGGCCATGATCATCCCGCCGATGCCGCCGGCAAACCCGCCCAGCCCGATCGCCGAGCCGACCGCCCGCTTGGGGAACATGTCGGGCGGCAGCGAAAGCAGGTTGGAACTGAACGACTGGTGCCCGGCCAGTGCGATCCCGATCAGCAGGACGGCGAGCCACATGTTCTGCAAGCCCGAGACGAACAGCAGTGGCAGGACCATGCAGCCCGACAGCAGCAGGGTGATCTTGCGGGCAAAGTTGGGGCTGCTGCCGCGCTGGATCAGCTTGGACGAGACCCACCCGCCCATGACCGAACCGACATCGGACAAGAGGTACATGATGATCATCGGCAGCAGGACGACCTTAAGATCGACGCCGTAAGTCGTGCTGAAGTACTTCGGCAGCCAGAACAGCATGAGGAACCAGACCGGGTCGGTCAGGAACTTGGCCACGGCAAAGGCCCAGGCCTCACGCATGGTGATCAGGCGGCGCCAGGGCACCTGCGCGATCTTCTCGGGTGGATCATGTTCGATCCAGCTCAGCTCGGCCTCGCTCACCGTCCCGCTCTCACGCGGGTTGGAATAGAGCTTCCACCACAGCGCCAGCAGGATCACCCCGAACAGGCCGGACCAGATAAAGGTCTCGCGCCAGCTCAGCCCCATCCAGGTCATGAATACCCATAGCGTCGGGGCGGTCAGGATCACGCCGATCGTCGTGCCCGAATTGACCCAGCCGATGGCCAGGGCGCGTTCTTTCTGCGGGAACCATTCGCTGCTTGAACGGACCACGGCCGGGAAATGCCCCGCCTCGCCCACGCCAAGCACCACGCGTGCGGCCATGAAGCTGGCAACGCTTGAGGCAAAGCCGTGCGCGACATGGCCGATCGTCCAGACGGTAATCGCGATGGCATAGCCGATCTTGGGCCCGAACCGGTCGATCAGCCAACCCATCAGCAGGAAGCCAAGCGCATAGGCTGCCTGGAAGGCGGTGACGATATTGCCGTAATCGTCTTCACTCCAGCCCAGTTCCTTGCCCAGCGAAGGGGCCAGCAGGCCTAGCATGGTCCGGTCGACGTAGTTGACCGTGGTCGCGAAGAACAGCAGCGCGATGATCATCCAGCGGCGGCCACCGCTCGGACTGGCAATGCTGGTCGGCGCGGCAGGTGTGCTCTCGGTCATCAGCCTCTCCGGTTATAGTCTGGCACCTAGCGCGGCTGCGCCAGGGTTATTGTGCAGGATAGCGCGCCGTAGCTGCCGAAGCTGGCGGTCACGGTCTGGCCGGGGACGACCGGGTGAACCCCGGTGATCGCGCCGGTCGAAACCCACAGCCCCTGCGACAGGTCGAACCGCGCGCGCCAAATTGCCGAGCAGGAAGCGCACTGCGCCATAGGGTCCGTCAAGCATGGTCGCCGCCGTCGCCTCGCCCACCGTCTCGCCGTCGACTTCAGTCCGTACGACAATCGCGCAGAGGTCGAGCGTGCGCCAGCCGTCCAGCGCAGGGCCCATCACCACGCCGTGGTTGTTGCCGAAGTCCGAGACCGTCACCAGCGGGCCGTCGGCATTGATCCGAGCATAGGGCGAACTGGCGATCTCGATTCCCAGCCGCACTTCGTCGATGATCGCGCGGGTGCCGGCATCGTCGGTCGGCACCGCCCCGTTCCAGCCGGGTGCGACATGGAGCAGCAGCTCCGCCTCGCCCGCCGCGAAACCCCCGGCGAAGACCGGCATGGCCGGTACTTCCCCATTGCCGGCAAAGACCACCTCGTCGGCAAAGACGGGGCCGGACAGGCGATTGGAGCCGAGCTGGCCATCAAGCGGCGGCCAGATCCGGCCGACCTTCCAGCCCGCGACTGTGCGTCCGTCGAGCCGAATCGCCGCGTCCTGGATGCGATAGGCGGATGCCAGATCTTGCGGCGGAGCGCCCGGATAGTCGGCCAGCGCGCGGGCCGCGCGGCGCGCGCTTACGAAGGCCGTGGCAACGGATTGTGCCTGCTCAGTCAAACTCTGCCCCTCGTCTCGCTACTTGTGCCCGGCCTGTGCCAGTGCTTGCGCGTTGGCTATAGGAAACCGGTGTCATTGGCAAGTCTGCGTGTATGACAAGCGAGTAGATCACAGCGTCACACCGCGTTTCCAGATGGCAATGGCGCGCTGTCCGGCGCGTTCGGCGGCGGTTGGCGTGCCGCTGGCGATCGCCGCCAGCTGCTCTGCAAAGGCCAGGTCTGCGGCCGCCAGCCCATCGCGCAAGGCCAGCGAGGCATCGAAATCGATCCAGTGCGGCTTGCCCTCGGCCAGCCCCTGATTCGAGGCGACCTTGACCGTTGGCACCGGGAAGCCAAGCGGCGTGCCGCGCCCGGTGGTGAACAGCACCAGTGTGGCCCCGGCCGCCGCCAGTGCCGTGGAAGAAACCGCGTCGTTGCCCGGCGCTTCGAGCAGGGTCAGCCCGGCCCGCTGCGCCTGCTCGCCATAACCGATCACATCGACCAGCGGGGCATTGCCGCCCTTCTGCACCGCGCCGAGCGACTTCTCCTCGAGCGTGGTGATCCCGCCGGCCAGGTTACCAGGCGAGGGATTTTCCGAAACGGGCAACCCCTGGTCGAGGTAATAGCGCTTGAACCGGTTCACCAGGCCCGCAGCGGCATCGAACACCTCCGCTGAAACCGCCCGGTCGAGCAGGGCCTGCTCGGCCCCGAAGATTTCGGGAATTTCGGTCAGGATCGCCCTGCCCCCGGCGCTACACAGGCTATCGGCAAGCCGCCCGAGCAGCGGGTTGGCAGTCAGGCCGGAGAAGCCATCCGATCCGCCGCATTTGAGGCCAATCGTCAGCGCCGAGAACGGCAGTGGCTCGCGGCGAGCGGTCGCCGCCGCATTGACCAGTTCGTCAATCAGCGTTGCGGCTGCGGCCAGTTCATCGCCGGCGCTCTGGCTGGACAGCAGCCGGACCTTGCCGCGCGCAGCGGGCGGCACAGCTTCGAGCAGAGCGTCGAGCTGGTTGGATTCGCAGCCCAGCCCCAGCAGCAACACCCCCGCGGCATTGGGATTGGTCGCGAGGCCCGCCAGCAGCGCGCGCGTGCCATCTAGATCGTCGCCGAGCTGTGAGCAGCCATGGGGATGGGCAAAAGCATGGACGCCGTCGATCCGCCCGGCATGGCGTTCGCGCGCGGCGCGGGCCACTTCCTCGGCCGTGATCCCGACGCAGCCGACGCTCGGCAGGATCCATATCTCGTTGCGGGTAGCCGCGCGGCCATCGGCGCGGCAGTAGCCCTGCCAGGTTGGGAGATCGCTAGTTGCCGCCACTGCTGCGACGCCTGCACCCGGCCGATAGACCAGCTCCCCAGCCAGTGCCGTCGCCAAGTTGTGGCTATGAACGTGCTCCCCGGCCGCAATCGCCGCGCTCGCTCGCCCGATCGGTTGGCCGTACTTCATCACTACCGAGCCAGCAGGCAGATCGACCAGCGCCAGCTTGTGTCCCTGCGGCACGGGCGTGGAGAGCTGCACCCCCGCAACCGCCTCACCCGCTTCGAGCGGGCGCAGCGCTACGGCCACCGTATCGGCGGGATGGATTTGCAGCGCGGCAGGAAGCTTGTGCGACATGGGCCCGTCATTTATGGTAACCGGTGTCAAGATTGCCTTTGCGCTTGCAAGAAGGCAAGGGGGATCACGCCCGGCCCACTGGTCGGCACGCGCAAGGGATAAACATGGCGGGCAATTCCGGCCGAGAAGGCAAACCGACGATCAATGACGTCGCGCGCCTGTCGGGCGTATCGAAGAAAACCGTCAGCCGGGTGATCAACCGCTCGCCGCTGCTTAACCAGGCGACGCGTGAAAAGGTTGAGGCAGTGATTGCCGAGCTGGGCTATGTCCCCAACCCGCAGGCCCGCCAGCTCGCCCTGCGGCGCAACTTCTCGCTCGGGCTGATCTACGACAACCCGAATGCGCAGATGGTGCTGAACTTTCAGGAAGGCGTCCTCGACGCGATCCGCGGGACCGAGTTCGCGCTGGTGATCCACCCGGTCGATCGCCACGATCCCGGCCTGTTCGGCCAGATCCGCAAGTTCATCGAACAGCAGCGCTTCTACGGCGTGATGGTCCTGCCGCCGCTGTCGGAGAACGATGCCTTCTTTGCGCTGCTGGATGAACTTGGCTGCAACTACGTCCGGATGGGCTCGGCTGAGCTCGATGATCCGGCCCACCTGGTCCAGTCGAATGACCGGCAGGCCGTGCGCGGCGCGGTCGAGTACCTGATTGCCCAGGGTCACAAGCGGATCGGACTGGTCGAGGGGCCGGACGGCTTCCGCTCGGCCCACGAACGCCGCGAAGGCTGGCGTGAGGCTGTGACGGCGCATGGCTTGCCCGCCGACATCAGCCTGACCGCGCGCGGCAACTACACTTTCGAGACCGGCAAGGAAGCCGGCATTTCGCTCCTCGGCCTGCCGCACCCGCCCACCGCGATCTTCGCCAGCAACGATGTGATGGCCGCCGGCGTGGTCCACGTCGCACGCGAACGCGGGCTGGACGTGCCGGGCGATCTTTCGGTGGTCGGCTTCGACGATACGGCCATTGCCGCAACGATCTGGCCCCCGCTGACCACGGTGCGCTGGCCGATCCGGACCATGGCCCGCTCGGCGGCGCTGAAGCTGATCCACCCAGAAACGGCGGGTAAGGAGCAGTCCTTGTTCCCGACCGAATTCGTCCCCCGCGCCTCGGTTTCCCCGCCCAAGAACTGAACTGACCTGGCCGGCAGAAGAATCCTTGATCTGGATAATGACACCGGTTACCTAGGGCGCCAAACAAGCATCCAGCAGGAAAGACCCCATCCCATGAAGATCGCCCTGATCATCGAGAACAGCCAGGCCGCCAAGAACGCGATTGTCCACGAAGCGCTGACTTCGGTTGCCGAACCGCTGGGCCACCAGGTGTTCAACTATGGGATGTACACCCCCGAAGACGCCGCCTCGCTGACCTATGTGATGAATGGCCTGCTCTCGGGCATCCTGCTGAACTCCGGCGCGGCGGACTTCGTGGTGACCGGCTGCGGCACCGGCATGGGTTCGATGCTGGCGGCCAATTCGATGCCCGGCGTGTTCTGCGGGCTGGTGATCGACCCGACCGACGCTTTCCTGTTCAGCCAGATCAATGACGGCAACGCGATTTCGATGCCCTATTCCAAGGGCTTCGGCTGGGCGGCCGAGCTGAACCTGCAGGACTGCTACCGCAAGATCTTCGAGAACGAGGGCGGTGCTGGCTATCCCAAGGAGCGTGCCCACTTCATGGCCGCCAACCGCAGCAAGCTGAAGGACATGAAGGCCGCCTCGTGCCGCGACATGCTGACCGTGCTGAAGTCGGTTGACCAGGAGCTGCTCAAGGCGCGATCGCCGGGGAGAAGTTTACCGAGCTGTTCTATCCGAACTGCCAGGATCAGGCGATCGCCGACTACCTGCGGGCGCTCTGATGGCGATCTCGTTCTCGCTTGCCGGCAGGCCGCGCTGGTCACCGGGGCCAATACCGGCATCGGCCAGGCCATCGCCGTGGCGCTGGCCGAGGCCGGGGCCGATGTAGCGCTGGCCGGGCGCAGCGAGCCGACCGAGACGCTGGCGCTTATCGCCGCGACCGGCCGCAAGGCGATCAATATCAAGGCCGACCTGTCCTCAATCGAGCCAGTCCAGCGCGTGGTGGACGAGGCGCTGGCGGGGCTCGGCCGGATCGACGTGCTGGTCAACAACGCCGGGATCATCCGCCGCGATGACCTTCTCCAGTTCTCGGAAGAAGACTGGGACGCGGTGATGGACACCAATCTAAAAACGCTGTTCTTCCTCAGCCAGGCCGCCGCGCGGCACATGGCGGAGCGCGGATCGGGCAAGATCATCAACATCGCCAGTCTGCTGACTTTCCAGGGCGGGATCCGCGTGCCGAGCTATGCCGCCGCCAAGTCGGGCGTGGGCGGGGTGACCAAGGCCATGGCCAACGAGCTCGCCCCCAAGGGCGTGCAGGTCAACGCCATCGCGCCGGGCTATATCGCCACCAACAATACTGCCGCACTGCAGGCCGACGAGACCCGCAACCGCCAGATCCTGGAGCGGATTCCGACCGGGCGCTGGGGCCGGCCCGAAGACATCGCCGGGGCGGCCGTGTTCCTGGCGGCGGAAGCGTCCGACTATGTCACCGGCCAGGTCCTGGCGGTGGACGGCGGCTGGCTGGCGCGGTAGCCTGACGGCATGACAGTCACCTGCTTTGGCGAGCTGCTGCTCCGGCTGACCCCGCCGGGATCACAGCTGATGGTCCAGGCGGACAGCCTCGAACTCCATCCAGGCGGGGCAGAAGGCAACGTTGCGGTGGCACTCGCTAGCCTGAGTCACGCGGTCCGCTTTGCCGGACTGGTCAGCGACAATCCGCTGGGCGACCGGGTTGTCACCGCACTGCGCGGTGCCGGGGTCGACACGCAATTCCTGAGCCGCGCGCCGGGCCGGATGGGCCTCTACTTCATGGAGGACGGCGCTGGGCCCCGCCCCTCCGCGATCACTTATGACCGCGCCGGCAGCGCCTTTGCCGAGGCTGAGCCTGCGGCGATCGACTTTGCCGGGGCACTACAGGGCGCGCGGCTGTTTCATACCGGCGGGATCACCCCGGCGCTTGGCCCCAAGGGCGTGGCGCTGGCCAAGGCCGCCAATGCCGCAGCCGTCGCCGCGAATGTCCCGATCTGCTTCGATGGCAATTACCGCGGCGCATTGTGGTCGAGCTGGGACTGCGATCCCGGCGCCGTGCTGCGCGAGTTGGTGGCCGATGCGACGATCCTGATCGGCAACCACCGCGACATTTCGTTGCTGCTCGGCCAGACGTTTTCCGACGACGGCCCGGACCGGCGGCGCGAGGCAGCGGAGGCGGCCTTTGCGGCCTTCCCCAGGCTTGAACTGATCGCCTCGACCGCACGCCACCTCGTCACCTCGGACCACCACCGCATCTCCGCGCGGGTCGACAGTCGCACGGCCGCGCACCAGACCGCCGAGATCGACGTGACCGGGATCGTCGAGCGGATCGGCACCGGCGATGCCTTTGCCGCTGGGGTGCTGCACGCCTGGTTGGCAGGCGGCGACGTGGCCACCATGGCCGAGACTGGCTTGGCCCTCACCGCGCTCAAGCACACCGTCCCCGGCGACATGTGCCTGGTAAACCGCGCCACGCTTGAAAGCTTCTCGGCCAACGGCGGCGATGTCCGGCGCTGAGGGCTGGAGCCGGCGGGCCGTTCTGGCAGGCGCTGCGGCGTTGGCCTCAACTCCAGCCAGCGCGACAGTCCATTCGATCAGCTGTGAATACATTCCCGACGAAGTGCGCGCATCAGATGGGGTGTACCGCAGCCGTTCAAGCAACGCTTGCCAGAACGACGCTGAAATATCGTTTCCCGGTATTCGCTACGCCCGGGCCAGCCGCTTTGCGCCGCCCGTCGCGCAGAGGATGGCTTCACAGCTGGAAGGGTTCGGGCCGGCCTGTCACCAGCCGGGCGCGCGCTATCGCCCGCAGGATGAGGACTGCCTGTTCCTGAACCTCTGGCGACCATCCAGGCCTGCACGGCGTCTGCGGCCGGTCATGGTCTATTTCCACGGTGGCGCCTATTCCACCGGCTCCGTAACCGATCCGCTCAACAATGGCGCAAAGCTGGCCGAGCGCGGCGATGTCGTCGTCGTCACGGTCAACCACCGCCTCAACGCCTTCGGCTATCTCTACCTGCCCGATCGCTTCCCCAGCAGTGGCAACAATGGCCAGCTCGACCTGATCTGTGCGCTGCAATGGGTCCAGCGCAATATCGCGGCATTCGGCGGCGATCCGGGCAATGTCACGGTCTTCGGCCAATCCGGCGGCGGGGCCAAGATTGCGACGCTGATGGCCATGCCCGAGGCCAAGGGCCTGTTTCACAAGGCGATCACGATGAGCGGCCAGCAGGTCACTGCGTCCGGCCCGCTTAACGCCCGCAAACGCGCCCAGGCGTTCCTCGACAAGCTGGGGGCCGATCCGGCGACCGCGCCGGTCGAAGCGCTGGTCGCGGCGCTCTCGGCGACCGATCCGGTCATGGGCGGCGGGGTCTATATGGGGCCGGTGCTCGACATGAGGCATCTGCACCGCCACCCGTTCTGGCCCGATCCGGCGCCGCAGGGCAATGCGATCCCGATGCTGCTGGGCAACACTGTGGCCGAGACGCGCGCCTTTTTCCCGCCCGATCACCCCCGGCTCAAGGGGCTCGACTGGTCAAACCTTGCCGAGCGGGCCGGGCCGGAGCTGAAGGTCGATATCGATCCGCGCTGGGTGACGGAGCAGTTCCGCGCCCGCTACCCCGCCGAAAGTCCGGAACAGGTGTTCCACCGCATGGTCACGGCCGGCGTTCCTGGCGCGGCCAGGTTGAGGAAGCCGATGCTCGCGCCCGCGCCGGGGTGCGGCAGACCTGGGTCTACCAGCTCGATTTCGAACAGGCCAAGCACACCGACGACATCGGCCTGTCCTTCGGCACCTTCGAGGAGCCCACCCCCGCGCGCCAGGCGATGAGCGACCGGATGATGGACGCCTTCGTCCGCTTTGCCCGCACCGGCAATCCGGGCTGGTCACCCTATACCGTGCCGGGGCGCGAGACGATGGTGTTCGACAGAGTCAGCCGCGTGGTCAGGGACCCGCGCAGGTGGGAGCGGGAGCTGTTTGCCCGCGTGCCCTACATCCAGCCGGGGAGCTGAGGCTCAGCGCTGGTTGTTGGGATAGCTGATGATCAGCGACAGGGGCTTCTTGCCGACCTGCCGAATCCCGACCACCGCACCCTTGTAGAGATAGGCGGCCATGCCCCTGGTCAGCCGCGCGCGCTGGCCATCGGAGAGGACCTCGCCCTCTCCTTCGAGCACGTAATAGACCTCGTCGTGATCGATCGGATGCTCGCCAATCGCGGCACCGCGGTGGAGGATCCGGCGACGGAATTCCATCGCGCGGGGCTGCGGCACGGCATCGCTGATCCGGTAGGCCGTGCTCATCCCGATTGCGCCGTGCGGCGGGGCCTCTTCGCGCCGGGTCGCGCGCTCGTCGATCACCGCCATCGGCGGCGCGGCGGCCAGCAGGAGCAGCGCGGCGAGGCTCACCGGGTGGCTCCGCGTGAGCTGCGATCGCGCGGGCTCAGCGCTTCTTGCGCGCCCGCCTTCTGGCCCGGATAGCGGCCAGACTTCGGCTGCATGGTGGCGAGATCCCAGTCAGCTTCGACGAAGGCCGCGCGGGTTTCGGCCGGGCGGGGATAGCCGGGGCCGACTTCCTTTTCGTCGTCGATGATATCGCCGCGCCCTTCTGCCACGAAGAACAGCACGCGGATATCGTCCGGCGCGCGGTCCCAGGGGCGAGCCCCGGCACTTGCGAGCAGGCTGGTCTCGACCTCGTCCGATGGCAGCACCGGCAGGCCCGACAGATCCGCTAGCGGCTTGGGCGCGCGGATCAGCTTGGCCTTGGTCTCACCATAGCGGCCAAATTCCGGCAGCGGATTGCCATGGCGATCGACAGCGCGATTGTCGCGCCCGTGGTATTTCAGGTCGCCATCGCCGCCCAGCATCAGGAACGGCAGGCCTGCGTCGGTATCATTGCCGCCGCGCATCACGTTGCCCACAGCAGTCAGTTCGCCGGTGACATAGGGCTGGCCAGTCCATTCCAGCGCCATCAGGTTGTAATGCACTGCGCGGTGGCCGGGATTGTAGATCAGGTTGTTGACCATCAGCGCCTGGACCCCGCCCTTCAGCAGCGGGGACCGCTCGACATTGTGGGCCCAGACATTGCGGTAGAAGACGATGCCGGTGGCATTGTCATGGATCAGCGAGCCCTTGGAATGCTCGCCCTTGGGGTGGCTGGCATTGGCCAGCCCCTCAGCCGCCAGATTGTTTCGGAACAGGATATTGTGGCTGGTCCCCTTGCGCCATTCCGCCACCGTCTTGCCGGTAAAGCGCGGGCCAGAGGCCGACATGTTCTCGTCGATCCCCCACAGGAAACTGTTGTGCTCGATGATGACATTGTAGGCCGCGACAGTGGACAAGGCGTCAGCCTCCCAGCCAGAGAACAGCGCTTGGCCATCGCGCCCGGTCATCACGCGCAGGTGGCTGATGATCACGTCATGGGCCTTGAGATCGATCCCGCCGCGGATGATCGTCACACCCGGCGAAGGCGCGGTCTGGCCGGCAATGGTGAGGAAGGGTTCGGAAATGGTCAGTGATTCCCGCGCAAGGTCGATCACCCCGCCCACTTCGAACACGACGACGCGCGGACCCTTGGCCTCGACCGCTTCCTTGAACGAACCCGGGCCGTCCTTGGCCAGGGTGGTAACGCGGATGATTCGCCCGCCCTGCCCGCCTTTGGTCGGCTCGACCGGCCCCGCCCAGACCGCCGCTGGCAGGACAAGTGCCTGCAAAGCCGCGAGGAATACCGCCAGCTTCAACCACCAATGCCGCATCGTCCAATCTCCCTTGCGCACCTTCTTGACAGAGCGCCGGAACGGGAGCAATACAAAATGACACCGGTTACCATGCCGGTCAGAACGCAGCGGCCGCAAGACCGCACAGGGAGTAGAGGTGCTGGGGGAGTTGTGCGGCGACACGCATATCATCCTTTGACACCGGTATCATGAGGAAGCGCCGCACGGCGTCGAGGGAGTAGAAATGCGCAAGACCCATTCCAGCAAGACGCTGTTCAAGCTTGCCCTGATCGCCAGCACCGCGATCGCCGCGCCCACTGGCGCCTGGGCGCAGGATGCCGCTCCGCCCGCCGAGGATGCCCCGGCCGAAGAGATCATCGTCACTGGCTTCCGCCAGTCGCTGCAGGCCGCGATCAACCTCAAGAAGAATTCGGTCGCCGCGGTCGATGCGATCGTCGCCGAAGACATCGCCAAGTTCCCCGACCAGAACCTGGCCGAATCGCTCCAGCGCATCCCCGGCATCTCGATCTCGCGCGATGCCGGCGAAGGCCGGGCAATCACTGTGCGCGGTCTGTCGAGCCAGTTCACCCGCGTCCGCGTCAACGGCATGGAAACGATCGCCACCTCGGTCGATGGCGCCAGCGCCAACCGCGACCGCGCGTTTGACTTCAACGTCTTCGCCTCGGAGCTGTTCTCCAGCCTGGTCGTCCGCAAGACCGCCGAAGCCAGCCTCGATGAAGGTTCGCTCGGAGCAGTGGTCGATCTTAACACTGGCAACCCGCTGGCCGGCAAGGCCGGGCTGACCGCCGCCGCCTCGATCGTCGGTTCCTACAACGACCTGTCCGGCAATGTCGGCCCGCGCCTGGCGGGCCTCCTGTCATGGCGCAACGATGCCGATACCTTCGGCGTCTCGCTTTCGGCCGCCTATTCGAAGACCAAGGTGCTTGAGCTCGGCAACAATTCGGTCCGCTGGGCCCAGGCCCGGTTTGACAACGTCAACGGCACCAACTGCTTTACCACGCCGAACTCGGGCGGCAGCTATGTCGCCAGCGCGGCTTGCGATCAGGCCGCCCTCGCCTTTCACCCGCGCATTCCGCGTTACGGCGAAGTGGCCCATGATCGCGAGCGCCTGGGCCTGACCGGCTCGATCCAGTTCGCCCCGACCGAGGCAACCAAGCTGTCGATCGACGGCCTCTATTCGAAGTTCGATGCAGCCCGCGAAGAACAGTGGGGCGAAGTCCTGCTGCGTTCGAACGAGCGTTCGATCAACGTTGTGAACCCGGTTTACGACGCCAACAAGAACATGATCTCGGCCACGCTCAACGACGCCTGGGTCCGCACCGAGCACTACCTGCGCAAGAGCACCACCGAGTTCTACCAGATCGGGGCGACGCTCGATCAGGACGTGACCGACACGCTGCGCTTCACCTTGCTGGGCGGTATTTCCAAGTCGGACGCCGATATCCCGGTTGAAACCACCATCATCTTCGATGATCGCGACGCGCAGGGCTACTCGTTCGACTATTCGAACATGAAGTTTCCCAAGTTGACCTTCGGGACCAGCGTGGCCGATCCGGCCAATTTCCAACTGGCCGAAATCCGCGACCGCCCGTCGAACAACACCAACCGTTTCAAGACGGTCCAGCTGCGCACCGAATTCGACCTGACCGACAAGATCACTTTGAAGGCCGGTGCCGTCTGGCGCCGCTACAACTTTGACCTGGTCGCCTATACCCGTGACACGGCAGTTTGCGGCAATGGCGGCACCAGCCTGGTCACCAGCACCTCGGGCACCATCGCCTGCTCACCCACCAGTCTGTTCGGCCCGACTGCAGTCTATGGCTTCCCGGTCACCGCCGCGCTGTCGCAGATGTTCAACCTCGGCAACGCCGGTCAGCCGGCCGGAAACACCAATTCTTGGCTGGTCCCCAATCTCGATGCGGCGGCAGCCTTCACCGGGCTCTACAACCGTCCACTCGCAAACGACGCCGGCAATATCCGCGGCGTCCAGGAAACCACCAAGGGCGCCTACTTCCAGGCGGACCTGAAGGGCGACCTCGGCGGTTTGGAATATGCGCTCAATGCTGGGATCCGCTATGTGAAGACCGACCAGAGCTCCTATGGCCTGGTCAGTGGCACGCAGGCCACCGTCACCCGCGACTACGATGACTGGCTCCCTTCGGCCAACCTGGCGCTGTTCCCGACGCAGAACGTGATCCTGCGTGCTGCCGTGGCCGAGGTGATGACCCGTCCGACGCTCGGCTCGCTGACGCCGGGCGGTTCGGCCGACGGCTTCAATTACCGCGTGACCAGCGGCAACCCGTTCCTCGAGCCCTATCGCGCCACCAATTATGACCTGGCCGCCGAATGGTACTTCGCTCCGCAGGCCGTGCTCTCGGTCGCCTGGTTCAAGAAGGACGTGAGCAGCTTCACCCAGTCGGCCTCGATCACTGGCGCCACTTTCACCCAGACCGGCCTGCCGGCTTCGGTGCTGAGCCCCAGCTCGCCGGCTGCGCTCAACCCGGCGCAGCTCAGCCAGCCGATCTGGACGCTCTCGACCACGGTCAACGGCTCAGGCGCAACGCTCAACGGCTGGGAATTCGCTGCCCAGGTGCCGTTCAGCGCTTTCACCGATGGCTTCTTCAAGCACTTCGGCGTGATCGCCAACGCCACCTTCATCAGCTCGAACGCCACCTTCAACCTGCAGGGTCCGGCGATTGCCCCGGGCGGCGCGCTGCAGAACGTGACCGTAAGCAACACGCTGTCGAACGTCTCCAAGCAGGCCTACAACGGTACGCTCTACTACGATGACGGCAAGTTCGCGGCCCGCGTGATGCTGTCCTATCGTGGTCGCTACCACGAAGGCGCTTCGGGCACGGGCAACCTGCTTGAAGGCTATGGCGCCACCACCAACCTCGATGCTTCGATCCGCTACAAGCTGACCGACTGGATCGAACTATCGGTGGAAGGCAACAACCTGCTCGACACCTACCGCTACCGCTTCACTGACTTTGACGCGGATCGCAATTACGAGAACAACCATTTCGGCCGCACGATCCTGTTTGGGGCGCGGTTCAAGCTCTGATCACACGTACCTCCCGGAGGCCGGTTCCCGATGACGATTGACCGCAGGTCGCTGATTGTCGCGGGGCTGGCCTCCACCCTTACCGCACGGGCGGGGGCGCAAACGCCTCCGCCCGTTGCCATTGGCGCGCTGCCCCCTGGCCAGCCGCAGCCGGTCGAAACGATCGACCTCTGGCCCGCCGGTGCGCCCGGCCTGCCCCCGAAGGCGCTGACCGAGACGGTCAACGAACGCTCAACCGATCCGCTCGTCACCGATCGCGCAGTCTTCGGTATCACCCGCCCGCGCCTGGCCGTGTTCCGGCCCGACCGGCCCAATGGCGCCGCTGTGCTCCTCACGCCCGGCGGCGGCTATCGCTGGGTCGTGGTCGACAAGGAGGGCTACGAGATGGCGCGCTGGCTGGCCGCGCGCGGTTTCACCGCCTTTGTCCTGTTCTACCGCCTGCCCGGCGAAGGCTGGGCCGCCGGACCCGACGTCCCGCTGGCCGATGCCCAGCGCGCCATGCGCCTGATCCGCCACCGCTCGCGCGACTTTGCCGTGGATCCGGAGCGCGTTGCCGCCATGGGCTTTTCCGCTGGCGGCCATGTCTGCGCCAGCCTCTCCACGCGCTTTGCCGCCAGTGTCTACCAGCCGGTCGATGCCGCCGATCGTCTTTCCGCCAAGCCGCACAGCGCCGCGCCGATCTATCCGGTGGTCAGCATGGACCCGACGATTGCCCATCCCGGCTCGCGCCAATTGCTGCTCGGCGCTACACCGACGCCTGAGCGGGAGGCGCTCTATTCGCCCGACCGGCAGGTGCCGGCCGACGCCCCGCCGCATTTCCTGCTGCATGCCGAGGATGACGATGTCGTCCCGGCCGAAAATTCCCTGCGGCTGCGCGCGGCGCTCAAGGCACGCGGTATCGCGGTTGAAACGCACCTCTTTGCCAATGGCGGCCATGGCTTTGGCCTGCGCAAGGCGGTTGGCAAGCCGGCCGAGGCCTGGCCTGACTTGTGGCGCGCCTGGGCCCGCACTGTGGGTCTTGGCTGATGGACCGGCGCGACCTGCTCAAGGCCGGGGTGCTGGCCCCGCTGGTCTCGGCCCTGCCGCTCAGCGCCGCCGCACCGGTCCGCACTGGGATCGAAGGCCAGCGCCAGCCCGACCTGGGTAATGGCCGCTTCCTCAACCCGGTCCTCTCGGGCGACCGGCCTGACCCGGCGGTGCTGAAGGACGGCGACGACTATTACCTGACCTTCTCCAGCTTCGATGCCTATCCCGGCCTGACGATCTGGCACAGCCGCGATTTGGTGAACTGGCAGCCGCGCAAGGCTGCGCTCCACCGCAATATCGGTTCGGTCTGGGCGGTCAGTCTGGAGAAGCACGCGGGGCGCTACTTCATCTACATCCCGGTCAAGGCCCAGCCGCGGAACGACATCTATGTGATCTGGGCCGACCATATCGACGGACCATGGAGCGATCCGCTTCCCCTTGGCCTGCACAGCCGCATCGACCCCTGCCACGCCGTGGCCGAGGACGGTTCGCGCTGGCTGTTCCTTTCCGGCGGGGACCGCGTCCGACTGGCGGACGATGGCCTGTCGGTCACCGGGCCGGTCGAGCATGTCTACGATCCCTGGCGCTATCCCGATACCTGGGATGTCGAAGGCTTCTCCCCCGAAGGCCCCTCGATCACCGTCCGTGGCGGCTGGTACTATCTGATCACCGCAGTCGGCGGAACGGCTGGGCCGCCTACCGGGCATATGGTGATCGCCGCCCGCTCACGCTCGCTTCACGGCCCGTGGGAACAGCACCCCCGTAATCCGCTGGTGCGCACCCTATCGGCGGGCGAGGCCTGGTGGTCGCGCGGACACGCGTCGCTGGTTGAAGGGCCGGATGGTTCGTGGTGGTCGCTCTATCATGGTTATGCGGCGGGCTTCTGGACGCTGGGCCGCCAATGCCTGCTCGACCCCGTCGAATGGACCCGCGACGGCTGGTTCCGGATGACCGGCGGCGACCTCTCACGTCCGATCCGCAAGCCCCGCGGCGGGCAGGCCCTGCCCCACGGCATGGCCCTGTCCGACGATTTCAGCGCGCCGCTGTTGCTCGGCTCCAAATGGACCTTCTTCCGCCCCGCCCCGGACGAGACCGACCGCATCCGGGTGGCAGACGGCGCGCTGCACCTTACCGGCAAGGGCCTCGCTCCCTCCAGCGGCTCGCCCTTGCTGTTGACGGCTGGTGATCGCTCCTACCAGTTCGAATGCGATATCGAGCTGGCCGCCGGCGCCACAGCCGGCTTGGTGCTGTTCTATGACGACAAGCTCTATTGCGGGCTGGGTTTCGACGAGCGCCGCTTCGTCACTCACCAGTACGGGATCGAGCGCGGCCGCCCGGCCAATCCCCATGGGCGGCGGATGAAGCTACGCGTCACCAACCGCGAACACATCGTCGCGTTCCACACCAGCGGCGATGGCGGGCAGACCTGGCAACGCTTTGACCGCGGCATGGAAGTATCCGGTTATCATCACAACGTGCGCGGCGGCTTCCTAGCGCTCAAGCCGGGGCTCTACGCCGCTGGCCCCGGCGCCTGCACTTTCCGCGATTTCCGGTACACAGCCCTGCGGGATTGAGCCGCGCTCCGTCAGCCGTGTGCCGCCAGGCACGCATCCAGCGCATCATGGAAGTGCTGGACGCGGCATTCCTCGTCGCTCAGCCAGACCGATTGGAACCCACTAGAGGCCATGCCTTCCTGCACCCGCGCCAAAAGCGAGATGTCTTCATCGATCGTCACGGTCATGCTTTTGCGACCGGCAATGATATCCTCATGGGTAAAGGCATCGCGCGGCGGGCGCTGGTAGTCGTCTGGCCGCGGGCCGTTGAGGCGAAAATGGGTGCCGATTGCCACCCCATCCTGGCCCTTGGCGCGCTGTGCTTCTTCCGCGCTGCCCTGGAACTGCACCAGCGTGATCATGTCGAACTGGCTCTTGCCGGGATCGCCAGCGTCGGGCCGGGATCGCATCAGCCAGGCGCTTTCCGGCGTGACCGACAGGATGATGTTGGGAAACAGATTGAACTGCCAGACATCGCTTAACTGCGCGTCGGACAGGTCGGCATAGGCCAGGCCCCGTTCCTGTGCGATGGCACGCTTGGCGCGTTGCAGGGCCGGCCTGATTTCCGCCACCCGCCCGCGATAGTCCTCGGGATCCAGACCGACGGCTCGCAGTTGCAGCGTCAGCATGTCGGTTGGCACCTCGGGCGTCGGGAAGCCGGAGTCGGTCACGCCGCCCGGCACATAGACCGCCGTGTGGCCATGTTCGAACAGCTCGATCGGGGCGGTTGCGCACTCGAACATCCGCCGATGGATCGGGTGGATGAAGGGCACGTGATAGAGCTCTGCGAAGTTATCGAGGATCGCCTTCCAGTTGCAGGTATGCGAGACCGACTGATCGTTGGTGACGCTCATCGTTTCCAGGCGGTAAGGCCTGAGCAAGTCGAGCACGGGGCCCAGGAAATCAGGCAGTGTGATCCCGCCCGGTGTCAGGCGCACAAAGACCAGGCCCAACGCCTCCTCAACCTCGACCGCCCGCAGCGCCAGCTGCGCTTTCGGCAAGCCATTGGAAAAGCGCGAAGCGCCCGGCGCGCCCTGCAATCCGCCATCCAGCCCATAGGCCCCGGCATGATAGGGGCAGACGAACTTCTTCAGGACGCCCAGCGGCTCGGTCACCAGACGGGTGCCGCGGTGGGTGCAGGCATTGTGCAGCGCCCGCAGTCGCCCGTCGGTTCCGCGCGCAATGATCAGGCTTTCCGCGCCGATTTCGAAAGTAAAGTATTGGCCGGCGGTCTGAACGTCGCAGGCCAGTCCGGCGACGAGCCAGGTGTGCGCCCACAGCGCCTGCCGCTCCCGCTCCATCCAGTCGCGGGAGAGATACCGGTCCTTGTCGAAATTGCGGATCGGAATGGGCGATTTGTCAGGCGCCTGCGGCTGGGGCTGGGGCTGGGATGCAGACATTTCGGTCTCCTGACGGTGCGCCGTCACACGCCCTCAGCCCGCCAGATAGTCATCGAGCGTAAGGTGCAGTTGGCGGATCCGCGCTTCCTGATAATTGCCCAGTGTCTGCCCGCGCTTGCGCGAGGCCTTGGCCCCGTCGCGCTGCAGCGCAAGGTTGTCAGTATCCTGGTCGAGGATCTCGGCCAGGGCAAAGCCGGGCACCGTCGTGTAGCTGTCTGCCACGCCCAGCCGGATCGGCTTGGCCGGCGGCGGGCGCTCTCCGCTTTTGGGCAGGGGTTGCAACACCAGGATTTCGTGCAGGCATTGATCGACGCCCAGCGGGCGGAAGCGGTAACACAGCCGGATATTGATGCCGGGGAAGAAGAAGGCGTTCGGGAACAGAAAGTATTCGATCGAATCCATCATCTCGCTGGTCGAGACGGCGGAGAGATCGACACCGAATTGCGCCCCCAATTCCTGCCGCAGCAGCTTCGCATGTTCGGCCCGCGCCGAAGCACCGGCCGGCAGCTGCGCCGGGTCGCGGCCCAGCTTGCCGAACAGGGTGGCCTCGCTCACCTCCTGCTGCAAATGGGGACTCGGCACACCCACCGCATGCATGAAGCGCGACACGTGCGGGCCGAAGATGTCGTATTGGGCATTGGCATCGGCGGCGGTGTAGATCGCCTGGCTGTGGGTCTCGAGCACGTGGAACGCCTCAAGAAAGGCTTCCATCGCCATCTTCCAGTTGGCTGGCAGCACCTTCTCAGTATGCAGCGCGACATAGCGGTCGTGCATCGGCCACAGCCGGAAATGTTCGGGCAGCACTTCAAGCTGTTCGGCCAGCGGCGGGGGCGCCTCGCCCATGTGGATGAAGACGAAGCCGCCCCAGCTTTCGCAGGCGATCTCGTCCAGCCCGAAATTGGCCTCATCGACATGCGGGAAGTCCCAGCGGCAGGGAATCTCGCGCAGCGACCCGTCGAGGTTCCAGCTCATGCCATGGAACGGGCAGCGGATGTGGCTGCGCCGCACCCCGCGCGATCCCTCTGCCGCGAACTTCATGCCGCGGTGCGGGCAGCTGTTGATGAAGGCCCGGATCTTCGCGTCGGCGCCGCGCACCACCAGCACCGAATGGGGGCCGACATCGTAGACATAGCGGTCGCCCGGATCGGGAATATGCTCCTCGCGGCAGGCCCATTGCCAGACATTGGGCCAGAGCTGTTCAAGCTCGCGCCCAAGGAAGGCCGGGTCGTGATAGCGATCGAACGGCAGGTCGGCATTGCCGATGAAGCGGTATTGCTCGTCCCGCATCGCCGCCGGCGGGTTGTCGCCGTCAGCATCCAGGATGTCCTGCATCGAAGGGCCAGGGCAGCGCGCCTCGCCCGGGGCCAAGGCGGGATCGGAAGGCGCGGTCAGATCGGGCCGGCTCATGCGCGGCTCCGCATGGCGGCGCGGTTGTAAAGCGGATCGGCCGGCTTGCGCTGGCCCAGGATAAAGGGCGTTGCTTTGAGGATCGTGTCGCTGGCGGGATCGTCCCGCGCCCAATCGACAATCTCGGAGCGGTAGGCGAATTTCCAGACCCCGCCGCGCTTTTCGCAGCGGTCGACATAGCGGCCCGCGATCACCAGATCGCGCTTGGCGCCATGCTCATCGGTCAGCCGGTGATAGGCCTGATAATAGACCTCGCCAAAGGCCTCGTCGCCAACGATCTCGACCAAGTGCTGGCCCAGCATGTGGTGATTGCGGTCATGGCCGGACAGCGCCGTCATGCAGAAGGCGGCGAATTCGCGCGGGCCGCCTTCGTAGATGCCATAGGCCAGGTGCGCATCATCCCAGAACTGCGCCTCGAGCAGCGCCTGGTCGAGCCGGTCCAGTGCACGCATGTAATTGGCGGCCAGATCGATGATCGCCTGCCGGTCAGCACCTGCGCTCATAGCTCCCTCTCCATTTTGCGGATACTACGGCCGGGCCCGCAGCGGTAACTTGGCGATATGGATAGGGAAGCTGGCGGGAAGCGCGGATGAGCGGCACGGGGGCGATCCCGAGCGCCGCCCGGCTGGCCGATGAGGCCGCGATCCAGGCAGTTCTGGCCAGCTATTGCCGCGGGGTCGATCGGGCCGATCCAGAGCTCCTCACCCGCTGCTTTTGGGAAGATGCCAGCGTCGATTATGGCGGTTACAAAGGGCCGGCACAGCCCTTCTGTCCGCTGCTGGTCGAGGCTATCCGCAGCTGGGGCCAGACCCATCACCAGCTCGGCCAGACGCTGATCGAGTTTGCGGGCGAAGCATCCGCGCTGGTCGAAACCTATGTCACCGCCGGCCATTTCCCCGCCGACGGCCAGGGCGAGGAGATGACCTACCTCGGCCGCTATATCGACCGGTTTGAACGGCGCGGCGCGGAGTGGCGGATTGACACGCGGATGATCGTCATGAGCTGGACCAGACTGGCCCCCGCCTCGCACGATCCCCAAGGGCGCGCGGTTGCCGGGCTACGGACTGCGGGGCGCAAACCAGACGATCCGCTTTACGCGTAAGCCGCTGGCCAGGCCGCTTTAAACCGCCAACAGCACGCGCTCACCGATAGTTGCAAAGGCGAGCTTCGGAGAACGTCGGACTCGCGGAATAGGCGGCTTCCCATGGGTCACCTGGCGGCGCTGCCAGTCTGACGCAAGCCGCGCTCCCGCAGCTATGCTCTGCTGACAAAAGATCCCGACAGCAGGATATCCAGCCGACGCCGCGCCACATCCTTGCTTGGCTCACTCGAAAATATGACGCTCTGATTGTCGATGATGCCATCGAACGCCAGCTTCGCCATTTCCGCCGGGCTGATGCCGTGCGTTTCCATTCGGCGCTTGAGGCGATGGAGCAAGGTCGTCTTACCGTCGGCAATGCCGGTTTGGACGGCCGCTGGGCACAGGATAGCCGCACGGACGGGAGACTTGGCCTGCAGCAGTTCGGCATCCAGTGCTTCGGCCACGGCCAGCAAGGCATGCTTGGTCGCAGCATAGCCGCCAAAGCCGGGAGCAGCTGAAAGCATTGAAGTTGAACCGGTAAACACGAAGATTGATTTCTCGTCCTGGTGCTGCATGTGCGGCACCAGTGCCCTTGCCGTCCTTATCGGCCCCATGACGTTGACGGCCAGCATCTGCTCGATATCCGTAATCGGCTGATCGAGGATATCTCCGGCGCGCAGGATGCCGGCGTTAGCGAATGCCATTCGCAGTGGCTTGCCGAATGAACCCGCGATCTCGCTGAAACGCCGCAGATCCGCATCGCTACTGACATCTCCTGAGGAGATCTTGCACCTGTCCTCGCCCAGGGCTGACCGCAAGCTTTCCAGTTCAGGCAGATCCTGATCGAACAGGGCAACGTCGTAGCCGCGGCTGACCGCCTCTCTTGCCAGAGCTTCCCCGATCCCCCGGGCGGCACCTGTGATCGCCACTACGCCATTCGTCATTGTGCAACCCTCGATTAGCGCGGGTGGATCCGTGTCAGGCTTTCAATTCAATCTTCAGCACCTTCCCGGAAGCATTGCGCGGCAGATCGTCCACCACAACAACCCGGCGGGGCACCTTGTAATTGGCCATGTTGTCGCGCGACCAGGCGATTACTTCCTCGGGAACGACCCTGGCTTCGGGCCGCGGCACAATAAAGGCAACGCCCACTTCACCCATTCGCTCGTCAGGGGCGCCAACCACGGCAACCATGCCGACTGCCGGATGCGCCGCCAGGATCTTCTCAACCTCGGCCGGATAAACGTTGAACCCGCCGGAAATGAACATGTCCTTCTTGCGGTCGGTAATGCGGACATAGCCGCCCGCATCCATCGTCCCGACATCGCCGGTGTGGAGCCAGCCAGCAGGATCAATCGCTTCGGCAGTTGCCGTAGGATCGTCGAGGTAGCCCAGCATCACGCCCGTGCCGCGTACCCAGATCTCTCCGGTTTCGCCGCGCGGAACCTCGCTTCCGTCTTCGCCAGCAATTATCACCTCGTTGCCGGGGATCGCTGCGCCGCAGGTCTGGGCGATCAGCTCAACCGGATCGCCCGGCCGGCACGAGGTGATGTTGACGCATTCGGTCATGCCATAGGCGGTGATGATGTCGCGCATGCCCAACTCGCTGCGGATCCGCTCGATCAGCACGGGGGGGACCGTCGCGGCGCCAGTTGTACCGCCGCGCAGCGAGGAGCAATCGAACGGCTGCCTCTCGCGCTCGGCCAGCAGCATCTGGAAGATCGTCGGCGGGCCGGGCAGGAAGGCAATGCGCTCCTGTTCGATCAGCCGGATCGCCTCAGCGACGTCGAACTGCGGCATCGGGACCATGACCGCGCCGGCCAGTAGACAAGCGACCCAGCCAACCTTCATGCCAAAGGAATGGAAGAACGGGTTGGCGATCAGATAGCGCTCGCCCCGCGCGAGGCCAGTGTTGCCGATCCAGACGCCAACCTGCGGCAGGATCCGGCCGTGCGTCATCAACACACCCTTGGGCAGGCCGGTGGTGCCGCTGGTGAACATGATGTCGGAAACGTGGTCCGGGGTCAGGGCAGCCAAGCTGGCATCTACCCGCGGATCGGCCGCGCCTTTGCCGCTGGCGATGAAGGCGCCGAAGCCGCTATCCAGCAGAACGGTCTCGCCAAGCTCAGGCAAGTTCTCCGCCTTGAGCAGCGCGGGATAGTCGATGCCCAGGAACCCCTTGACGGTAAACAGCATCCTGGTCCGGGTCCGACGCAGAATGTCGCCCGCCTCGCGCCCCTTGAGGCGCGTGTTCAGCGGCACGATCGCCGCGCCGCAAGTCTGAGCCGCGACAGCAGCCACAACCCACTCGCGGCAATTGGGCGCCCAGATCGCAATCCGGTCACCGCTCCGCACCCCGCGTTCGCGTAGCGCCGAAGCGGCCGCGCGGCATTCCTGCCAGAGCTGTGCAAAGGTGCGGGTCTCGCCGCGCTCGATCAGCGCCACTTCATCGGGCCAGCGCTGCGCTGCAGCCGCGGCGGCATGCGGGATGGTCAGGGGCAGCGGCTCAGCCATGCATGTTCCCGGGACCGAAGTAGGCCTTCATCTCCTTGACCTTGCCGTCTGCATCGAAGGCGAAGGTATCGATGACATGGATTTCCATGTCCTTGCCGTCGAAATGCAAGGGCACGTGAAAGGCGAAGGCGGCATGGCTGGCCGCCACCCGCACCGGCCCGTCCAGCACCAGCTTGGCCCCTGTCGCCATTGAAGCGACGTAAAACTCACGGATTGCGGCATGGCCGATTCGCTGCGGCGTGCCGATCGGGTCCTCAACCACGGCGTCTTCGGCAAAAATCGCCACAGCCAGATCAGGATCGCCCTTGGCGAAGGCCTCGACATAGGCGTGAACTGCCGCTTCCATTTGCTCGGGCGTGGGCATGCTCAGTTCTCCGGAAAATAGCGGCTGATCGTGTCGACCACACAGGCCGGCTTCTCGCCGCCCTCGATCTCGACTGTCACGCGGACCACCGACTGGATCGCGCCCTTGACCTCCTCGACCGAGACGATCTCACCGGCTCCGCGGATCCGGCTGCCGACCTTGACCGGCGCCAGGAAGCGCAGACGGTCTGCGCCGACATTCACCGCATGCGTGAAGCCGCGCACCTCGATCAGGTCGGGCAGGAAGAAGTTGACCAGGCTCATGGTCAGGTAGCCGTGGGCGATGGTTCCGCCGAATGGACCATCCTTGGCCCGTTCGGCATCGACATGGATCCACTGGTGATCACCGGTCACCTCGGCAAAGCCATCGACCCGGTCCTGCTCGATCGCCAGCCAGTCGGTCGGGCCGAGGATAGTTCCTTCCTGGCCGAGCAGATCGCGCGGATTGCTGTAAATCTTTGGCATGGTCAGGCCCGCTGGCTCGAGACCGAGACAACTTCCCCGGTCATGTAGGAGGACAGGTCCGAAGCGAGGAAGATCATCACGTTGGCCACTTCCCAGACCTCGGCCGGACGGCCGAAGGCTTCGCGGCTCGACAGTTCGGCCAGAAGATCATCGGTGGTCACCTTCGCCAGGAAGGCATGCATCGCGATCGAAGGCGCAACCGCATTGATCCGGACGTTGTGCTCGGCTGCCTCGACTGCAGAGCAGCGGGTAAAGGCCATGACCCCGGCCTTGGCCGCGGCATAGTGTGCCTGCCCCTTCTGTGCCCGCCAACCCAGCACCGAGGCATTGTTGACGATGACCCCGGACTGGCGCGCATACATCGCGGGCAGGAAGGCGCGGCTCATCCGGAACACCGAGTTGAGCGTAACGTCGAGGACGCGGAACCACTGCTTGTCGGTCATGTCGACCACATCGACCTCGCCGCCCAGCCCGGCATTGTTGATCAGCACGTCAATGTGTCCCAATTCGCGGATCGCCGCGGCATGCAGCGCATCGACCTGATCCTGGCTGGTCACGTCGCAAACCACGGTCGCGGGGCGGGCACAGCCGACCTCGGCCGCGATCCGGTCCGCTGCTTCGCCCAGGCGCCGCTCGTGAAAGTCGCTGATCAGGACGGTTGCGCCCTCTTCAGCGGCGCGCTTGGCCACTGAATAGCCAATCCCGGTGCCGGCAGCAGCGGTAACCACCACCGTCTTGCCTTTCAGCAGGTTGCGGGGTTCGGGATAGGCAGGAACAGGCGCAGCCATCAGGCATCTCCTCGGGGTTCGCGCGGCAGGCCAAGGCCCCGCTCGGCAATCAGGTTGCGCTGAATCTGGTTGGTGCCGCCATAGATCGTGTCGGCCCGGCTATAGAGGAACAGGTTGGACAGGACCGGCCATTCATAATCAGCACCCTCGGCCAGTTCACCCGCCTGGCCCAGCACGTCCATCGCCAGTTCACCCAGGCTGCGCCGCCAGGTGGCCCACTGGATCTTGTAGGTCAGCGCCGCGCCATCGATCTTGGAGTGATCGGTGTTGGACAGCATCCGCAGCGCACCATAGCGCATCAGCCGCAGGCCAATCTCGGCCTTGGCAATGCGCTGGCGGATCAGCGGGTTCCTGGCCGCACCGGTTTCCTTTGCCGCGGCGATGATCTCGTCCAGCTCGTTGCGGAAGGCCATTTGCTGGCCCAGCGTCGAAACCCCGCGCTCGAAGGCCAGCAGCCCCATGGCGATCTTCCAGCCCTCGCCGACGCCGCCGATCATGGAATCGGCAGCGCAGCGGGCATCGGTGAAGAAGGTTTCGTTGAATTCGGCATCGCCGTTGATCTGCTTGATCCCGCGCACCTCAATTCCGGGCTGATCGAGTTCCATCATCAGGAAGGTCAGGCCCTTGGGGCCCTTCGAGCCTTCCTCAGTCCGGGTGACGACGAAGATCCAGTCGGAAATGTGCGCCAGGCTGGTCCAGATCTTCTGACCGTTGACCACCCATTCGCCATTCTCAAGCCGACCCTTGGTGCGAACCGAGGCGAGGTCCGAACCTGCACCCGGCTCCGAAAAGCCCTGGCAGAAGATGGTCTGCCCGGCGGCAATCCCTGGCAGGAAGCGTTGCTTCTGCTCCTCGGTCCCGAAGGCCAGGATCGTCGGCCCGGCCAGTTCGATGCCGATGTGATTGACCCGGCCAGGCACTCCGGCCCGGGCATATTCTTCGGCAAAGATCACCTGTTGGGCGAGGGTGGCATCGCGCCCGCCCCATTCGCTGGGCCAACCGATGCACGACCACTTGTGCGCGGCGAGCTGCTGCTCCCATTCCTTGCGGCGTTCGGCTTTGGCGGTCAGCGTGCTGATGCCCTTGATGTCGCGAAACTCGCCGGCCATCTGGCCCTGCAGCCATTCGGCGCATTCCTGGCGGAACAGCTCTTCTTCAGCGGAGAAGCCAAGTTTCATGCCGCTTCTCCCAGAATCATCGTGGCCACCTGCTCCCGGTGCCATTCGCCGCTGCCCAACATCGACTGCAACGCCCGCGCGCGTTTGAAGAACAGATGCGCGTCATGTTCCCATGTGAAGCCGATCCCGCCATGCAACTGGATCATGTTGCCAGCGCACATGAAAGCGGTGTCGGCGGCAAAGCTCTTGGCGGCATGGAGGGCGACGGCTGCTTCGTCGGCACCTTCGTCGACGGCGCAGGCAGCCCAGTAGACGGCCGAGCGGGTCTGTTCGATCTCTACCACCATATCGGCGAGGCGGTGCTTGTAGGCCTGGAACGATCCGATCGGTCGGCCGAACTGGGTCCGTTCGCGCGAATAGGCCACCGTGCGGTCCAGTGCGGCCTGGGCTACACCTAGCCCCTCGGCCGCGACGCAGATCCAGCCGGTCTCGCGGGCTGCGACCAAGCCAGCGCTGCCGCCTGGCAGCGCTTCGGCTGCCGCACTGGCAAGCGTCACCGTGGCATAGGGGCGTGTCTGGTCCATTGTGGTGTGGGCAGTGACAGTGACACCGGAAGTATCCGCGCGGACCAGCCAGGCACCGGTTGGATCGCCCAGCACGAACAGGTCGGCGCTGGCACCATGCGGCACAAAGCGGAAGGTGCCGGACAGCGTCCCACCCTCCTGCACCACGGCATCAGTTCCGGCACAGGCGGCGATCACTTCCCCGCCCAGCATCCCCGGCAGCCATTCAGCCTGCTGCCCGGCCGAGCCGCCAACGGCGATCGCCCGTGCGGCCATGGCGTGGCTCAGCAGCGGCAGCGCTGCCACCTGGCTGCCCGCCGCCTCGGCCACGATGGCAAATTCGATCATGCCTAGCCCGGCCCCGCCCAGCTCCTCCGCAATGCCGATGCCCGAAAGACCAAGTTCGGTGCAGAAGCTGGCCCACAGCGCGCGATCAATCCCGTCGCCGGCCATGGCCTTGCGGGTGCGCTCGCTGGTTGCGTGCTCGGCAAAGAAGCCGCGGACGGTTTCGGCGATCATCGCCTGTTCTTCGGTGAAGACGAAGTGCATTACGCTGTCCCCCAGACCTTGCGCGGCGGCACCCGAGCGGCGAGCAGCTGTTCGACCGCTGCACCGACCTCGGTCGGCGCCCAGCGGTCGCCCTTGTCCACGACCGGGCCTTCGCGCCAGCCGTCCTCGAGCATGATCTTGCCGCCTTCGAGTTCGAAGACGCAGCCGGTCACTTCGGCGCTCTGGGGCGAACCGAGCCAGACCACCGTCGGGGCGATATTGGCAGGGTCCATCACGTCGAAGGTCTGCCCCTCGGTTGCCATCTTCTCGGCAAAGGCCTGTTCCGTCATGCGGGTGCGGGCAGACGGCGCCAGGGCATTGGCGGTGATCCCATATCGCCCCAGTTCTGCAGCCTGGACCAGGGTCAGCGCCGCGATCCCGCCCTTGGCCGTAGAATAGGCTGCCTGGGCGATCGAGCCCTGCAATCCGGCGCCGGACGAGGTGTTGATGATCCGGGCATCGGGATTGGCCCCGCCCTTCTGCTTTTCCCGCCAATAGTTCACCGCATGGCGCGCCAGGCAGAAGTGGCCGCGCAGATGAACATGCATGGTCGCGTCCCATTCCTCGAGCGTGGCGGATACGAACATCCGGTCGCGGACGATGCCGGCATTGTTGACGATGACATGAAGGTCACCAAAGGCTTCCAGCGCCGCATCGACGATCCGCTTGGCACCATCCCAGTCGGTGATGTCCTCGTAATTGGCGATCGCCTGGCCACCGGCGGCGCGGATTTCGTCGACCACTGCGTCTGCGGCAGAGGTGTCGCGCCCTTCACCGTGGAGCGAGGTGCCGATGTCATTGACCACCACGTTGGCACCTTCCGCGCCGAAGGCCAGGGCATAGGCCCGGCCCAGCCCGCGCGCGGCGCCGGTGATGATGACGGTGCGGTTGTCGCAGATTCCCATTACAGCCTCTCGATGATCGTGACGTTGGCCTGGCCGCCGCCTTCGCACATGGTCTGCAGACCATAGCGTCCTCCGGTGCGTTCCAGCGCGTTCAACAGCGTGGTCATCAACCGCGCACCGGTCGCGCCCAGCGGATGGCCCAGCGCAATCGCGCCGCCGTGAATGTTGACCTTCTCGTGCGGGATGCCGAGCTCCTTCATCCATGCCATCGGCACCGAGGCGAAGGCCTCGTTGCATTCGAACAGATCGATGTCGGCCACGGTCATCCCGGCCTTTTTCAGTGCATGTTCGGTCGCCGGGATCGGCGCAGTGAGCATCCAGACCGGATCGTCGGCGCGGACCGAGATGTGATGGATGCGCGCGCGCGGCTTGAGGTTATGTTCCTTCACCGCGCGCGCGCTGGCGACCAGCATGGCGGCTGCGCCATCGCAGTTCTGGCTGGAAATCCCGGCGGTGATGATCCCGCCTTCCTGCACGGTACGCAGACCAGCAAGACCTTCCAGCGAAGTGCCGGGGCGGATTGTTTCGTCTGCAGCCAGTTCGGCCATTGGCGCGATTTCATTGGCGAACCAGCCGTTGTCCGCCGCTGCCTGCGCGCGCTGGTGGCTGGCTACGGCGAAGGCTTCCATCTCGGCGCGGGTCAGGCCCCACTTCGCCGCGATCATTTCCGCCGAGTTGATCTGGTTGAGGATCCCGTCACCATAGCGCGCGACCCAACCAGGCGAGGTGTTGAACGGGTTGGTGAAGCCATAAGGCTCTGCCGCCAGCATCGCCGCCGAAATCGGAATGGCGTTCATCGCCTGGCTGCCGCCAGCAACGACCAGGTCCTGCGTTCCGCTCATCACGCCCTGCGCGGCAAAGTGGACGGCCTGCTGGCTCGATCCGCATTGGCGGTCGATCGTGGTGCCGGGTACGTGCTGCGGGAGGCCTGCGACCAGCCAAACGGTGCGGCCGATATCACCCGCTTGCGGACCGATCGTGTCACAGCAGCCCCAGACCACATCGTCTACGAGGTTGGCGTCGATCCCGGTCCGCTCGACCAGTGCCTTGATCGGATGGGCGCCCAGATCGGCCGGGTGGAGCTGGGCCAGGCTGCCCTTCTTGCGCCCGATGGGCGTACGGACAGCATCGATGATATAGGCTTCAGCCATGGTATTCCTCACGCAAAGGTGTGTTCGGGGCCGATCGGCATAGTGCCGCCGATAACGGCTTGATCGATCCGCTTGAGATGCCAGGCGCGGTCGCCCCAGGCGCCGTTCAACGCCCAGCTGCGCTTCATCCAGAAGTGCAGATCGACCTCATAGGTATAGCCCATCGCGCCGTGCACCTGGATCGCGGTCTCGGCCGTCAGCACCGCGGCGTCGCTGGCTGCAACCTTGGCATGGCTGACATGGACCGAGGCGCTCTCGCCCCCATCCTGGAGCGCCTCGGCGGCGCGCCAGACGGCCGGCTTGGCAAATTCAACGGCCACGGCGCAGCTGGCCAACTGGTGCTTCAGTGCCTGGAAGGCACCGACCGGCTGGCCGAACTGGGTGCGGATCTTGGCATATTCGACTGCCTGGTGAAGCATGGCATCTGCCAAGCCGACCAACTGCGCGGCGCTCATCAACGCGCCAAGATCGAGCAGGTAGGGATCGGCGCTGCCAGCAGCCGGAAACATCACCAGATTGCGCAGCGGATCGACACTTTCCAGCGCCGATCCTTCACCATCGGCCACCCAGGGATTGAGCACGTGCGGTAGCGGCATCTGGCGCTCGCCCGCAGCAATCGCCCCGAGATCGGCCAGATCGCCGTTCCGGACCAGCCAGGGTACGGCAACGAAGGCGGTATCGACCAGCGGTTCGGCCAAGCAGGCGCGGCCGCATTCGGCGGCAATTAGCGCAGCTTCGACCAGGCCAAGACCTAGCCCGCCATGCTCTTCCGGCACGAGCAGACCGGTCAGGCCCATCTCGGTCAGCCCCTGCCAGATCGCGGGATCGCGGTTGCCCTCTGCATCAAGCCGGCGCAGCACTTCGGGGCCGTGTGTCCCGGCCAGGTAGTCGCGAACGCTCTCGGCCAGGGTCAGCTGGTCGTCGGTGAAGCGGAAGTCCATCAGCCTGCTCCCACCCGCGGAAGGCCCAGCAGGCGCTCGGCGATGATGTTGCGCTGCACCTCGTTCGATCCGGCATAGATCGGGCCGGACAAGGAAAAGATGTAACCTTCCAGCCACTGATTGATCTGGCCATTGCCGAAACGCTTCAGCTCGGCATGGGCGCCCAGGATCTGCATCGCGGTGCGGTGCATCATCCGGTCAAGCTCGGACCAGAAGATCTTGTTGAGACTGGCCTCAGCGCCGATCTTGCCCCCGGCCATGATCTTCGAGGCAACGGCATAGGTATTGTAGGCATAGGCCTGCGTCTGCATCCAGGCTTGCAGCACAGCCTCGCGCGCAGCGGGCGAGGCCTCGGCCTCGTGCGCGCGATAGAGGTCGACCAGTCGCTTGGCCGTAGCTTGAAACCGGCCCGGCGAGCGCAGCATCAGGCCGCGTTCGAAGCCGGCGGTAGCCATGGCGACGTTCCAGCCCTCGCCCTCGCCAGCCAGGCAATTCTCGACCGGCACCCGAACTTCGTCGAAGAACAGCTCGGCAAAGCCGGTGTCGCCGTGAAGCTGGCGGATCGGGCGGCGGGTGATGCCCGGGCTGTTCAGATCGAACAGGATGAAGGTCAGGCCCTTGTGGCGCTTGCTGTCGGGATCGGTGCGAAAGATGCCAAAGCCCCAGTCGGCAAAGGCGGCGCGGCTGGACCAGGTCTTCTGCCCGGTGATGACATAGTGATCGCCGTCCCGCACTGCCTTGGACTGGATCGCGGCCATGTCGCTGCCAGCGCCCGGTTCGGACCAGGCCTGCGCCCAGATCACTTCGCCCCGCGCCATTGGCGGCAGAAAGCGGGCCTTCTGCTCTTCAGTGCCGAACTCCATGATCGTCGGGCCGAGCAGGAAGATGCCATTCTGGTTGGCCCGGTTGGGGCCGCCAGCGCGGAAATACTCTTCCTCGAAGATCAGCCACTGGATCAGGTCCAGCCCGCGCCCGCCATAGGCTTCAGGCCAGGTGACCATGCCCCAGTTGCCGCTGGCCAGGGTCCGCTCCCAGGCGACATGCTGGTCATAGCCTTCGCGGCATTCCAGCGTGACAAGCGGCTCCTTCGGCACGTGAGCTTCCATCCACGCGCGCACTTCGGCCCGGAACGCCTGTTGTTCAGGGGTATAGACCAGGTCCATCAGAACTTCGCGGCCTTGCCCGTTTCGACGAAGGCATCGCGGCTCTTCTGGCTGTCTTCATGCATGTACATTTCCAGCGTGAAGCCCTGCTCCCAGCGGTAGCCGCGGTCGACATCGCGCGGCTCCAGGCCGTTGAGCGCTTCCTTGGCGATGACCAGGGCCTTGCGGCTCTTGCTGGCGATCACCGCGCAGAATGCACGGGCCTCGGCCACCAGATCAGCGCGCGGAACGACCCTTTCGACCGCGCCCAGCCGGTATGCTTCGGCCGCCGGGATATTCCCGCCCGTGAAAAAGGCCGCGCGGACCTTGTGCAGCGGGAGCATCCGCGACAGGTGGCTGGCGCCGCCCATTGCCCCGCGATCAACCTCGGGCAGGCTGAAGAAGGCATCGTCGGCCGCAATGATCGTGTCGCTGGCGCCGCAGATGCCGATCCCGCCACCGATCACGAACTTGTGGGCCGCCACCACCACCGGCACCTCGGCATCGCGGATCGCCTTGAAGGTCAGGTAATTGCCGCGATTAAGGACCGTAATCCGCTCGGGGTAAGCCTGCATTTCCTTGATATCTACACCGCCGCAGAACCCGCGCGCTTCCTCGGCCGCGCGGATCAGCACGCAGTTGACCTCAGGATTGCTGGCCGCTGCCGTGATGATTGCGGGCAGCGACATCCAGGTCTCGCTGTCGAAGGCATTGACCGGGGGTACGTCGAAGACGATTTCGGCGATGCGATCCTGGATCGTGGTGGTGATCGGCATGGCGTTCAGTCCTTCGCGCAGAGCGCCGCGATACGTTCGCGCGCCTGGGTTTCGATCGATTGGAGCAGTTCTGCGGCAGTCGGCAAGTCGGTCAGCCGCCCGGCGACCATGCCGGTAGCCATCAGCCCCTGGTCGGCATCACCGGAAACAACCGCGCGCTGGATCATGATGGGCGCGGCCGCTGCCATCATCGCCGCGCTCAGCGGCATTTCGCCGTGGCTGGTCATGCCGCGAGCAGCGCCGAGCACCTCACCCCAGGTCATCCCGGTCTGGCGTTTCATCTCAAGGCCCGCCTCGATCGCCCGCAACCACATCGCGGTCCGTCCTGATCCCTCGATCCGGCGCAGCAGGGGGTTGAGGATCATCCGCTGCGGGATGCCGTCAACCTTGGTCGAAACGACGATATCGGCGTCCCGGCTTTGACGTAGGCCGACTTTGGCGCAGCCGGAACCGGACTTTCGGCGGTCATCAGGAAACGGGTACCATGGCGATTCCGCAGGCGCCATAAGCCAATGCCGCTGCCAGCCCGCGCCCGTCACCGAAGCCTCCGGCGGCGACAACCGGAACATCAACGGCATCGAGGACCTGAGGGAGCAGCACGGTAGTTGGCACAGACCCGGTGTGGCCACCGCCCTCACCGCCCTGGACGGTGATCATCTCGCAGCCCAGCTGGACCATCTTTTCGGCATGCTTCACCGCGCCCACGGTAGGAATGCACAGGATCCCGGCATCGCGGAATCGGCCGATCATCTTCGCATCGGGTCCCCGGCCAAAGCTGACCGCACGCACCCGGTCGGCATTCGCCAGGATGATCTCGACGATTTCGGCCGCACCGGGCTGAAACGAGTGGAAGTTCACCCCGAAGGCGTGCGGCGTCAGGTCCCTGAGCCGAGCGATTGCCTCGCCCAGCTCGGCCGGCTTCATCACGGCGCCGGCCAGAAAGCCAAAGGCGCCGGCGTTGCTGGTCGCCGCCACAAGCTGCGGCGTCGCGATCCAGCCCATTGCGGTCTGGATCACGGGGAGGCGGCATCCGAGCCGCCCGGTCAGTGCCGTGGCGAGTGGATCAGCCAAGGGTCAGCCCTCGTTCGCCTTCTGCTTGTTGGTG
>JACDQK010000264.1 GCA_015657645.1 Novosphingobium sp.
AGTTACTCGCGGTTGCCCAGGAAGCTCAGCAGGAACTGGAACATGTTGATGAAGTCCAGGTAGAGCGTCAGCGCGCCCAGCACGACCGCCTTGCCGGCGAATTCGGTGCCCTGCAGCACATAGTATTCCTGCTTCAGCCGCTGCGTATCCCAGGCGGTGAGGCCCGCGAAGATGATCACGCCGAGGATCGAGATCGCCAGCTGGAGCGCGCTCGACTGCATGAAGATGTTGATGACCATCGCGATCAGGATGCCGATCAGGCCCATCACCATGAACGAGCCCATGCCGGACAGGTTCTTCTTGGTGGTGTAGCCGAACAGGCTCAGGCCCGCGAAGGCACCGGCGGTGGCGAAGAAGGTGCTGGCGATCGAGCTGGCGGTAAAGACCAGGAAGATCGTCGACAACGACAGGCCCATGACGGTGCAGAAGCCCCAGAACAGCAGCTGCAGCGTAGCCGTCGACATGCGGTTCGCACCCAGGCTCATCCCGAAGACGAAGCCGAGCGGAGCCAGCATGATCACCCACTTGAGCGGGGTGGCCATGACCTGGGCCGCGAGACCCGAATTGGCGAACAGCAGCGCAACAATGCCCGACAGGAGCACGCCCGAGGCCATGTAGTTGTAAATGGCGAGCATGTGCTTGCGCAGACCCGCGTCAAAGGTTGCGCCCGTGCCAAGCACTTCGCCATTGAGGCTGGGGGACGCACCGAAGCCCGTCTTGGTGGGCTGGGGATCGTTCCAGTTAGCCATGATGACTCAAACTCCGTGTTGCGGGCGACACGATAGCCGCCCGGTAGCGGGGAATATCGGTAAGATCGGGTCCGCTTTCAAGAGAAATCGGAATGATATGGTCCTGATTAACTCTCTTTGCTTGCCGCCGCATAGGCCGCCAGCTCTGCTCCGCGGTCCCGCGCGGCCTGTAAAGTCGCCGCAACAAGCTTTTCAAGCGCTTGATCCTGATCGAGGACTTTGAGGCCCGCTTCGGTGGTCCCGCCCGGGCTGGCCACCATCCGGGCCAGGTCACCGGGGGAATGGGGCGATTGCCGGGCAAGCTGCGTCGCCCCTTCAACCATGGCGAGCGCCAGCCGCTGGGCCTGCTCAGGCGTGAATCCCAGCGCGGCCCCGCCAGCAGCCAGGGCATCGATGAACCGGTAAACGAAAGCCGGCCCGGAGCCGACCAGCGCCGTCGCCAGATCGAACTGCGCCTCGTCAATCCATTCGGGCGCGCCAAGCGGGGCGAGCAGCGCCGCCACGCCGTCGCGCGCGGCCGCATCCAGCCCGCGCTCGGCCAGGGCCATCGGCGACTTGCCCAGGGCGGCGGCCAGATTGGGCATGATCCGCACCCAGCCTGCCGCCTGCGGCAGGGCCGCCGCGAGGCTGGCCAGCTCGATCCCGGCCAACATCGAGAGCACCAGGGTCGAACCGGTCAGTTGTGGGGCGAGATTGGCGGCGACTTCGGCGAAGCCTTGCGGCTTCACCCCCAGCAGCACGGCATCGAAGTTCCGCTCGGGCAGTTCGCGCAGCAGCGCCACACCATCCGGTGCCTCGGCCAGATAGGGGTCGACAATGGTGAAGCGTGCCGGATCGGCCCCGGCTGCCAGCCAGCCACGCAGCATGGCTCCGCCCATATTGCCGCAACCGACGATGAGGATCGAATCGAGCCTGCCCATGGGCACGGCTCTAGGCCTCTCCAGCCGCGTCGACCAGTGAGGCAGCGAGCGCTTCCTCAGGGGTCTTGTCGCCCCACAGGATGAACTGGAAGGCCGGATAGAACCGGTCGCACTCCTCGATCGCGGCTTCGACCGCAACCTGGGCCTGGGCCAGGCTCAGCAAGCCTTCATCACCCAGCAGCAGGCCGTGGCGGTACAGCAGGACGTTGCCGTTCGACCAGATATCGAAATGGCCGACCCAGAGCTGTTCGTTAACCAGGGCCAGCAGCTCGTAAACGCCGCCGCGCTTGTCATCAGGCACGCGAATATCGGGCAGGCAGAGCAGCTGCAGCACGTGGTCCTCGCGCCGCCAGATGCCGCGCACGGTGTAATTGGCCCAGCTGCCCTTGATCTCGCCCGAGATCTCGTCCTCGCCGACGAATTCGCAGGGCCAGCCGCGCGCTTCGAAAAGCGACGCCAGCATGTCGACCGGAGCCGCATCCTCGTCACGCTGATAATCGCGGTTACCCTGCATCATGGGCGCTGGATGCGTTGCGCCGGGTCCGGCGACAATGGGCAGGCCTGCCGCGGCTGCGCAAAACTATACAACCCTGTTTACAAGGTGTGGAAAAGACGCCGTGGCGTCACTTCGCGCCGGGTAGTGGATCGACCACCTGGCCAGCCGGGCTGGTCCAGACGAAAGCGTCGGAAATCCCGGCCTTCTTGAGCTGAGCCAGCAGCGTGTTAGCGGCCTTCTCGCTAGCAAACGGGCCAGTGAGCAGGCGCGTCGCCTGGCCCCAGGCGCTGGTGAAACCCTTGCGACCCTTGAACAATTCCGGATCGTTGCGGCTGAACCGGCGGAAGTCTCCCGCCAGGCCCGGCTTGTCGCGGCTGGCCGCGAGCTGGATCCAGATCCGGCTTGGCTGGGTCGCGGCCGGGCTCTTGGCCGCCGCTTCCTTGGCTTTGGCGGCCCTGGTCTCGGCCGCTTCGGCCTTGGCCCGGTCAGCGGCGATCTTGCGCAGGTCGACCGCCCCGGCGATCGGCTCGATCTCGCGGCTGGGCGGGGCCAGATCGGCAAAGACATCGGCCAGGCTGCGCTGGCGCGGCGGGGCGGGCTTGGGCGCCGGTGCCGGAACGGGTGCTGGCGGCGGCGCGACCACGACCGGTGCGGGCGCAGGCGGCGGAGCCGGCACAGGGACCGCTGCGGGGGCCGGAGCTGGCGCGGCGACAGTCTTGGCGAGGTCAAACCCGGTCGCGGTGCCGGATGCCGGCGCGCCGTCCAGCACGGCAAAGCCTGGTCCGGTGGCGGGCGTGGTCGCGGCTGGAGCTGGCTTGGGCGGCTCAGGCGCGGGCGCTGGAGCAGGAGCAGGAGCAGGAGCAGGAGCAGGAACTGGAACTGGCGCAGGTGCCACGGCCACGCGGACCGGCTGCGGCTCAGGCGGGACCGGGCGGACATCGACCCGCACCGGAGCAGGCTTGGGCGCTTCGACCTTCGGCGCCTCCGGCTTGGCGGCCTGGCGATTGCGTGAGCGGCTGGAGCGGTCGTTCTTGACCGGAACGGTAGCCGCCGCGGGCTTTTCGGCCACGGCCAGCACGGCCTTGGGCCTGACAAAGGCGGCCATCCGCGGATCGTCCCGCCCGATCTCCGCCGCGCGCGGGAAATGTCCGAGGTTGGCGGCCGACGCCTGCTGTGCCGGGGTCAGCCGCGGCATATAGCGCAGGTAGGCAACCATGCCCCCAGCTGCCGCTTCGGGCAGGTTGGCGCGGGCGATCGATTCGGCCTCGGTCCCCAGCCCCAGGATCGCGAAAGCAAATGCCCGCGTTCGCCAGGCGGCCTTGTCCTGCTTTTGCAGCAAGGGGCTGAGCGTGACTTCCATCCCGCGCCGATCACCCGAAATCGCCTGGCTGAGCGCCAGGCGGCGCAGCGTCTCGTCGTCCGGGCCGGCGGTCAGTGCCTGGCGGTAATAGCGCTGGGCCAGCTCGTTATCGCCAACCAGGTCATAGGCCAGGCCCCGCTCCGACATCAGCTTGGGGTCGACCGGGCCAATCCGCTCGGCCGCCTCGAACAGCGGAATGGCGCCATAGGGATCCTCGGCCAGGACCATCGCCCCGGCCAGACCGGCCTTGATATTGGCATTGGCGGGCTGGAGCTGATCGGCGCGGCGGTAGAAGCCCATTGCCGCCTCGGCATCGCCGATCGAGGCCGAGGCCTTGCCCGCCTCAATCAGCGCCGTGACGTCGCGCGGGTTGCGGGCCAGCTTGCCCAGCGCAGAGTTGAGCTGCATCCCCGGCCCGCCCGGCAAGGGCTGGACCACCGGCTGGCTGACCGCATCGACCTCGCCATCATCGGCCTGAGCCCCGGTCTGGGCAAGGGCCGGGTTCAGCGCAAGGCCGAACGAGGTGCCGGTGAGCAGCGCGAAGCGGACCAGTCTGGCCGGAATGGAGGGGGACATCGGGACCCTGATAGCGAGGACGGACTACCCGCCGAATTGGCGACCCAGCGGCGATAGTCGAAAATTGTGCCCGGCGGAACGGCTTTGCGCCGAACCGTCGGGCTCAATCGACCTTACTGGTTATTCTGCCGGCCAAGGAAGCGCGGGATGCTGATCGACGGGCCATCGCCATCGTCCTCATCCTCGTCATCGTCCTTCGAACGGCCGCCGCGCGAGAGGTTGGCCATGCGCTCGAACAAGGTGGCGCCGCCAGTTGAGACGCGGGGCGTCTTGGCGGCGGGCTGGATCGGTGCATCGCCATCGCCATCGCCGTCGCCTTCGCCAGAATCGGCGCCTTCACCGCTATCGCTCGACACCAGGCCGCGACGGCGACCGGGCAGGCCGCCCGCGACCGGCTGATCTTCCTCGACCAGGCGCGAGGCATTGCTCAGCAGATCATCAGCCGGTTCGGCTGCGGCGGCAGGAGCAGGTGCAGGAGCAGGCTCTTCCGCTTCCATTTCCAGCTCGAGCGGCTCGTCTTCGGTAGCGTCAGTGGCGGCGGCGTCAGCCGCAGCCGGAGCCGAGTCCCAATCGTCATCGTCGCTATAGCTAGCGACCGGTGCGGGTGCCTCGGGCGCGACTTCGGGTTCCGGCTCAGGCGCAGGCGCGGCTTCAGCGACTGGCTCGGGCTCAGGCTCGGGTGCCGGAGCGGAGCGACCGAAAAGCGGCTGCGCGGTCTCGCCCTGCGGCCGGACCGGCCCGCGCGAGGCGGACAGGTTGAACGGCCGGCCAGCTTCTTCGGCCTGGCTGGCGCTCTGCTCGATCCCGGTAGCGACCACCGAGACGCGGATCTTGCCCTGCAGATCCGGATTGAAGGCACTGCCCCAGATGATGTTGGCATTGGGATCGACCAGCTCGCGGATGTGGTTCGCAGCCTCGTCGACTTCGAGCAGCTTCATGTCGTCGCCGCCGATGATCGAGATGATCACGCCCTTCGCACCCTGCATCGACACGCCATCGAGCAGCGGGTTGGCGATCGCCTTTTCGGCGGCTTCGAGCGCGCGGTTCTCACCGCTGCCCTCGCCCGTGCCCATCATTGCCTTGCCCATCTCGGCCATGACCGAGCGGACGTCGGCAAAGTCGAGGTTGATCAGGCCCGGCATGACCATCAGGTCAGTGATCGAGCGGACGCCCTGCTGCAGCACTTCATCGGCCAGCAGGAAGGCTTCCTTGAAGGTGGTTTCGGCCTTCGCCACCAGGAACAGGTTCTGGTTGGGAATGACGATCAGGGTGTCGACGTGCTTCTGCAGTTCCTCGATCCCGGCATCGGCCGAGCGCATCCGGCGGGTGCCTTCGAACAGGAACGGCTTGGTCACCACGCCGACCGTCAGAACGCCCTTCTCACGCGCCGCCTTGGCCACGACCGGAGCCGCGCCAGTGCCGGTGCCGCCGCCCATGCCGGCGGCGATGAAGCACATGTGCACGCCATCGAGCGCGCGGTCGATCTCGGCCAGGGTTTCCTCAGCCGCGGCCTTGCCCACTTCGGGACGCGAACCGGCGCCCAGCCCCTGGGTGATATCCGGACCGAGCTGGATGCGGTGCTCGGCGATCGAATTGTTCAGCGCCTGGGCATCGGTGTTCGCGACCACGAAGTCGACGCCCTCGATCCCGGCACCGATCATATTGGCGATGGCGTTGCCGCCCGCACCGCCCACCCCGATCACGGTGATCCGGGGACGCAGCTCTTCAACGGCTGGCGGTCCGATATTGATGCTCATGGCGCTCTCCTGTCCGGCAAGCGGATGCAATTCTAACAATGATCTTGGTTACTGCACCGCAAGATTCCAAGTTTCCAACCCGTAATCCCACGTTGTCCACAGTCACCCTCAGCATTTCCGGGACTTTACGCAGGTTTCAGAAATACTCCCGCACCGCGCGGTAGAGCCGGCCGACCAGCCCAAGCTTGTCGAACCGGGTAATTTCCTGCTTGCCGCGCCCGACCTTGCGGATGTCGATCGGGTCCGCCGCGGCATAGAGCACCAGCCCGGCCAGCGTGGAAAATCCAGGCGTAGCATGGGCTTCTGGCAAACCTTTAATGTGCAGTGGCCGCCCGATCCGGACCGGTTTGCCGAGCGCGGCCTGGGCGTAGTCGGCCAGACCGGCCAGCTCCGCCCCGCCCCCGGTCAGCACGATCTGCTGCCCGCGCTGGCCGGTGAAGCCGAGCGACTTCAGCGCGCGCGAAACTTCCTCCATCAGCCGGGCCAGCTGCTCGGTAATGACCGAGATCAGCTCGGCGCGGGGGATGCGGTTCTTGTCATCGGCGTGGCGGGCGATCGGCCCGGTCATTTCATCACCCGGGGCATTGACCGGGATCATCTCGCGGTGGTCCGACGGGCTGGCGATGGCCGAGCCGTGGACGCATTTCAGCCGCTCGGCCTGGAACCGGCGGATCCCGAAGGCCGAGGCGATCGCATCGGTCACATCGCCCGAACCCATCGGGATGGTCACCAGACCCAGCAGCATGCCCGAGGCATAGACCGAGACATTGGTCACCTCTGCACCGAATTCGACCAGGGCCACGCCCAGGTCGCGCTCTTCTGGGTTGAGGCAGGCATAGCCCGCCGCGATCGGTGAGCCGACCACGGCTTCGACCTGCAGGTGGGCGTTCTGGACCGTCTCAGTGATGTTGCGGATCGGCGCACCGTCGGCCAGCATCACGTGGATATCGACCCCCAGCCGTTCGGCATGGAGACCCTTGGGATCGGACACGCCATCCGCCCCGTCGAGCGTGTAGTGAGCCGGCTGGGCATGGAGTACCATCCGCCCATCGGGCTGGATCACGCCCTGCGCGGCGACCAGCAGATGCTCGATATCGTCGTCCTCGATCCGGCGGCCGCCGATGTCGATCTCGACCTGCGCGACCTGGCTGGCAAGGCCGGCGCCGGACGAGCCGATCCAGACCGAAGTGACGGCAGTGTTCGCCATCTTCTCGGCCCGTTCGACCGCATCGCGCACGGCATAGGTCGCGGCCTGCATGTCGGTTACATAGCCGCGCTTGATCCCCTGGGCGGCGCGGTGGCCCGAGCCGAGCACCACCATCTCGCCCGTTTCCGTCAGCCCGGCGACCATCGCCGAGATCCGGAACGAACCGATGTTGACCGCGCCAAAGGTGCGGACGATGCGCGGCGTGGCCATCAGTCCTGGTCCCCCTTGGCGGTTTCGGGCTTGGCCTTGGGGGCTGCTTCGGACTTCTTCGCTGCGCTGGCCGCAGGCTTGGGCGCGGGCTGTTCAATCGGGTCG
>JACDQK010000265.1 GCA_015657645.1 Novosphingobium sp.
ATGGTAAGAGAGCGGACTCTGACTCCGTCAATCAAGGTTCGAATCCTTGTCGGGCATCCAATTCTTCGGTGAAACGACCGGCCCGCGCTCTGCAACCGAGCGGCGGGCCGAACTGTTTTTGGGGCTTGGCAAGTTACCGTACGCAAAGGAAAAGGCCTGATGACCGAACCTACTGAAAAGCGGCTCAGCCGCCGCCGCTTCTACAAGGCCGAACAGGAAGCCTCCTTCGTCGAATCGCATCTGGCGGCGACCCCGCAGACGCAAAGCCCGGCCTATAAGCTGGCTTTCCGCGATACCGATTTCCTGCTGCGCGAGGAACTGCGCCCGGTCCGCTTCCAGCTGGAGTTGCTGAAGTGCGAGATGATGCTGGACGAAGCGCGGATCGGCTCGACTCTGGTCTGCTACGGCTCGGCCCGCATCCCCGCGCCAGACGAGGCTGAGGCGGCACTCGCGACCGCCACCACGCCCGAACGCAAGGCCGTGATCGAGCGGCTGGTCGCCAAGTCCAAGTATTATGACGAGGCCCGCAAGCTTGGCCGGATCGCCAGCGAATGCGGGATCGTCGAAAAGGGCATGCGCCAGTTCGTGGTCTGCTCGGGCGGCGGCCCCTCGATCATGGAAGCGGCCAACCGCGGCGCGGCCGATGTCGGGGCGGAAACGATCGGGCTCAACATCGTCCTGCCGCATGAGCAGGCCCCCAACATCTATGTCACCCCAGACTTGGCCTTCCAGTTCCACTACTTCGCGCTGCGCAAGATGCACTTCCTGCTGCGTGCGCGGGCCGTGGCGGTGTTCCCGGGTGGGTTCGGCACGCTGGACGAGTTCATGGAGCTGCTGACCCTGATTCAGACCGGCAAGATGAAGCCGATCCCGATCCTGCTGTTCGGTGCGGAATTCTGGAACAAGGTAATCAACTTCCAGGCCTTGGCCGATGAAGGCGTGATCAATCAGGAAGACCTGAACCTGTTCCACTGGGTCGAAACGGCCGAGGACGCCTGGGCCAAGATCGCCGAGTTCTACGAGCTGGACTGAACCGCCTGATGCCCCAGCGGGCCGCTGCCGGCGCCATAGCCGGGGGCGGCCTCTAGTGCGGCGCGGACGAAGGCGCGGGCTTGTTCGACCGCTGGGACCAGATCGAGCCCAGCGCCGAGGCCGCAGGCAATCGCGCTCGACAGGGTGCAGCCGGTGCCGTGGGTGTGGCGGGTCATGATGCGCGGGGCGGACCAGACTTGTGGCGCTGCGCCCGGCACCACCAGCACGTCTTCGACCGTCGGCCCATCGGCATCGCCGCCCTTGGCGAGATAGGCCACGCCGCGTGCCGCCATGGCGGCCGGGCCGCCCAGCGCTTCCAGTTCCGGCACGTTAGGGGTGGTCAGGGTGGCGAGCTGCATCAGCCGCTCAAATCCGGCGATCGTCGCGGCATCGGCCAGGATCGAACCGCTGGTGGCGATCATCACCGGGTCGAACACGACTGGAATGCTGAGCTGCTCCAGCCGCTCCGCCACCACGGCGGCGATCTCGGGCGATCCCAGCATCCCGATCTTGACCGCATCGACGCCGATATCGCTGACGCAGGCATCAATCTGGGCGGCGACCATCGCGGGCGAGAGCGCCTCAACCATAGTCACACCACGCGTGTTCTGCGCCGTCACCGCAGTGATCGCGGTCATGGCAAAGCCGCCCAGCATGGTGATCGTCTTGATGTCGGCCTGGATCCCGGCGCCGCCAGACGAATCCGAGCCGGCGATGGAGAGAATGCGCGGGGGCTTCACCCCTTGAACTTCCGCTCGGTCGATGGCGGGTACTTGGCCTGAAGCGGCTTGGTCCGGGTCGGGCGGTCCATCAGCTCGCCGCCGCAATTGGGGCAGCGTTCGTCCAGGGCGTCGGCGCATTCGGTGCAGAAGGTGCATTCAAAGCTGCAGATGAAGGCACCGGGCAGCTCGGCCGGCAGGTCCGCGCCGCACTTCTCGCAATCGGGGCGCATCTCAAGCACTGGCCGCCTCCTTGACCGCGTCGCAGATCGCATCGACCACCTGATTGACTTCGGCGGCATCGTCGCCTTCGGCCATGACGCGGATCACCGGTTCGGTGCCGGAGGGGCGGATCACCAGGCGGCCGCGCCCGGAAAGCTGGGCTTCGGCCTCGGCGATCACAGCCTTCACGCGCGCATCGTCGAGCGGCTTGCCACCGGCAAAGCGCACGTTCTTGAGCAGCTGCGGGACCGGGTCGAACAGGTGCATCAGCTCGCTGGCGCGCTTGCCGCTCTTCACCAGGGCAGCCAGCACCTGCAGCGCGGCAATCGTGCCATCGCCGGTGGTGGCGTGATCGAGCATGATCATGTGGCCCGACTGCTCGCCGCCGACATTGTAGCCACCGGCCTTCATCGCCTCGAGCACATAGCGGTCACCCACCTTGGCGCGGACCAGGCTGAGGCCCTTGCCATCGAGGAAGCGTTCGAGGCCGAGGTTCGACATGACCGTCGCGACCACGCCGCCGCCGCGCAGTTCGCCGCGTGCGGCTAGCTGGCTGCCGATCAGCGCCATGATCTGATCGCCATCGACCGTCTGACCCTTTTCATCGACCACGATCAGCCGGTCGGCATCGCCGTCCAGCGCAATGCCGATGTCCGCGCCGCTGGCGACGACGCTTTCCTTGACGAGGTCGAGGTGGGTCGAGCCGCACTTGTCGTTGATGTTGGTGCCGTTGGGCGAAACGCCGACCGCGACCACTTCGGCGCCGAGTTCCCAGACCGCAGAGGGGGCGACCTGGTAAGCGGCGCCATTGGCGCAATCGACCACGATCTTCATGCCATCAAGCCGGATATCGTCGGGCAGCGAGGCCTTGACCGCGTGGATATAGCGGCCGCGGGCATCCTCGATCCGGCGGGCCCGGCCGATCTGCGGCGCGGGGGCGAGCGGGAGGTCCTGCTCCAGCATGGCCTCGATCGCGGCCTCGTCGGCATCGGAGAGCTTGAACCCGTCAGGCCCGAACAGCTTGATGCCGTTGTCCTCGTAAGGGTTGTGGCTGGCCGAGATCATCACGCCGACATCGGCGCGCAGCTCGCGGGTCAGCAGAGCCACCGCTGGGGTCGGCATCGGCCCAAGCAGGATCACGTCCATGCCGACGCTGGTGAAGCCCGCCACCAGTGCGTTTTCGATCATATAGCCGGACAGCCGCGTATCCTTGCCGATCACCACGCGGTGCTTGTGCGTGCCGCGCAGAAAGCGGGTGCCCGCCGCCTGGCCGACCTTCATCGCCGTAACCGCAGTCATCACGCCGGCATTGGTGCGCCCGCGGATCCCGTCTGTACCGAAATAGTTGCGTCCCATCACTTACCCTGTAGCACGCTAGACCTTGAAGAAATGCTATGTCGCGCGGCAGAAGCAATGTCACGCAGACATTAACCAACCGGGGAGCCATCAATGCAGCAACAGACTGGATCAACCGGCTTTCCGGAGATCAGGGTCCCGGCCCTGCTGACCTTCCTGGCGCTGCTGCTGGGCTTTTTGATCGGCACGATGTTTCGCGGCCAGGCCGGGTTTGCGCCGGTCCAGGGCATCGCCGAGGAAGTGGGCAGCCTGTGGCTCAAGCTGCTGCAGCTGACGATCCTGCCATTAGTGATCGGGCTGGTCGTGACCGGTATTTCCCAGACCCTGGCGGCAGCCGGGGGCGGCCGCTTGGCGCGGCGCGCGGTCTTGATGTTCGTGGCCGTGCTGCTGTTCGCGGGGACCATGTCGGCCGTTGTGGTGCCCGTGCTGCTCGAACTGTTCCCGATCCCGGCCGGCGCAGTTGCGGCGCTGAGTGGTGGCGGGGCGACCGATCCGGGCAAGGTTCCGGGCTTTGCCGAAATCCTTGAAGCGATGGTGCCGAGCAACATTTTCTCGGCCGCCGCCAATGGTGCGATGCTGCCGGTGGTGATCTTCGCGGCGCTGTTTGCCCTGGCTTGCACCCGCATCGCCGAAGCGCCGCGCCGTTCATTGCTGACCTTCTTCGAAGGGCTGGCGATGGCGATGATGGTGATTGTCGGCTGGGTGCTGATGCTGGCGCCGATCGGCGTGCTGGGCCTCGCGATCTCGCTGGGGGCCAAGACCGGGGCCGACGCGATCGGCGGGCTGGCGCACTATATCGTGATCGTCAGTGCGGCCGGCCTGGTCGTGCTGCTGGCCTCGGTCGGAATCGCACTGACCATTGGCAGGCGCCGCCCCGGCGCCTTCGCCAAGGCCATGCTGCCGGTCTATGCCGTGGCGATCTCGACCCAGTCCTCGCTCGCCAGTCTGCCGGCCATGCTGGCCGCCTCGCGTAAGCTGGGGGTGCGCGAATCGACCGCCGATTTCGTCCTGCCGCTGGCCGTGGCGATCTTTCGCGGCACCAGCCCGGCGATGAACATGGGGGTGGCGATCTATGCCGCTTACCTGACGGGAACGCCGCTCTCGCCCTGGGCGCTGGGGGCTGGGGTGCTGGTCGCCTTCCTCGTTTCACTCAGCTCGGTCTCGCTGCCCGGCACGCTCAGCTTCGTGGTCTCGGTCGGGCCGATCGCCATGGCGATGGGCGTGCCGATTGAGCCGCTGGCGCTGCTGGTCGCCGTGGAGATGCTGCCCGATATCATGCGCACCCTGGGCAATGTCACCGCCGACGTCGCGGTGACGACGGCGGTCGACCGCGACGCTGATGAAAGGTGAACTCAATTACCGTCTGCGGACGCTGGATGACATTGCGACCGGTTGCTGGAAGCTGCTCAAATGGATCAGCTGGGTCCTCGCGCCACTCATTGTGGTTGCAGGCCTGCTCAACTTCGACAGACCGGATATCGTTTTTCAGACATTTGGCGGTCTCGGCGGGCTGCTTCTGCTAAACGCTTTCTTTTTCGGCCTGCACCGGTTTTTCCGCAGCTGGCGTCTGGCAGTCGAGCGCGAATGGCCCGACCGATGAATGCCTAAAGCCCCTTGCTGTAGACCACGTATTCTTTGTTGACCTTGGAATCGATCGCGTCGGCGATGGCGTTCATCCCCTGGTTGTCGTCCAGCACCCAGCCGATTTCGCCGCGCTTGCCGTCATAGCGGGTGGCCGCGGCATGGCGGATCGTCTCGATCATCATGAAGGCCAGCTGGCTGGCCATGCGGGTCGATTGCAGGCGCTTGACCACGCCCATCAGCGGTACGCGCATGTCGGCCGGCTTGGTCCGCAGCATCCACCAGCCCAGCCTGATCCAGCCCAGCAGTGACGGCTTGCCATTGCGCCCCACGGCCTTCAGCTGGATCTGGTTGGCATCGGGCAGGGTGATCATGAAGGCCACCGGCTCGCCATCATATTCCGCGATCCGCACCAGGTCCGGCTTGACCAGCGGCTTCATCTTCTTGGCGGTGTAGCTGATTTCCTTGGGCGTAAAGGGCACGAAGCCCCAGTTGTCCGACCAGGCATCGTTGAGGATCGAGCAGATGATCTCCACCTCGCGGTCGAAATGCTTGAGGTTCACATCGCGGATGCGGATGCGGGCATTCTTCTCACCCGACTGGACAATCCGCTGGATCAGCGGCGGGAAGGGCTTGGCAATTTCCAGGTCATAGGTCGCCAGCGTCTTGGCCGCAGCATAGCCCGCGCCTTCGATCCAGCCCTGGTGGTGCGGCGGATTGTGCCCCATCATGATCATCGGCGGATGGTCATGGCCTTTGACCAGCAGGCCGGGCTCTTCCCAGACCGACAGGGTCATCGGGGCGAGCACGCGGGTCATGCCCTGGCCGCGCAGCCATTGTTCGGCCGTGTGGATCAGCGCTGCGGCCACTTCGCCGTCCTCGGCCTGCAGCGCCCCCCACATGCCGGTGCCGGGGCCCATGCCTTGTTCGGGCGGCTGGGTCAGCGCGAGTTCGTCGATATGGGCGGCGATCCGGCCAACCACCGTGCCGCCGCGCTTGGCGAGGAATAGCTGGCAGCGGGCATGCTCAAAATAGGGATTGCCGCCGGGGGTATAGCGCTCGATCTCCTCGGAGCGGAGCTGCGGCACGAAATTGGGATCATCGGCATTGAGGCGGTACTGCACATCGACAAAGGCCTCGCGTCCGGCCTTGTCGCCAACTTCTGTGATCACAATTTCCGACTGGGCCACGATCTTGCCTTTGTTTTATCGCATGTGGCCCCACCTATGCCGCGCGAGGCACCGTTAGCCAAGCATGGCGCGGCACGGACAAGTGAATTACGGAAAAGCTGCATGACTGCCCACGAAGCCATCACCGATACCGCCAAGGGCAGCGCCCGGGGCGTCGGCATTGCCGATGACATGGCGATGCTGCGCGCCGCGGTGGAGCAGACGCGCGACATCTCGGCGGCCAAGGGCAGCATCTACTGGCCGGACATGCTGATCTCGGCCGCGATCGGCTATGCTGGCCTGGCTGGTGCGATCCAGCTCGACGTGACCTGGCAGGCCGTGCTGGCCGGAGTGGTCTCGGCGCTGGCCTTCTACCGGGCGCTGCTGTTCATTCACGAGCTGACCCACATTCACCGCGATGCCCTGCCGGGGTTCCGCCTCGGCTGGAATCTGCTGGTTGGCATTCCGATGATGATGCCGTCGCTGATGTATGAGAACGTCCATACCCTGCACCATGCCCGCACCCGCTATGGCACGGTCGAGGATCCAGAATACCTGCCGCTGGCGCTGATGAAGCCGTGGTCGCTGCCCATGTTCATCCTGGTTTCGCTGCTGCTGCCGATCGGCCTGCTGATCCGTTCGGCAGTACTGACGCCGCTGGGTGTGATCATTCCGCCGCTGCGCCGGCTGGTGTGGGAGCGCGCCTCGGCGCTCTCGATCAACCCGGAATTCCGCCGCCGCCCAGCTGAGGGCGAATTTGCGCGGCAGGTGTTCTGGCAGGAACTGGGCGCTGCGGTCTGGGCGCTGTTCCTGGTCTGGTATGCGCTGACGCAGGACTGGCGTCCGCTCGCGATCGGGCTGGCGGTGATCTCGGCCACGGCCGTGCTCAACCAGATCCGCACGCTGGTCGCACACCTCTGGCAGAACGAGGGCGAGCCGATGACGGTGACGGCGCAGTATCTCGACTCGGTCAATGTCCCGCCGCCCGGCATTCTGGCCGAGCTGTGGGCCCCGGTCGGGCTGCGCTATCACGCGCTGCACCACCTGCTGCCCAGCCTGCCCTATCATTCGCTGCCCGAGGCGCACCGCCGACTGGCCGCGCAGCTTGGCGGGGAATCGACCTATGCCAAGGCGAACTATCCGGGGCTGCTGCCGCTGGTCGGCCACCTGGCCAAGAGCACGATGACGCGGCGCTGAGGCGTTACTCTTCGGTCCGCACCAGCACGGTCTCACCAACCAGCGCGAACAGCAGGAACGGGGCCCAGGCTGCGATCAACGGCGGGTAGCCACCGAAGTTGCCCATGGCGAGCGCGGCATTGTCGATCACGAAATAGGCAAAGCCCAGCGCCATGCCGATGATTGCGCGGATCAGCAGCTGGCCCGAACGCGCCAGGCCAAATGCGGCGATCGCGCCCAGCAGCGGCATCAGCAGCGCTGCCAGCGGCCCGGAGAACTTGTGCCACCACTTGCCCTCCAGCTCGCTGGTGCGGCGCCCTTGCGCCTTCAGCGCCTGGATTGAATGGTAAAGCTCAATGACGTTCTGCGCTTCGGGATCGACCTTGCTGATCGCGACCTGCTCAGGCGTGATGCCCTTGGCCAGCACGGTTGGGGCCAGATCCTCGCGCTTGGTTCCGGCCACGTCGAACCGGACCGGCTTGTCCAGCCGCCAGCCGGGACCAGCATAGGTCGCTTGGGGCGCGCGGATCTGTTCCAGTACCATGCCAGTGGCGTCGCGGCGGTACCAGGTAACATTGTCCATCCGCGTCAACTTGCCGCTACCGCTGACCTGCCCGGCGGCAAGGATGTTCGGGCCATCGGGCAGGTAGACGTTGCTGCGCACCTTGGCGTCGGGCGGGATCTGCTTGAATTCAGCAGTTGCCCAGGCCTTGAGCGTGGCGGTGGAACGGGTCACCACGGCTTCGTTGAAGGCAAAGCTGATCGCCGATATCGCCGCCGCAGTCAGCAGCAGCGGGGCCAGCACCTGGTGCGCAGAAAGGCCGGCAGCCTTCATCGCCACGACTTCGCTGTTCTGGTTGAGGGTGGCGAGCGTGATGATCGTTGCCAGCAGCACCGAATAGGGCAGGAACCGTGCAATCAGTTGCGGAATGCGCAGCGAGACATATTGCCACAGCTCAGCTTGACCATTGCCGGGCACGCCCAGGATCTTGCCACTTTCCGATAGCAGGTCGAGCGTCTGGAGTACCAGCACCAGCATGACCAGCACCGCCAGGATGCGGACGATGAACAGCTTGGCGAGGTAGCGCGTCAACGAGGGCGAGGGGAAGAATTCCAGGTGCATCAGGTCTTCGCGATCTGGTTGCGGTTAAACCGTGCGGTAAGCTTGCGGCCCCACTTGCCGAGGTTGTCGGCAAACCGCTCAAGCGCGCCGATCGGTTGGCCCCCGGGGACATAGGCGATCCGCCAGTACATCCACAGGATCAGCGCCGAGAAGGCCACGAAGGGTCCCCACAGCGCCAGCAGCGGCGAGACCCGGCCCAGCGCTGAGACGGCCATGCCGTACTCGTTGACCTTGTGATAGGCCACCACCATCACGATTGAGAGGAATAGCCCCAACGCCGATGTCGAGCGTTTGGGCGGGATCGCCAGGGCCACGGCCAGCAGCGGCAGCAGCAGCATCATCGCCACTTCGACCAGGCGGAAGTTCAGGCTGGCGCTGCTTTCGTTGCGCAGCTGCTCGCTGGTCCGGTCGCTCCAGGTGATCCGCAGCAGCTCGGGCAGGAAGTACTCGCGCTCCTTGCCGCCGCGCTGGCGGAACTCCTCGACCGCCGGCAGGTCGATCGGCAGATCGTGGCGGGTAAAGCTGAGCACGCGGGGCGCCTGGCCGGGGGCATCTTGCACGATCTGGCCGTCGGTCAGGCGCAGGATGATCGTATCCGGGCTGTCCTTGAGCGCGAGGAAGCGCCCTTCGCGCGCCGAGATCGAGAGGACCTGGCCCTGCGGCGAGGCAACGCGGGCGAAGATCCCGATCAGCTGGCGGCCTTCCTCGCGGCTCTGCTCGATCCGCAGCGCCATCTTGTCCTGCAGGGTGGTGAATTCCCCCACCTTGATCGAGGCCCCCAGCGCGCCCGAGCGAAGCTCGAACTGGAGCTGCTCATAATAGTAGCGTGACAGCGGCTGAAGATAGCTGACGATCACCAGGTTGAGCGCGGCCAGCACCAGCGTGATCATGTAGGGCACCCGCAGCAGCCGGGTATAGCTGAGGCCGACCGCGCGCATCGTGTCGAGCTCGCTGGTGGTGGCCAGCTTGCGGAAGGCCAGCAGGATCCCCAGCAGCAGCCCCAGCGGGATCGCCAGGCTGGCGTATTCCGGCAGCAGGTTGGCCAGCATCCGGAACACCACCGAAACCGGCCCGCCCTCGGTCGCCACGAAGTCGAACAGCTTGAGCATCTTGTCGAGCACAAGCAGCGAGGCGGCGATCACGAAGACGCCGCACATCGGCATCAGCACGAGCCGGAAGATATAACGGTCAATGGCGGGAAGGGACTTCACGAAGCGGCCAGCACGGTTCCTTTGGCGGGTCCGGGGGCCGCCTTGTGGCCGAATCCATAGCCGGGGTGCGCGATGCGCGGAAGCGGGAATTGCTTTGCGGCGCGAAGCGGGTCAGGGTGGGACACCGCTAATCAGGAGAACGGCTTCATGGCGATGCTCTCACACCACCCCGAACGGCATACTGTTGCGCGGATCGGCTGGTTGCGCGCTGCCGTGCTGGGGGCGAACGACGGGATCGTCTCAACCGCCAGCCTGATCGTCGGCGTGGCGGCAAGCAGCGCGGACAAGGGCCCGATCCTGGTCGCCGGGATGGCGGGACTGGTCGCGGGTGCGATGTCGATGGCGGCGGGCGAATATGTCTCGGTCTCCAGCCAGGCCGATACCGAAAGCGCCGACCTGGCGCGCGAGACCCGCGAGCTGGAGGAGCAGCCTGAATTCGAGCATGAGGAACTGGCGGCGATTTACCGTGGCCGCGGTCTCTCGGCAGACCTGGCTGATCAGGTCTCGACCGCGCTGATGACGCATGATGCCTTGGGTGCCCACGCCCGCGACGAACTCGGCCTGGCCGAGATCACTCGCGCCCGCCCGGTCCAAGCCGCGCTGACCTCGGCGACGACCTTTGCGGTGGGAGCCGCCCTACCGCTGGTCGCGGCGATGGTGTTGCCGCTCTCGCAGCTGGTGATTGGTGTGTCGGTCTCCGCCCTGCTGTTCCTGATGCTGCTCGGTGCAGTCGGTGCCCGGGCCGGCGGCGCGCCGATCGGGCGCGGCGTGCTGCGCGTCGCCTTCTGGGGCGCGGCGGCCATGGCCGCGACTTGGGCGATCGGGCGATTGTTCGGGACGGCGGTGGCTTAGCGCCACCAGCACGATCCCGTCGCCCCGTGCTTGACACGGGGCTTGGCTTGCTTGGGCCTCAGAAAAGCCAACGCCCGGATCAAGTCCGGGCCGACGAAGGGTTTGGTAATCAGGGAGCAGCTTGGCCGCTCAAGCCTTTTCCAGCGTGCACTGCAGCGGGTGCTGGTTCTGTTTGGCGAAGTCCATCACCTGGTTCACCTTGGTCTCGGCGATCTCGTAAGGGAAGATGCCGCAGACGCCGACGCCCTTCTGGTGGACGTGGAGCATCACCCGAGTCGCCTGTTCCAGATCCATGTTGAAGAAGCGCTTGAGGACCAGCACGACGAATTCCATCGGCGTGTAATCATCGTTCAGCATCAGTACCTTGAACTGGCTGGGTTTCTTCGGTTTTGCGCGGGTCTTGGTGGCCACGCCGACCTGGTTCTGCCCGCCCGATTCGCCATCGCCCTCATCCGCGGAGGCGCGGACGGCAAAGGCGGTTAAGGGCATGGGCTGGACCATCGGACAAATATCGCACTGTGGGTGAGGCAGGACAAGTCTCCTGCGGGGCAAGCGCTTACCAAAAAGCGAACGCTTGCGCAAAAGCAGAAACGCGGCGCCACAAAGCAGACGGGCCGGACAGCCTGTTGCTGTCCGACCCGTCAAATTCGGCTCACGGTCCGGTGGGGAGAGGGATCACCGCACCGTGAGGAACGGCTGCCCTTAGGCGGCCTGCTTGACCTTTTCGACCGCGATGCTGACGCGGTTCTGAACCGGCGCGAAAGCGTCGTTGGCCAGCTTGACCAGGGCTTCCGAGCGCTTCGAACCAGTCGCCATGGCGGTGTCGAAGTTGCGGCGCAGGATTTCGCCCTGCAGCTTGAAGAAGTCAGCCGGCGACTTGACGGCGGCCAGTTCCTTGACGTCGGCGGTCATGGTTTCGAAGCCGGTCTTGGCGTCTTCGACATAGACCTTGCCGAGGTCCTGCAGGCCAGCGGCCAGCACCTTGCCCGATTCGACCAGGGCTTCAACGTTGCCCTTGGTGAATTCACCGGCATCGGCGAACACGGCAGTGCTCTTGTCCATGGCGGTCTTGGCGCGATCCTGGAGATCGGCAACGGCGTCCTTCACCTTGGCGGTGAAATCTTCGGCGGCTTGCTGGGTCTTGGCCATGATGGTGGTGTCCTTCGACTTGAGGGGAGCAGCCTTCGCGACCTTCTTGGCGGCGGGCTTGGCAGCAATCTTCTTCGCGACGACCTTCTTGGCCGGGGCGACGGTCTTCTTAGCGGCAATCTTCTTGGCAACCGGCTTCTTCGGCGCGGCAACCTTCTTGGCGACCGGCGCGTCCTTCACGGGAGCGGCGGCAGCAGCGGCGTAAGCCTTCTCGGCCAGAACTTCGGCCTTGGCTTCGTCGATCTTGTTCACGGTGGCATCGGCCATCGGTCTAATCCTTCGCAGTGCACCGGACACCCATGCCCGGTCTCATGTTGCAGTGCACAAAATAGATATTGCACCTGCGAAGTCAAGGGGTTTTGTTGCAGTGCAGCAAAAATCTGCGAAATGGCAGAAATCTGCGGCTTAGCGGGCCTTCACATAGGCTCCGGGGGCATCTTCGACCACCTTATCGCCCTTGCCCCCCGGCACCCGCTTGCCCGTGGCGGGCACTTCGGCGCTGTCCTGGCCGCGCAGCCATTCGATCCAGTGCGGCCACCACGAACCCGGCGTCTCGGTCGCCCCGGCGATGAATGCCTCGAGGCTTTCGGCCTCGGCAGGCCCGGTCCAGTACTGGTACTTCTTGGCGGCCGGCGGATTGACCACCCCGGCTATATGTCCGGAGCCGGCGAGTAGGAAAGTCTTTTCGCCGCGCAGGTGATGCATGATCTGCCAGACGCTGCCGGCCGGGGCGATGTGGTCCTCGCGACCGGCCTGGATATAGGCCGGGGTCTGGATCCGGGTCAGGTCGATCGGGGTACCGTCGGCGCTGAGGGCATCGGGCACCACCAGCTTGTTGTCGCGGTAGAGCTCGATCAGGTACTGGCGGTGCCACTTGGCCGGCAGGTTGGTGACATCGCCGTTCCAGTGCAGCAGATCGAAAGCGGGATAATCGTCACCCAAGAGGTAGTTCTTGACGACATAGTTCCAGATCAGGTCGTTGCCGCGCAGCAGGTTGAAGGTGGTCGCCATATAGCGCCCGTCGAGATAGCCATGCTCCTGCCCCAGCTGCTCGACCACTTTCAATTGCTGGTCGTCGATGAACACCTTGAGCTCACCGGCCTGTTCGAAATCGACCTGGGCGGTGAAGAAGGTCGCGCTCTTGACCTTGTCCGCCTGCTTGCGGCGGGCCAGCACGGCCAGCGTTGCCGCCAGCGTGGTGCCCGCGACGCAGTACCCGATGGTGTGGACCGCCTTGACCCCCAGCCGCTCGCGCACCGTGTCGATCGCCTCGATCTGGGCGCGAATGTAATCGTCCCAGGTCAGGTCGACCATGGTCTCATCCGCGCTCCTCCAGGAAACGACGAAAACCGTGACGCCTTGCTCCACTGCCCAGCGGATGAAGCTTTTCTCGGGCGTGAGGTCGAGGATGTAGAAGCGGTTGATCCACGGCGGGAAGATCACCAGCGGCGTCTCCAGCACCTTGTCGGTGGTCGGACTGTACTGGATCAGCTGGAACAGTTTGGTCTGGTAAACCACCTTGCCCGGCGTGGTCGCCAGGTTCTCACCCAGCCGGAAAGCCTCTGGATCGACGTGGGTCAGCTGACCCTTCTTGAGGTCTGCCAGCAGGTGCTGCATCCCCTTGGCCAGACTCTGGCCCTTGGTCGCGATCGCGCGTTCCAGCACCAGCGGGTTGGTGACGGGGAAGTGCGCCGGGCTGAGCGCCTCAACCAGGGTGCGCGCGGCAAAGCGGAGCTGGTCGTGCTGGTGCGGATCGACGCCCGGGGCGCTGTCGGCCAGGGCCAGGACCTGCTCGGCCAGCATCAGGTAGGTCTGATGGACCAGGGCGAAGAACGGCTGCTCGCGCCACTTGGGATCGGCAAAGCGGCGGTCCTTGCGCGGCAGCTGCGGCGCCTCGCCGGCCGGTTTGCCGTCAATCCCGTACTGACCCAGCACGGTCTGCCACAGCGCCATGCCATCGGCCCACAGCTTCTGCTGCACTTCGGGGCGGGTCAGCGGCAGGCTGCGAACCCAGCCTTCGTAGATGCCCAGCCAGTTGCCCGGGTCGGCCAACTGGGCCGGGGCCTTGCCCGCCAGCGTCGCCGCCTGATCCTGCGCGAATTCCAGCCACAGCGCCTGCATGGTCTGCAGCGCGGCGGCCCATTCGCCCAGCTCGCCCTGTTTGACCCCGGCCGGAACCATCTGCTCCCACAGCTTGAGCGGCTCGGCGAACATCGCGTCGAAGCTTTTGGTCAGATCGTCGTCGCGCATGTTTGGGTTCCCGAGTCACCGGCTGGCGGCTTGCACCCTAACCGATTTGCAGTCAGGGCTTAAGCGTCTTACAGACGAATGCAGCCCTTTTGGCGAATTCGCGGCAATTCCGCCGCATGCAAATGAAGTCGAGGTCATGGAAGAAGAGTTCTACCGCATCAAGCGCCTGCCGCCCTACGTCATCGCCGAAGTCAACGGCATGCGGGCAGCAGCACGCGCCGCCGGTAGAGACATCATCGACCTGGGCATGGGCAATCCGGATCTGCCGCCGCCGGCCCACGTGATCGACAAGCTGTGCGAGGTCGCCCAGAAGGCTGACGCTCACGGCTATTCGGCCTCGTCCGGCATCCCCGGCCTGCGCAAGGCCCAGGCCAATTACTATGGCCGCCGCTTCGGCGTCGAGCTTGATCCCGAGACCGAGGTCGTGATGACCATGGGTTCGAAGGAGGGCCTCGCCAGCCTCGCCACCGCGATCACCGCGCCGGGCGATGTGGTGCTGGCGCCCAACCCCTCTTACCCGATCCACACCTTCGGCTTCATCATCGCCGGGGCGACGATCCGCTCGGTCCCGACCACGCCGGATGAGCGCTATTGGGAATCGCTGGAGCGGGCGATGGCCTTCACCGTGCCGCGCCCCTCGATCCTGATCGTCAACTATCCGTCGAACCCGACGGCCGAGACGGTTGACCTGGCGTTCTATGAGCGGCTGGTGGCCTGGGCGAAGGAAAACAAGGTCTGGATCCTCTCGGACCTGGCCTATTCCGAGCTCTATTACGACGGCAACCCGACCCCTTCGATCCTGCAGGTGCCCGGAGCAAAGGACGTGGCGGTGGAATTCACCTCGATGTCCAAGACCTTCAGCATGGCCGGCTGGCGGGTCGGCTTCGCGGTCGGCAACCCGCGGTTGATCGCGGCGCTCAAGCGGGTGAAGAGCTACCTTGATTACGGCGCTTTCACTCCGATCCAGGCAGCAGCCTGTGCCGCGCTGAATGGCCCGCAGGACATCGTCGAGATGAACCGCAACCTCTACCAGAAGCGCCGCGACGTGCTGGTCGAAAGCTTTGGCCGGGCCGGCTGGGAGATCCCCAGCCCCAAGGCCTCGATGTTTGCCTGGGCCCCGCTGCCGCCGGCGCTGAAGGACATGGGCAGCCTGGAGTTTTCCAAGCAGCTCCTCACCCACGCCGAAGTCGCAGTGGCGCCGGGTGTCGGCTATGGTGAAGAGGGTGAGGGCTACGTCCGCATCGCCATGGTTGAGAACGAGCAGCGGCTGCGCCAGGCCGCGCGCAACATCAAGCGCTACCTGGCCAGCATGGGGGTCAACTCCACCGCCGCCTGACCGCGACGCGGTTTGGCGATCAATCGGACTTGCAGCACAGGTCGCAGTGCTGTCAGTCTGCACCCGAAGGGTTTGTTTTCGGGAGCAACTCTTGCGACAGTTCCAATGGTTTGCGACGGGTCCGGTCCCGGACGGGTGCGATTTGCGCCGTCTGGGCTGGACCCTTGTCGAACCCGGGATCGAGCCGCCCCAGGCCGAAGCGCCGCCGCTGATCGCCATGCCGCTCCGCGCCGTGGTGAGCGACTGGGTCATGCTGGTCGGCGCCAGCCGCAAACGCCGCCAGCGGGTCCTGGCCGTCGGGGTTGAGGATGCTGGCGAACGCGCCCGGCTGCTGCGGCTGGGCTTTGGCGATGCGATTGGCGGGACGCTGGACCTCGAAGAGATCGAGAGCCGGGCGCTGCGGATTGATGCGGCGATGCGCTCGCTGCCGCGCGAGCGGGCGCTGGGGCCGCTCAAGCTGGACTTGCTGCTGCGCGATGCCTTCGTGGCCGGGCGCGGGGCGGGGCTGCACCCGCGCGAGTTCCTGCTGCTGTGGCGGCTCGCCGAGGAACCGGGGGTGACCGTGCCGCCCAGCGAGCTGCGCAGCGATGTCTGGCGGCTGGCTTTCCGGCCGGAAACCAACAGCCTGGCGGTTCATGTCAGCCGTCTGCGCGCCAAGCTGCGCACCGCCGGGCTCGACGGGCTGGTCGAAACCCGGCCCGACGGCGGTTATCGGCTGGCCGAGGAGATGCTCCGCCCGGCGCTGGCCTTTGCGGACCATCTCGGGCTGGCAAATGGGGGACTGGACGCGCACCTGCGTTTGGGCAAGGAAGCGGCCAAGACCAACCAGCAGGACAATAAGCAATGCGCGAGCTGAAGCCCAACGATCGAGTCAGCATCACGATGGACGCCGATGGCGTGGCCCAGGTGCGGATGATCCGGACCGACAAGATGAATGCGCTCGATCCGGCGATGTTCGACACGTTGCTTGAAGCGGGCGAAGTGCTTTATTCCATGCCCGGTCTGCGCGCCGTGGTGCTGGCGGGTGAGGGGCGCAGCTTCTGCGCCGGGCTTGACCTGACCTCGATGGCCCAGACCGACCGCCATGATGCCGTGCCGCTGACCGAGCGAACCCACGGCAATGCCAACCGCCCGCAGCAGGTGGCGATGCAGTGGCGCAAGTTGCCGGTGCCGGTGATCGCGGCGGTCCACGGCGTCTGCTTTGGCGGCGGGCTGCAGGTGGCGAGCGGCGCGGACATCCGGGTAATCGCCCCCGATGCGCGCCTCGCCGTGATGGAAATGAAGTGGGGCCTGGTGCCCGACATGGCCGGCTATGCACTGTGGAAGGGCATGATCCGCGACGACGTGCTGCGCGAACTGACCTATACCAACCGTGAGTTCACCGGCGAGCAGGCCGGCGAATATGGCTTTGCGACAATCGTCGATGCCAACCCGGTGGCCCGCGCCACGGCCATCGCGGCCGAGATTGCCAACCGCAATCCGCATGCCCAGCGCGCTGCCAAGCGGCTGTTCAACCGCTATCTTGAAAGCACCACTGACGAGATCCTGATGGCCGAAAGCGTCGAGCAGCACGCGCTGATCGGCAGCCGCAACCAGATCGAAGCGGTCCGCAGCCAGATGGAAAAGCGCAAGGGTGAATTCGTCGATCCCTGAACGAAGGGCAAATGTGGCGAAGGGGCCACAGCCGTCGACGAACCGGCCATAGCCCGTATTGTCGAACAGCATAGGTATGCGTATCTGCGCCGCACCGGGCGGCGCCCCCCTTGCCGTCCCGTATTCACAGGGAGTGGATTTCCATGAAGACTTTCCGCCGCTCGTTCGGCCGTACCTTGCTGCGCTCTTCGGCCCTTGGCGTTTCGCTCGCCATCGTCGCCTCGGCGGCTCCGGCTTTTGCCCAGGATGCCCCGCAGGCCGATGAAGCCGTTGACGAAGCCGAGATCATCGTCACCGCCACCCGCCGCAGCGAAGCGCTGTCGGACGTGCCGATCGCGGTTTCGGCCGTCTCGGGTGAGACCCTGGCCAAGACCGGCGCCACCGACGTGCGCCAGCTCAACCAGGTTGCCCCCTCGCTGCTCGTTTCGGGTGCCACCAGCGAAGTGAACTTCACCGCGCGTATCCGCGGCATTGGCACGGTCGGTGAAAACGCCGGTCTGGAAAGCTCGGTCGGCCTGTTCATCGACGGCGTCTATCGCAGCCGCACTGGCGTCGGTCTGTCCGAACTGGGCGAGATCGAGCGCGTCGAAGTGCTGCGCGGGCCCCAGGGCACGCTGTTCGGCCGCAACTCGACCGCCGGCCTGATCAACATCGTCACCAAGGGCCCGAGCCTGTCGGACGGTTTCTCGGGCAATGCCTCGGCCACCTATGGCAACTACAACTTCTGGCGCCTCGATGGCGCGGTCAACGTGCCGCTCGGCTCGACTGCCGCCGCCCGCATCGATGCCGTCTGGCAGAAGCGTGATGGCTTCATCGAGAACGTCACCCCAGGTGAGCCCGACATCAATGACCGCGACCGCTGGCTGGTGCGCGGCCAGATTGCCTGGGAGCCGACTGACGACATCAAGCTGCGCCTGATCGCCGACTATTCGAAGAAGGCCGAGAACTGCTGCGGCGGCGTGCTGCTTAACCCGGTGCGCAACCTGTCGCGCGGGGCTGATGGCGCGCCCGTGGCCAGCGCCAACACCCTGCTGCCGCTGGTCCAGGCCTTTGGCGCCAACTTCCAGGTGGCCCCGGCCGGCGAAAGCTTTGTCCGCGCCCAATCGACAACCCCGGGCGTAACCTATCGCACCGACAGCAAGGACTGGGGTGTTTCGGGCGAACTGACCTGGGACCTGGGCGGCGCGACGCTGACCGCGATCACCGCCTATCGCGACTACCTCAACGAACAGGGCCAGGACGGCGATTTCCAGGCGATGGACATCCTGAAGCGGTTCGATCTTGATCGCCACTTCAAGCTGTTCACCCAGGAAGTCCGCCTGCAGGGCGAAGCCTTCGACGGCAAGCTCGACTGGCTGGTCGGCGGCTACTACGCCAACGAGAAGCTCTTCGTCGATGACGATATCGTCTATGGCGCGGACTACGAGCGCTATGCCAACTGCCTGGCTGCGACCGCCATTTCGGCGGCCAACGTCAACCCGGCCTCGGCGACTTGCTCCAACCTGCCGACCACCATTTTCCCGGGCTTCCAGGGCCTGGCGGCGCTGACCGGTTCGGCCCGCCTCAACGGCACCGGCAACAATGGTGCCAGCTTCGATCAGCGCAGCAACAACTGGGCGCTGTTCACCCACAACACCTTCGACATCGTCGAAGACAAGCTGAACCTCACCGTTGGTGCGCGCTACACGCATGAAAGCAAGACGCTGGCCGCCAATGCCCGCTTCACCAACACGCTCTGCCCGGCGATCCTCAACACGCCGCTCCAGTCGCTGGCCTCGCTGGCCTGCGTCATCAACGGATCGGCGCCCTCGTTCGCGCGCGGTGCCCCCGGCACCGAGTTCAGCGAAGGCCAGTGGACCGGTACGGCCGTGCTCAGCTTCAAGCCGATCGAAGATCTGATGGTCTATGCCTCGGCCTCGAAGGGCTACAAGGCGGGCGGCTTCAACCTCGACTTCTCGGCGCTGGACCGTACCTGCAACACCACCTTCGATGCGGCTTGCGCGGCCCGTCTGGCCCGTCCGGCCTTTACCCCGGGCAATGGCCGTCCGGAAGCGACTGACCTGCAGTTCGCCAGCGAGAAGGTCGATGCCTTCGAAGTGGGCTTCAAGTACGATGGCAACGGGATCGACGTGAATTTCGCGGCGTTCTACCAGCGCTATTCGAACTACCAGCTCAACACCTTCAACGGGGTGAACTTCGAAGTCACCAACATCCAGGCCTGCCAGGACAGCCTGGGCGGTGCGGACAAGGATGGTTCGGCCACCACCGGTTCGTGCGCGGCTGACCGCCTGAAGCCGGGCGTGACCTCGAAGGGCTTCGAGCTGGAGGCGTTCCTGCGTCCGGCCCGCCACTTCACGGTCAATGCCGGCCTGACCTATGTCGACACCAAGTATGCCAACGATCTGGTCGGCACGGGCGGTCGTCCGCTCTCGCCAGTGCTGTTCCAGCTGCCGGGCAACACCATGTCGAACGCCCCGCAGTACGCCGTGACTGCCGGCATGAGCTGGAGCCCGCCGATCGGTGACAGCGGCATGTCGGCCTTGTTCTACCTCGACACCCGCCTGCAGGGCGATACCAACACCGGTTCGGACCTTGACCTTGAGAAGGTCCAGGACGCCTTCGTGACGGTCAATGGCCGCATCGGGCTCTATGGTGCTGATCGCAAGTGGGGCATCGAAGTCTGGGCGCAGAACCTGCTCAACAAGAAGTACTACATGATCGGTGCGGACATGCCGCTGCAGGGCGGCGGGACCTTCCGCTCGACCGCCTCGCCGGCTTCGACTGGCCTGGCTGGTACCGCTAACCAGCTGTTCGTCGGCTTCCCCGGCGAACCGCGCACCTTCGGCGTGACGCTGCGCGGCAAGTTCTAAACCCGCCCGTTCGCTTGAACCGACAAGAGGCCTCTCCGGGAAACCGGGGAGGCCTTTTGCTTTGTGCGCCATGCGTCTAGCCTGCGCGGATGAGAATGCTGCGCGATCCCGATTGCCTGCTGGCCGAAGGCCTGGCCACCCTGCGGGTCCAGTTCCAGGTGCCGGGCACTTTTCCCGAACCGGTGCTGGCGGCGGCGCAGGTGGCAGCGCAGCGCCAGCCGACCGAACATGCCGACTGGACCCAGCGCCCGTTCGTGACGCTCGACCCGGCGGGTTCGACAGATCTTGATCAGGCCTTCGCCATCGAACCGGCCGGCAATGACTGGCTCCTGCACTATGCCATCGCCGATGTTGGCTGGTTCGTCGCACCGGGCGGTGCGCTTGACGGCGAGGCCTGGGCGCGCGGGGTCACGACCTATCTCCCCGATGGCAAGGCCGGGCTCTATCCCCCGGTCCTGGCCGAAGGCGCGGCCAGCCTGCTGCCCGATGGCCCGCGCCCGGCGGTGGTCTTTACCGTGCGGGTCGATCCCGATGGCGAGACCGCGCTCGACGCCGTGACCCGCGCCGTGATCCGCAGCCGCGCCAAGCTGGCCTATGAGACGGTGCGCGATGCCGACCTCCCCGACGGCTTCATGGCAATCGCTGAGCGGATCGAGCTGGCCGAGGCCCGCCGGGGCGCGGCCCGCGTCGATCCGCCCGAACAACAGGTCGAGCGCGGCACCGACGGCAAGTTCCATCTGCAGTTCCGCCCGCTGCTCCCTTCCGAAACGCGCAATGCCGCGCTGTCGCTGGCCTGCAATCTCGCCGTGGCGAAGCTGCTGCTGGAGCACCAGACCGGGCTGTTCCGGGTGATGGCCGGCCCCGATCCGGCGGCTGAGGCGCGGCTGCGGCAGACTGCCAAGGCCTTTGGCCTGACCTGGCCTGATGCCGCGCCGCTCGCGCAGTTCGAAAAGCTGCTCGATCCCGCCGATCCGCGCCATGCTGCCTTCATGCTGGCGGTTCGCCGGGCCGGGCGCGGGGCGAGTTATGCGCCTTATGCGGCGGGCAATCTCCCCTGGCACGCCGCGATTGCCGCGCCCTATGCCCATGCCACAGCCCCGCTGCGGCGGCTGGCTGATCGCTATGTGATCGAGGCGGCCCTGGCGCTCGCCAATGGCCGGGCGGTGCCGGAACCGGTCAGCACCGCCTTCCCGCTGCTGCCCGCCGCGATGCAGCGCGGCGATGCCCGGGCCGGGCAGATCGAGCGCGCCGTGGTGGACCTGGCCGAAACCGCGCTGCTGGCGGACCGGACCGGCGAGCTGTTCGATGCGGTAGTCACGGACCTCGGCGAACAGGGCGCGCGGATCCAGCTGTGCGACCTGCCGGTGGTCGCGCGGACCACCGCGCGCGAGGTTGTTCCGGGTGACCGGGTACGGGTGCGGCTGGACAGCGCCGACCCGGCAACGCGCCGTCTGGCCTTCCAGCGGGTGCAGTAAACCGCCGCCGATGAATCGGTTGCACTGCTCCGCCCGCTCGGCTAGTGGCGCGGCTCCCGGAGGGTTCGCCCAAGGGGATGGATGGCCCGATGGCGGAGTGGTTACGCACCGGACTGCAAATCCGTTTACGCCGGTTCGATTCCGGCTCGGGCCTCCACACACCACAAGGTGCAGCGCCGCTTTAGCTCAGTTGGTAGAGCACATCATTCGTAATGATGGGGTCACGTGTTCGAGTCACGTAAGCGGCACCACTTTTCCGCCCTCGCGCTGCTGGCCCTGGCTGGCCCGGCGCTGGCGGATGCGCCCGATCCGCAAGAGATTATCGTCACCGGCAAGGCGCTGGAGCCGCCGGCGGGTCAGCGCGCCTTCGCCGGCGATGTGCTGAGCGCGGAGGACGTCCGCACGCTCGCCTCAGGCCGGATCGAGGACCTGCTCGGCCGCGCACCGGGGATCCAGCAGTTCCGCCGCTCGGACAGCCGCTCAAGCAATCCCTCGGCCCAGGGCATTACCCTGCGCGGGCTGGGCGGCAATGCCTCGAGCCGGACGCTGGTGCTGCTCGATGGGGTGCCACTGGTCGATCCCTTCTTCGGCTATGTCCCGCTCTCCGCCCTGCCGCCCGAGCGGTTGGATTCGGTCCGCGTGCTGCGCGGCGGCGGGGCTGGGGCCTTTGCCGCGGGGGCGGTGGCGGGGACGATCGACCTTGCCTCGGCCGGGCCGGATACGCTTGGGCTGCTCTCCGCCTCGGCGCTGGTCAATGACCGGGGCGAGAGTGAGCTGTCCGCCTCGCTCGCGCCGCGGCTTGGCAGCGGTTTTGCCGTGGTCTCGGGCCGGTGGGATCGCGGGCAGGGGTTCTGGACCACGCCCGAGTGCCAGCGCGTGCCCGCTTCGGTCCGCGCGCGGTTTGACAGCTGGTCGACCGGCCTGCGCGCCGTCGCGCCGTTGACTGCCGATATCGAGCTGCAGGCCCGCGCGCTGCTGTTCGATGACCAGCGCACGCTGCGTTTTGCCGGGGCCGATACCGGCGCGAGCGGCCAGGACGCCAGCCTGCGCCTCGTCGGGCGCGGGGCTTGGCAGTTCGAGGCGCTGGGCTATGTTCAGGCGCGTGACTTTTCCAACGTGGTCATTTCCGCGACCTCGTTCCGCAAGACGCTCGACCAGCGCCGCACCCCGGCGACCGGCCTTGGTGCCAAGTTCGAGCTGCGCCCGCCGCTGGGCGATGAGCAGACTTTGCGCCTCGGCATCGACTGGCGCCGCCAGCGCGGCGAGATGCAGGAGGAGGCCTATAGCGCGGTCACTGGCCTGGTCACTGCGCGGCGCAAGGCCGGCGGGGTCAATTCCGATCTCGGGCTCTATGCCGAGCACGACTGGCGCTTCGGCCCGGCGCTGCTGACCCTGAGTGCGCGGGCCGATCGCTGGACGGTGGCGGAAGGCTTCTTCCGCGAGTCCACCGCCGCCGGCACCGTCACCACCGACCGCCGCTTTGCGGACCGCTCCGGCTGGCAGGAAAGCCTGCGCGGCGGGCTGCTGGTCGAAGCCGCGCCGGGGCTGGCGCTGCGCGCCGCTGCCTATACCGGCCTGCGCCAGCCGACGCTCAATGAGCTCTACCGGCCTTTCACGGTCTTCCCCGTCACCACCCGCGCCAATGCGGCGCTGGAGAATGAGCGGCTCGAAGGCTTCGAGGGCGGGTTTGACTGGGCCCCGCTACCTGAGCTGACCCTGCGCCTGACCGGCTTCGACAACCGGGTGAAGGGCGCCATTGCCAATGTCACGATCGGCCCCAATCTGCGCGAACGCCGCAATGTCGATGCGGTCCATTCGCGCGGGATCGAGGCTTCACTCGATGCCAGGCTGGGTGCTTTCAGCTTCGATGCCGCACTGTCCTTGCTCTCGGCCCGGGTCGAGGCGAGCGGGGCGTCGGCGGCGCTTGATGGCAAGCGGCCTGCGCAGGTCCCGCGCCTGACTGCCAGCACGACCCTGGCTTGGCGCCCGGCCCCGCGCTGGCTGCTCGCCACCACGCTGCGCCACACCGGCGCCCAGTGGGAGGATGATCTCGAGACTGACCGCTTGCCCGCCGCAACCACCATCGATGCCGTCGCCGAAGTGCCGTTGACGGAGCGCCTGCTGCTGGTGCTGCGGGCCGAAAACCTGACTGACGATCAGATCATCACCCGCAACCAGGCGGGCAGCATCGACCTTGGCGCGCCGCGCACCGTGTGGGCCGGTTTCCGCACTTTCCATGTGAGGTCGCTTAGGCCTAGGAAAGTTGCAAAGCACAACTTGGAGGGAATTCCGATGGCTACCTCGATCAAGAAAACGCCCACGCCCGACA
>JACDQK010000002.1 GCA_015657645.1 Novosphingobium sp.
CAGCGGCATCTGCGACACGCTGGCGGCAATGGAAGCCAATCCCAAGGTCCGCGTCGCGATCCTGACCGGGGCCGGCAAGGCCTTCTCCTCGGGCGGAGACATCAACGCGATGAAGCCTGGCGGCGGCGGGCTCAATGCCGGGCTCCCGGCGGGCACGCGCGGCAATTACAAGCGCGGCATCCAGCGCATTCCGCTCGCTTTCGCTGCCCTGGAAGTGCCAGTGATCGCGGCCGTCAACGGTCCCGCAATCGGCGCCGGCCTCGATCTCGCCTGCATGTGCGATCTGCGGATCGCCAATGAAAGCGCCAAATTTGCGGAAAGCTTCGTCAAGCTAGGCATCATCCCGGGCGACGGCGGGGCCTGGCTGCTGCAGCGCGTCGTCGGTTTCTCCAAGGCCGCCGAAATGTCGCTGACCGGGGATATGCTCGATGCCCAGGAAGCGCTCGCTTGCGGGCTGGTCTCGCGCGTCGTGCCTGACGCCGACTTGCTGAGCGAAGCCCGCGCCCTCGCCGCCAAGATTGCCGCCAATCCGCCGCATGCCGTGCGGATGACCAAGCGCCTGCTGTGGGAAGCTCGCCGCGCCGATCTGGCAACCGTGCTCGAAATGTCGGCGGCGATGCAGGCGGTCGCTCACGCCACCGGGGACCACGAGGAAGCGGTCAACGCCTTCCTTGAAAAGCGGAAACCTGTGTTCAAGGGCGATTGATTCACGGCGATGTGATTTCAGGCCTGTTGCATCACATTCTGATGTGATAGGCGATTCGCATGTCTGCTGAACTCATCGATCGCGTCCGCCGCCTCGTCACCGATGGCGGAATGTCGCGCGCCGGCCTGGCCCGCGCTGCCGGGCTCCATGCCAACACCCTGCGGGACTGCACGGAAGGGGACTGGAACCCCACTGCCGAAACGCTGGGCAAACTCGAACGCTTCCTGTGGGACAGCGACGATGAGCCGGTGCTGGTGCCGATCGAGGAAATCATCGCGGAAGCCCGCAACGGCCGGATGTTCATCCTGGTCGATGATGAGGACCGCGAGAATGAGGGCGATCTGGTCATCCCCGCGCAGATGGCGACGCCCGACGCAGTCAACTTCATGGCCATGCACGGCCGCGGCCTGATCTGCCTGACGCTGACCCGCGAGCGGACCGATCAACTTGGCCTGGAACTGATGGCCCGCAATAACGGCACGCGCCACGAAACCGCCTTCACCGTCTCGATCGAGGCGCGCGAAGGCGTCACCACCGGGATCTCGGCCGGGGACCGCGCCCGCACGGTCGCCGTAGCGATCGATGCCAGCAAGGGCCGGCAGGATATCGTCACCCCCGGCCACGTTTTCCCGCTGATCGCCCGCGACGGCGGCGTGCTGGTGCGCGCTGGCCATACCGAAGCCTCGGTCGATATCTCGCGCCTCGCCGGCCTCAATCCCTCGGGCGTGATCTGCGAGATCATGAACGAAGACGGCACCATGGCCCGGATGGACGACCTGATTCCCTTCGCCCGCAAGCACGGGCTGAAGATGGGCACGATCCGCGACCTGATCGCCTATCGCCGCAAGCACGATCACCTGGTCGAAAAGCGCGCGGAACTGCGGTTTGAAAGCAAGTGGGGCGGCGACTGGACGGCCTATACCTTCTTCAACAAGGCGACCGAGGATGAGACCATGGCCCTGGTCAAGGGCCACATCACGCCCGACAAGCCGACCCTGGTCCGCATGCACACCATGAGCATGTTCGTCGATGTGTTCGGTGAAACCAACGAACGTTCCGGCCTGCTCTCGCGCTCAATGGAAATCATCGCCGAGGAAGGCACGGGTGTGCTGGTGTTGATCAACAAGCGCATGCCCGGCATGGTCTCGCGCTTCATCGAGCTGCGCCAGCAGGGCAAGAGCGCCGGTGCGCCCGAGGTCGAGCAGCTGCGCGACTACGGCGTCGGGGCCCAGATCCTCGCGGAACTGGGTGTCCATGACATGATCCTTCTCACCAATACCCACCACACCCTTGCCGGGCTCGATGGCTATGGCCTGTCGATCGTCGGGGAGCGGCCCATCACCGGAACGGCAGGCGAATAATGGCTAAATTTCTTATCGTTGAAGCGCGCTTTTACGATCACCTCAACGATCAGCTAATCGCCGGGGCCAAGGCCGCGCTGAAGGCTGCAGGCCATCAGGCCGATGTGATCACCGTGCCCGGCGCGCTCGAAATCCCCGGTGCGATCAGTCTGGCCGACCAAGCCCAGCTCTATGATGGCTATGTCGCGATCGGCGTGGTGATCCGGGGCGAAACCTATCACTTCGAGATCGTGGCCGGTGAGAGCGCGCGTGGGATCATGGCGCTGACCATGGACGGCCTGGCGATCGGCAACGGTATCCTGACGGTCGAGAACGAACAGCAAGCATTGGTCCGTGCCGACCCGGCCCAGAAGGACAAGGGCGGCGAAGCGGCCAAGGCCGCCATCGCCTTGCTGGAGCTGCGCGAAAAGTTCGGCTGACCTACCTCAGCGTCAGCCCAGCGGTGCGCAGCTGTCGGCGCGACGGGCCTTGTCGACCTCGGCAAACAGCTCAGCGGTAGGCGCCAGACGTCGATCGAGGATGATCCCCTTGTCCGAGGGCGATTCCACCACCTGGACGCCCGCCGGCACCGACTGTCCCTTGCGCGCCAGCACGAAGCGGATGCCGTTGGGGTACTGCGTCGTATCGAGCGCGGCGATGTTGTCGGTGTTCGCGGCAAAGACCGACAGCGAGACATAGCCCTGGTTCGGCGAAGGAGCCGCGCTGACCAGTAGCGGACCCTTGCTGAGGTCATAGACGCACGAGGCATAGGCCAGGTCTGGTGAAGGCCGAACCACCCGGCGCGAATCCTTGGTCGTACGGTCACCGAACACGAACTGGTTGATCGCCGCGCCATCGCCTGACATCCGGCTCATCGCCACAGACATCAGGCCGTGCGGCACGGCCATGACCAGACCGACATGGCCGATGATGCCAGCACCGACAAACAGCCCCAGCAGCTTGAGCTTCCGGTTCATGCCGCACCTCCACAATCAAGCCTGGTCACTTTGGGCATCGGGATTGAAGCATAGTCCGCCTGCGCCGCCGCCGTCGGCTGATAGAGCCGCAGGGTAATGTCGTAATCGCCCGCCTTGCTGGTTGAGGCCCAGGCTTCTCCCTCCGGCCGCTTGGGCGAAAGCACGCCGCTCCACGCGGCCTTGCCGTCCGGCTGGGCCTCGGTCTGGTCAAACGACAGGGCATCGTCAGAATTGAGCGGTAGGTAATTGTCCGAGGCATAGACCGTGATCGACCACCATCGTGCCGGCAGGGCCCCGCCAGTCACCCGGTACCGGCAATCCTCGCGCAGCCGTGCGCCGCTGTCGTCGGTGTTGCGGCTGAAATAGATCGCCTGGCTCTTGTTGAGCGCCAGCAGACCCGAAACGGCCACCCGCGCCCGGGTCCAGGGATCGGCATCGACTGACCCGGTCACCTTGCTGCCGCTCCAGCCAGAGTAGGTTTCGCCTCCGACCATGCCGTTTTGCAAGCTGAACCATCCCGAGGCTGCGCCGGCGACAAGGCCCGCTACGAGCACACCGACGGTAACTAATTTACCCGACATCCATAAACTCCTTCAGGCCCAGCGGCTTGTATGGGCCGATGATCAGCTGTTCGAACACGCCCATTCCCTCGCCGTAACGCTCGGACCGCACGCGCGAGACGAACTGGACGTGGTAATTGTCCATCGTCCGCGGATCGCACTGGGCCAGGCCAAAGTCCTCGCGCTCGACCACCTGCTTGCCGTGATAGAGCCCGTGGCCCCACTTGGGATGAGTGTAGCCGAGCCCGCGCATCTGGAACCGGCCAAGCGGCTCGAACGTGATCGTGTCGGGGCCGTCGGGCGTCTCAACCGTAATCGTCCCGCCATCGGGCCAGCGTGTTCCTGCCGCGAGCGGCGACGCCATCTGCGCGGCGGGCGTCTCGTAATGCCCCTCCCCGCCGCTGCCATCGGGCGCGATCACCGCGCGGGTGTTCCAGGCATGGCCGCCAGCATCGGCGTTGATGTGGAAGAAGAGCGAACGGTCGGCGAAGTTCAGCGGGGTCCACTGCCAGAAGAAGCCGGGGATCACGCCGTGACCATGCGGCTGCTCATCGCGCGAACCGACCGGACGCACACCCCAGGAACGGTCGCGGGTGCCGGCGGTGCCGGGTGCACAGTCCTCCCGCACGCCGTCGATCTCGATCCAGCCCTCGTAATGGCCGTTCTGGGTCAGCCGGGTATAGTCCATGAAGGTGCGCGGCCCGATCCGGTGGATGAAGCGCGGCTCCTCGATCGGAAAAGCGCGGCCGGTAAAGGTCAGGTCGGCCTTCAGCCCTTCCCCGTCGACCACGACCCGAAGTTTTTGCAGCGGCTCGATGATCTCGATCCGGATCGGCCCGACCTGCAGGTCAAACCGCTCCATGTTGAGCTCACGGCTGGCGTGGACGTTGTGCTGCACCCCGTCGCGAATCGCAGAGAAGTGCGCATCGGCGACGTTGAGGTGCGGATAGATCCCCAGCGCCACGGCAAAGAAGCCCGAGCCATCGGGGGCATAGCCGTTGAAGAAGTAGCGGTCGTAGAAATTGCGGTCAGTCCCGGCATAGGCGACCGGTTCGGGCGTCTGATGCAGCGGGAAATCGTCACCCTTGGTCAGGACCATCAATTCAGCCTTTCAGCTTGGCGATGCTGCCGTGCTGCAGCGCCAGGGCGCAGCCGCCGCGGGCCATCGAGAGGAAGTTGGCATCGCCGCGTTCTGTTCGCTCGACATAAGCGGCGCTGAACACGGCGGTGGAGACCCCGTGGAGCGCGCCGATCACGTAATCGTCCCAGATTGCATCGCGGGTCAGCGGCACGCCGCGCGCGGTCATTTCGGCGCAGTAGAGATCAAGCAGTTCACCCTCGTGGGCCCGGCGCAGTTCGTCGCCAATCCCGGTGCCGAGGAAGTAGCCGATGTCGGTCATGCCATTGCCGATCGCGACGGTCTGCCAATCGAGCACGGCGATGGGTTCGGCAGCGCCCTTGATGTCGAACAGCATGTTGTCGAGCCGGAAATCGCCGTGGATCAGGCACTGCGGCGGGTCCTGTCGCCCTATCCGCTCGGCATTGACCTCGGCCAGTTCCTCGCAGATGCGCATGAATTCCGGCTCAAGACTGTCGGCATAGCGCTCGCGGAAGATCGCCTGGGCATTGGGGTAGAGCGCGCCGATCTGGGCGATCACCTCAGGCTTGGGCTGGAGCCATTCGGTCGCCAGAATCTCGGCATGGCCCCAACTGGGCGCGTGCAGCGCCGCCGCCTGGATCACCCCGGCGCGAGCATCGGCGGCAGAGCAGCCCGCGATCTGATTGCCGCCGCGCGCTGGCCCCAGGTCTTCAAACAGCAGGATGAAGTCGACGCCATTGTCAGCGATCTCGGCCGCAATCGTGCGCGGCACCCGCACGCCAAGGTGCTGCTGGAGCTCGCGGTAAAAGCCCACTTCCTTGGCATAGAGCCCGAACATGGCAGCCGTGCTGCGGCTGGTGGGATCGGCAGCCGGGAACTTGCCCGCCAGCGTAGCCGGTCCAGCGCCCGGCTGATCGTAGCTCAGGTGAAAGCGGACACTGTCACCCACCTGCCCGGTGCCGATCGGCTCCCAACGGACGGCAGTCACCGCACCGCGTTCAAGCAGGCCCGCCGCGCGCAGGCGCTCGGTCAGCCAGTCAGGTGTAATCGAATCTGGGTGCGACGGTATCGCTGTCACCCGGCCTCTCCTCCGGTGGTTTAAGCGAACGGTTAA
>JACDQK010000266.1 GCA_015657645.1 Novosphingobium sp.
ATCGACCTGTTCTTCGACAATGTCGGCGGCGAGATCCTCGACGCCGCGCTCGATAACCTGCGCCCGACCGGCGGCGCGCGGGTGGTGATCTGCGGGGCGATCTCGCAGTATCAGAACCTCAATGACGTGCGCGGCCCCAAGCTTTACCTACGCCTGGCCGAACGCAACGCCTCGATGCGCGGCTTCGTGGTCAGCCACCATGCCGCCCGCTTTGCTGAGGCGATCAAGGAAATTTCGCAGCTGATCCGCACCGGCAAGGCGCACTTGCCCGAACACGCCGTCAGCCCGATTGACCGCTTTCCGGAGGCCATGCTGATGCTGTTCACCGGCCAGCACAGCGGCAACCTGGTGGTCAAACCCTGAGCGAATTCGCGCCCCGCAACCAAAAATGACAATTGTCAATTCGCCGCCGCGCGCGCGATAGTAAGCAAGACCCGGGTTGGGACTGAGGGAACTGCAATGGCTCGCAATACGCTGATCGAAATGACCCGCTCGCTCATCGCGCACGGCGATGCCGGGACGATGGAACTGGCCGACGAAGTGGTCCGGATTCCCGCTTCGGCCTATACCGACGAAGCCCTGTTTGAGCGCGAGAAGCGCCAGATCTTCCGCCGCCTGCCGCTGATGGTTGCGCCCTCGTGCGAGCTGCCAGAGCCCGGCGATTTCAAGGCGATGGACATCTGCGGCGTGCCGCTGCTGCTGACCCGGCAAAAGGACGGGACGGTTGCCGCCCTGCTCAACATGTGCGCCCATCGCGGCAATCCGGTCGCGTCGGGCAGCGGCAATGCCAGCCGCTTTACCTGCGGCTATCACGGCTGGACCTTCAAGAACGACGGCGCGCTGATCGGCGTGGCCAGCCCGCAGGATTTCGGCGCGATCGACAAGGCCGCCCACTGCCTGACCCGCTTCCCGGTCTATGAAAGCGCGGGCCTGATCTGGGCGACGCTCGATCCCAATTCCACGCTCAATATCGCCGATTACCTGTGCGGCTATGACGAGCTGCTGAAAGCCTTCGAATTCGATGGCTGGCACCTGTTCAGCCAGCGCACGCTGTCGGGCCCGAACTGGAAGACGGCCTACGACGGCTACCTCGATTTCTACCACCTGCCGGTGCTCCACGCGAACACCTTTGGCGCGGATTTCTACAACCGCGCCAACTACTTCGCCTTCGGCCCGCACCAGCGCCTGTCGACCCCGTCGCGCTATGCGATCAAGGTTTCGGCGGCGGACGATCAGAAGATGGACCTCGCCGCGATGAACGACGACGAGATCCCGCAGGAAGTGCTGGTCCAGGGCGTCTGGACAATCTTCCCGCATATCTCGATCGCCAGCTTCTATGGCGGCGGCCTGCGCGGGGCGATGATCAGCCAGCTGTTCCCGGGCGACACGGTGGGCGAAAGCTATACCACCCAGTTCTACGTCATGGAGAAGAAGCCCTCTGACGAGGTGGCGATCAAGGCCGCGCACGACCAGTTCGATTTCCTCGAAATCGTCGTCCGCGATGAGGACTACAAGACCGGCAAGCGCCAGCACCAGGCGCTGCAGAGCGGGCTGATGAAGGATGTGCTGTTCGGCCGTAACGAGCGCGGCGGCCAGGTCTTCCACCAATGGGTCGACAAGCTGACCAATGCCAGCGACGCCGACCTGATCGAGATCTTCGCCGCCGAGCAGCCCAGCCTGGCAGCCGAATAGAAAACGGCGGCGGAGCAAGGCCCCGCCGCCGCAATCTCACTTACAGCTCAGCCAAAGGCCGGGCGGTGGTTCTTTTCGCCCCAGTCCTGCTTGGGCGCCCATTCGGCCATGCTTTCCAGCTTGCCTTCCAGTTCGGGGAAGCGCTCGTAGACATGGTCCATGTCGACCGCAAAGGGCTTGGTCGGGGCGGTGTTGTTGTAATCGTAGAACGCCTCGATCCCCTTGGCGAATTCCTCGCGCGCTTCGGCTGGCATGCCATCGCCGGCTGCTTCGACCAGGTAGCGGCCAAATTCGGCCGGGGTGCAGGGATCGTATTTGACCGGCTTGCCCAGGGCATCGCCCAGCACCTTGGCGACCTGCGGCCCGCGCATCCGCTCCGGCCCGCCGATGTTGAGCCAGGCGCCTTCCATGTCCGGCCGCTCGAGCGAGGCCAGCATGAACTTCGCCACGTCATCGAGGCTGATCCAGTTGGCTTCCAGCTCCGGGTTATGCGGATAGACGTAGCGGCCCTCATTGACGATGAACGGCCGCGCCCAGTTGGTCAGCAGGTTGTCCATGAACAGGACCGAACCGAACACCGTGCCCGGCGCGCCCGAGCGCCACAGCGCGTTGATGCCCTTGGTATTGCCGGCATAGGTGAAGGCATCGCCGGGCTTGTCCGGAATCCAGCTTGAGGTGTTCCAGACCACCCGCTTGACGTCGAGCGCGGCCGCTGCCGCGCCGACCTGGCCGACCAGCACGGCGCGATCAGCCCGCGCCTGGAGCGGATGGGTGTAGAAGATGTAATCGCTGCCCTCGAGCGCGGCGGCATAGCTATCGGTATCGTAGAGATCCATCGGCCGCAGCTCGACCGTGTCGATGCCGGGGAAATCCTCGCCCGCAAAGGGATCGGCGCTGCGGGTGATCGCGCGCACATTGTAACCAGCGGCCAGTGCCTGCCGCACCTGCGCCATCCCCTGGCGCCCACTCGCGCCGATGACTGTGATCAAGGCCATTTTGATATCCCTCCAGTTGTTCTTTGACCTGACGTTACGGCAATGCGGTCGCCGCTGCGCTCGGCGAAATTGATAGCCGTGCCGGTGCACGCTTTGCGCCTATGGTGCAGGCGATGCGATTTTAGAGAGGCCGTGCATGGACAACCGTTTCTGGCGACTGGATGCAAGACCGGTTGGCAATGCCTTTGCCGAGGCGCTCTCGCTCCAGACCGTGCCGCTGGTCGAGCCGGAGGCCGGGCAGATCGTGATCCGCAACCGCTACCTCTCGATGGATGCCGGTACGCGGATGTGGATGACCGACCGGACCGATGGCTACCAGCCGCCGCTGCCGCTGGGCACGCCGATGTCGGGGCTGGTGCTGGGCGAAGTGATCGCCTCGCGCGCCGATGGTTTCGCCACAGGCGACTGGGTCCGCGCCTTTGGCAGCTGGAGCGACTATTCGGTGGTCGATCCCATCATGGCCGGGGCCTTCAAGGTCGATGCCAGCGTGGCCGACCTGCGCGATCACCTCGGCCCGCTCGGCATGAACGGCTGGACTGCGCTGTGGGGGATCGAGCGGACCGGGGCCACCAAGGCGGGCGAGGCGGTGGTCGTCTCTGCCGCTGCCGGATCGACCGGGCTGCTCGCCTGCCAGATCGCCCGACTGCTCGGCGCCGAAGCTTACGGCATTGCCGGCGGGGCGGAGAAGTGCGCGCTGCTGGTGCGCGACTATGGCCTGGCCGCCGCCTACGATTACCGCGCCGGGGGCCTGCGTGAAAAGCTGGCCACAATCCCCGGCGGGATCGACGTCTATTTCGACAATGTCGGCGGGCCGATCCTGGAGGACGTGCTGGCCAACATGGCGCTTTATGGCCGCGTCGCGGTCTGCGGGCTGGTGGCGGAATATACCGCCGGGGAGCGGCGCGGGCCGGCCAATTTCGATCAGGTGCTGATGAAGCGGCTGCGGATCGAAGGGTTCTTCTCGCCCGATTTCATGGACCAGGGCGAAGTGCTGACCGCTCGCCTGCGCCAGTGGGTCGATGCGGGCCAGCTTAGCCTGCCCTATGACATGACCACGGGCCTGGAAAACACCCTTGCCGCCTATGCCCGGCTGTTCACCGGGGGCAATGTCGGCAAGGTGCTGGTGGAGCTATCGCAATGAGCCTGACACTTGCAGACAAGGACGCGATCCGCGACGTCCTCTCCGCCTATTGCCACGCCATCGACCGGCGGCGGTGGGACATGATGCCGCAGCTCTTCCACCCGGAGGCGACCTTCTCCTTCGGGCCAATCGGCGGATCGTGGCAGGATTTCGTGGGGCAAGCCCGCGCGGTGATCGACAATTGCGTGGCGACGCACCACCAGCTTGGCCAGGTGCTGATCGCGGCCGACGGGATGAACGCAGCGATCACCGAAACCTACATGACCGCGATGCACATCGTCCCGCCGGGCTATCCCCTCCCCACCGTCTTCCCTGACCGCGGCGAGGACTATTCGGCGGTAATCGCAGGCCGCTATGTCGACCGCCTCGTCCTCTACCGCGGCGAATGGCGGATCATGCAGCGCACCGGCATCTACGACTGGCGCGAATTCCGCGAGATCGGCGAGGCGAACCTCTCAGCGGTGCCGCAGGAAGCGCGCGGGCAGCACGATGCGGGCGATCCGGCCTGGCCGGTGGCGGGGGCTTGGGCGGGGTAGGTTGGGCGGCCTAATTTTTCCTTAGAGAATCAAGTGTTCGAGAAAGCGCAATTAGCTTGTATCGTCTATTTCGAGAGAAACCTTGTGACGGTTACGGCAGACGTATGGCTAAAAGTGCGAAATCAGCAGCACACTTCCGAGGGTCGGGGGGCGTATTCATCGATCATGCCACTGTTGTCGATGATGACTTCGAATGGTTGGCAGAGATAGAACGACTTACGCTTTGGAACGTGAAGGTTCCTGAGGGCTTCTTATCTCGCCTCAAGCGACTTTGGTGGGTCGACTGGCGAGGCGGGGGGAAAGGCCAGCAAGTTGAGCAATTAGCTGCATGCTCGAAGTTGCGCTTCGTCAGTCTCAACCAGATTCGGGGCCTAGAGAATTTAGACTTCTTGGCGAACCTAAAGACCGTTGAGATGCTATCAATTTACGGACTGTCAGCCGTGCGGCGCCTCCCATCCTTCGTGGGCCTCACTTCACTGCATCGGCTTGAAATCGGGCAGATGAAACTGTTGGAGGCAATCCGACCCGCACTCAATGCTCCGAACCTCAAGGAGCTCTATCTACTCAGAAAGGTCAATGTTTCGCCGGATGATCTAGGCGCAATCAAATCACATTCGACACTAGGCTATTTTGATTGGTTTGCAGAGGATGTACCGGATCGCATCTGGTTACCCGTCCGGGAGGCGATAAAGTTACCCAGAACGCGTTCGTTACGCCCTGAAGAGTGGTTTTCGATCTGACAGCGAAGCAATCCCGGCAGTCATTTAGTCCACCTTACTCCTTTCGCAAGATCGTATAGACCCCCGTCATCGTCATCAGCACTTCATCGCCCCGCCGGATTTCCCCGCTGCAATAGGCCACGCGCTTGCCCTTGCGGTCGAGGCGGCAGGTGGCCTCCAGCCAGTCGCCGCTCTTGGTGCCGGCCAGGAAATTGACCGTCAGCGTGTTGGAGACGACCGCCAGCGCCGGTCGCTCGCTGTCATGGACGGCGAAGGACAGGGCGACGTCGGCAAAGGTCGCCAGCACCCCGCCGTGGGCGACGCCGACATAATTGGCGTGGCTTTCGCCGACCAGCAGGCCGAGCCGCGTCTCCCCTTCCCCGCGATGGATGAAATAAGGGCCGGACAGGGTCAGGAACCCGGGCGAGAAATTGGCCGGGACGAAGCCGGCGGGGACGTCTGACATGGCTGCTGCCTCCTATGCTGCACAGTCCACCATGCACGCGCGCGGCGGGACTATGAAATGTGCCAATGGTTCGCGGGGGCCAAGTTCCTAAGGACAAGGCCATGGGACAGACATCGACCGAAGCCGCGCCTGCCGTGCAGTTTGAAACCGTGGTGGCCGCCGTGCGCGCTCATGCGGCCGAAAATCCGCAGGCCATGGTCTTCACCTTTGGTGACGAGGTGATGTCCTATGCCGAACTCGACGCCGGATCGAACCGCGCCGCGGGTGGCCTGGCCGCGCTGGGCGTAAAGTCTGGCGACCGGGTCGCTTACCTCGGCAAGAATATCCATCTCTACTTCGAGGCGCTGCTGGGCGCGCTGAAGATCGGCGCGGTGATGACCCCGGTGAACTGGCGGCTGGCCGTACCCGAAGTGGTCTATGTGCTGAACGATTGCCAGGCGAGCGTGCTGTTCGCGGGCGAGGGCTTTGCCGCGCTGGTCCAGCAGGCCCGCGATGAATTGCCGCGTCTGAAGACCATCATCGGCATCGATGCCGCTGACGGCGCGGACGACTGGACCGATTACCGCACCTGGCGCGATACCTTCCCGGCCGATGATCCGCACCGCGAAGGCGGGACCGAGGACGATGCGATCCAGCTCTACACCTCGGGCACCACCGGCCATCCCAAGGGCGCGATCCTGACCAACCGCTCGCTGCTCTCCTCGCGGCCCTCGGCGGTCGCGGTGGAGGACATGCGGCCCTGGCAGGTGCCGATCCCGGGCGAAGTGACGCTGCTGGCCATGCCCTGCTTCCACATCAGCGGCACCGGCACGGGCCTGGGCACCATGTTCGCCGGCACCGGGGCGATTGTCCTGCCCGAATACGATCCGACCAAGGCGCTGGAGATGATCGAGAACTATCCGATCTCCAAGATCTTCATGGTCCCCGCTGCGATCCAGATCATGCTGAACCACCCGCGCGTGGCCGAGGTCGATTTCAGCCGGCTGAAGTTCATCACTTATGGCGCCTCGCCGATCCCGCTCGATCTGATGCGCGCGGCGATGGACCGGTTCGGCTGCGGCTTTGTGCAGATGTACGGGATGACCGAGACCAGTGGGACGATCGTGACGCTCGATCCCGAGGACCACGTTCCTGAAGGTAGCCCCAAGATGCGCTCGGTCGGCACGCCGCTGCCGGGGGTGGAAATCAAGATCATCGACACCGAGGGCAATGTCGTCCCCCCGCGCGTGGTGGGCGAGATCGCCACCCGCAGCACCAAGAACATGAAGGGCTACTGGAACAAGCCCGAGGCCACCGCCGGCACGATCGATGCCGAAGGCTGGCTGCGCACGGGTGACGCCGGTTACCTGGACGAGGAAGGCTATCTCTACATCCACGACCGGGTGAAGGACATGATCATCTCGGGCGGGGAGAACGTCTACCCGGCCGAGGTCGAGAACGCGATCTACTCGCACCCCAAGGTCGCCGATGTCGCCGTGGTTGGCGTGCCCGATCCGAAGTGGGGCGAGGCAGTGAAGGCCTGCGTCGTGGTCAAGCCGGGCGAGACCCTGACTGAGGCCGAGGTGATTGCCCACACCCGCCAGCACGTGGCCGGGTACAAGTGCCC
>JACDQK010000267.1 GCA_015657645.1 Novosphingobium sp.
CAGCCCAGCTGGCGGCCGATAAAGATCAGCAGCATCGCGCCCAGCAGCGAGGAGAAGCACCCCGCGCGGTTGAAGCCTTCGCGCAGGCCCTGGCCGCTGGACATCGAGGCGAGCACGCCCACTACCAGCGCGCCGCCAACGCCAAGCAGGCTGGTCATCCAGAACCCCATGTCGACCGCGCCGGGATAAAAGAACCGCGCCAGTACGCCCACGAACAGGCCTGAAAAGATAATCCCGATGATATTCAGCATGGTGCTTCGGCTCCTTCAGACAGGGCTACCAGACTAGCCCGAAAGCGCCGCCGCGCAAGTTCGTTGCGGGGCCTGATTCTATCCTTAGTCAAGGTGCCAGAGCCCCTCTCCCCGGACAAAAATTTTTTCACAGATTCACTTTGACTCTTGCGCGCCGCACCAGTGCCCGGTTTCCCGCGCGTCGCTGCACTGCGCAATGCGAAAGGCACCGCCGCAGACCCCCCGCGAAAGATGAACGCGCGATTTACCCTCTTGCGCGCGATTCGCGATCGGGCACTATAGGTTGTGGTCCGGCACTTGGGGGGACCTCTAGACCTAGCTTTAGCCGCAAACGCGCAAATTGCGCGGGTGGGGCGGGATTCGGTCGGAAAAGGGGCTTCCCGAGGGCTGGAACGGACAGGGTTGGGGACACTTCGGGGATAAGTTTTTCTCCATTTGTTCGCCCGGTCTGGTAGGATCGCGGCTTCGCTGCCGATTCGAACGAATGTGGAACATTGCGGTGACCGGATGCGTCCGGAAAATCGCACGGGGCAGATATAAAGAACGACAAGGGGCAGCACGTGGAATTCAGGTCCGGGGACGAGCCGACGATGGCTGAAATGGATGCAATGACGGCGGCCGATGCGCCGGTGAAGACGAAGAAGAAGGAGGCGGGCAAGGGCCCGGCTGTAGGCATGGCAGACAAGTCCGATCTCGGTTCCGAAGCGTTGGTGGCTCAGGCCGCCGCCGAAGCTATGGTCAAGGCCGTGGCTGCTCCTCGCCATGAGGATTCCAAGTCGGTCCAGCCGCGCCGGTTCGACATCGAGGTCGATCACGCCCGCGATGCCCTGCTGACCGATTTCGGCAAGGACACCCTGGATGACCGCTACCTGCTGCCGGGTGAGCGCTATCAGGACCTGTTCGCCCGCGTCGCTGATGCCTATGCCGATGACGAGGCCCACGCCCAGCGCCTCTATGACTACATCTCCAAGCTGTGGTTCATGCCGGCCACGCCAGTCCTCTCGAACGGCGGCACCGGGCGCGGCCTGCCGATCTCGTGCTACCTCAATTCGGTCTCGGACAGCCTCGAAGGCATTGTCGGCACCTGGAACGAGAACGTCTGGCTCGCCTCGCGCGGCGGCGGGATCGGCACCTATTGGGGCCAGGTCCGCGGGATTGGTGAGCCGGTTGGCCTCAATGGCAAGACCAGCGGGATCATTCCCTTCGTCCGGGTGATGGACAGCCTGACCCTGGCGATCTCGCAGGGCTCGCTGCGCCGTGGTTCGGCCGCCTGCTATCTCGACGTCAGCCACCCGGAGATTGAGGAGTTCCTCGAAATCCGCAAGCCTTCGGGCGATTTCAACCGCAAGGCGCTCAACCTCCACCACGGCGTGCTGCTGACCGACGAGTTCATGGAAGCGGTGCGCGATGGCGCCGAATTCCACCTGCGCTCGCCCAAGGACGGCTCGGTGCGCGGCACGGTCGATGCCCGCAGCCTGTTCCAGAAGCTGGTCGAAACCCGCCTTGCCACGGGTGAGCCCTATATCGTCTTCTCCGACACGGTGAACCGGATGATGCCCAAGCATCACCGCGATCTGGGGCTCAAGGTTTCGACCTCGAACCTCTGCTCGGAAATCACCCTGCCGACCGGGGTCGATCACCTGGGCAACGATCGCACCGCGGTCTGCTGCCTGTCCTCGCTCAACCTCGAAACCTGGGATGAGTGGAACAAGGACGATCGCTTCATCGAAGACGTGCTGCGCTTCCTCGACAACGTCCTGCAGGACTATATCGATCGCGCCCCGGACGAGATGGCCCGCGCCAAGTATTCGGCCATGCGTGAGCGCTCGGTCGGCATGGGCGTGATGGGCTTCCACTCGTTCCTGCAGCTCAAGAACATCGGCTTTGAAAGCGCGATGGCCAAGGCGCTCAACCTCAAGATGTTCAAGCACATCGCCGCCAAGGCGGACGAGGCTTCGCTGCTGCTGGCCCAGGAACGGGGTGCCTGCCCCGATGCCGCCGACATGGGCGTGATGCAGCGCTTCAGCTGCAAGATGGCAATCGCGCCGACCGCCTCGATCAGCATCATCTGCGGCGGCACCTCGGCTTGCATCGAGCCGATCCCGGCCAACATCTACACCCACAAGACCCTGTCGGGCTCCTTCGTGGTCAAGAACCCGTACCTCGAAAAGCTGCTGCAATCGAAGTCGAAGGATTCGACCAACGTCTGGAACTCGATCCTGGAGCGGGGCGGTTCGGTCCAGCACCTCGATTTCCTCAGCCCTGAGGAAAAGGCCGTCTACAAGACCAGCTTCGAAATCGACCAGCGCTGGCTGCTCGAATTCGCGGCCGATCGCACCCCCTACATCGACCAGGCGCAGAGCCTGAACCTCTACATCCCGGCCGATGTCGACAAGTGGGACCTGATGATGCTGCACTTCCAGGCCTGGAGAAGGGCATCAAGTCGCTCTATTACCTGCGGTCCAAGTCGGTCCAGCGCGCCGGGTTCGCCGGCGGGGTAGAGGCGGACAACACCGCCGATGCCCCCGTCATGGAACTCAGCGCCGGCGGGCAGACCGACTATGAGGAATGCCTGGCGTGTCAGTAATCGGCCAAGGCGACTGAGATGGGTTTCGCGAACCCCGTAGCATGGATTGTCGTTGCACTGGCTGTCGCAACTTCAGTTATAGCTATGGGGGGCTTGTACCTTTTCCCCCGGCTTGCCTTGTCGACACCAATGTCAACACTGACCTATATTGCAACTTGGGCAATTCTAGCATGCGCCGTAGTATTCGGCTTATCAATGATGGGCGGCATGGCTGCTGATTGGAAAGGAATGCATAAGGCCGGTACTTTCTTAGGCATAATCTTGGCCGTTCCCGCTGTCTTGGGATGCTGTGTTTGGCTAATCGCAAGCCTCGTTTCAGATGGCTCTAGCGGTTCGCGTCTTTACTTTGGTCTTTTCGGATTAATTTCGACATTGGTGTTGTTTGTTCCATTTTCATTGTTCTTCATTTTTTCACTACCAGGGAAGCCATGAACAGTAGAATGCCTAGCATAGCGGTTTGGACTGACTGATATGGATGTCGGGCGCCTGGCACTGGTCTCGGTTGGCGCGGTTGCGTTTGCCCTGGGCCTGGCCGTGCTGACCCGGCGCCATCCCGGTGAACCGGCGCGTTACCGGCGCCGCATCGTCGGGACCATGCTCCTCGGCTTCGGTTTCGCCGCCGTGCTGCTCACCCTGCTGCTGACCCATGCCCAGTCGATGGACCTGACGCCCTGACCATCCGCACTGCACCCGTTTTTCGTGTTATAACCAGTTTGCTCATCCGGAGTCGTTTCGATGCCCCTTCTTTGAAGCCCGCAAGACCCTACAAAGCCCTTTGAATATCCCTGGGCTTACGAGTTCTGGAAGCG
>JACDQK010000027.1 GCA_015657645.1 Novosphingobium sp.
GCCGACTGGAAGCGGCCGGCCTTGAGATAGGCATGGGCCAGCAGCGCGCGGTAGCTAGGCTCACGCGGGCTGGCAGCGACCAGCGTCTCGGCCAGTTCGATCGCCTTGTCGACCTGCCCCTTGCTGAGCGCGGACTGCGCGGCAGCGGCGGTCTTGTCCGGGGCCTGCTTGGCGACCACGTCTGCGCTGAAACCAGCCGAGGCAGCAATTGCCAGGGCCAGAGCGCCGGTCATGCCGAGCGGCAGGAGCTTGGTGCGGTTGATGCTGGCGAACATGGGAGTTCTCCCCTCTTTCACAATCAGTTGGGCCGGCGCGCGATCTGCGCGGCGAGTTCGGCGACGTCGGGCAATTCATCGAGCAGTTGGTCGAGCGCTTCGGTCACCAACTGCTGGGCGCTGCGGCCATTCACCGCACAGGCCAGCCGCAGCTTGAGGTGGCGTTCGGCATCCACCCGCAGCGTGAAGGCAGCGCGGCGGCCATCGGCGAGGGCCGAGCGGCGCGAACCGGCGACGCGGCGCTTGGCCTCGTCACGCTGGCGGACCACTTCGGGCACCGGCGCATAGACCGGAGCGAGCGAATCGGGTGCGATCGAGACGACTTCGGCGCTGTGCTGGACAGCGGGTTCATCGGCATCGTGGCCCATGTCGTTCCAGCCCAGATCGTCAAGCTGACGCGCCAGGGCGTCGCCGCCAATCGGGCCCAGTTGCGGGCGCATCGCCGGGCGCGCACCGCCCTTGCGGGCGAGCAGCGTGGGCGAGAGCGAAGCGAAGGATTTGGGTTCGGACATGCCCACCGATCCCCTCGCTTACGAACCAGCGACGCGGCGGCCGAAGCCCCCGGCCGGACGGCCAGCGGCGCCGGGCATCATCGACACGGCCGTTGGGGCAGCGAAGACGGTGCGGCGGAAGTTCTTTTCGAGGCGGTCGGAGATGTAGTTCCACAGCGCGACCACTTCCTGAGCGGAGCGGCCGTTGGGTTCGACTTCCATCACGGTGCGGCCATCGATCATCGAAGCGGCAAAGTCGGTCCGGTGGTGCAGGGTAACCGGGGCAACAGTGCCATGCTGCGACAGCGCGACAGCGGCTTCCGAGGTGATCTTGGCTTTCGGCGTGGCGGCGTTGACCACAAAGATCAGCGGCTTGCCGGCGCGTTCGCACAGATCGACCGTGGCGCCAACGGCGCGCAGATCGTGCGGGCTGGGACGGGTCGGGACGACAATCAGTTCGGCGACCGAGATCACCGACTGGATCGCCATGGTGATGGCCGGGGGCGTATCGATCACCGCGAGCTTGAAGCCCTGCTGGCGCAGAACAGCAAGATCGCTCGCGAGGCGCGCCACGGTGGTCTGGGCGAAAGCGGGATATTCATCCTCGCGTTCGTTCCACCAGTCCGCCAGCGAACCCTGCGGGTCGATGTCGATCAGCACGACCGGACCAGCGCCGGCGCGCTGTGCCTGGACGGCGAGGTGCCCGGACAAGGTAGTCTTGCCGGATCCGCCCTTCTGCGATGCCAAAGCCAGTACGCGCAAAGCCTATTCCCCCTGCGAAATGCCACTACGGTCAAAATGACCTTGGTCCGGGGGATCGCAGAACGTTCCTAATTTTGGGTTAACGCCC
>JACDQK010000268.1 GCA_015657645.1 Novosphingobium sp.
CTTGCAATACTAGCAAGGGCCATATGGTAATTGACGCGTACAACCCCGAAGCGGCCAAGGAATGGCTTATTGCATTACAAAATCAAATTGATGCGCGCCTCAGGTCGATCAATCCGGCTTCTTAGCCACCGCCACCATCGCCGGACGCAACAACCGATCCTTGATCATATAGCCAGCCTGCAGCTCTTGGATCACCGTGCCCGGTTCAGCATCGGCCGAGGGGACTTCGATCATCGCCTGGTGCTGGTTGGGGTCGAGCGGCAGGCCGACGGCGGCGATGCGGCTGATGCCGTGGGCGGCGAAGGCCTTGTCGATCTCGCGGCCGGTTGCTTCGATCCCGGCGACCAGGTTCTTGAGCTTGTCATCCTCGCGCAGTTCGGCCGGGATGGAATCGAGCGCGCGGGCCAGGTTGTCTGACACCGAAAGGATATCGCGGGCAAAGCCGGTCGCGGCATAGGCGCGGGCATCCTGGATATCCTTTTCCAGACGGCGGCGGACGTTCTGCGTTTCAGCCTTGGCGTAAAGCACTTCCTGCTTGGCCGCCTCAAGGTCGCCCCGCAGTTGTGCCAGCGCATCGCCCAGCTGGTCGGTTCCCTTGTCGAGCAGTTCCTCGGGAACGCCTGCCAGTTCGGCTTCCACCGCGGGATCGCCCTGCGGCTTGGTATCGTCAGTCATGTGCTCAAAAACCTGTCTATCGGATCAGTTTGCCCAGCGATTGGGCTGTGAAATCCACCATGGGGACTAGCCGCGCATAATTCAACCGAGTCGGGCCGATAACTCCCACCACGCCGACCACCCGGCCATCGCGATCGCGATAGGGCGAGGCGATCACGGATGAGCCTGACAGCGAGAACAAGCGGTTCTCTGCACCGATGAAAATCCGCGTCGCCTCAGCCTCGCGCGCGGCGTCGAGCAGGTCGGCGACCGACTGGCGATTTTCCAGATCGTCGAGCAATTGCCGGACCCGCTCGATATCAGTCAGCGCGCCCTCATCGAGCAGGTTGGCCTGGCCGCGCACGATCAGGACGGGGCGTTGGGCCGCGTCCTCGCTCCACACGGCCAGCCCGCGTTCGACGAGATCGCGGCTGACAGCATCGAGCGCAGTCTGGCCCGCGGCAATCTCGGCCCGCATGGCCCGCGCGGCTTCGGCCAGGGTCCGGCCGGCAAGATGCGCGGTGATATAGTTGGAGGCCTCTTCCAGCGCGCCCGGGGCCAGCCCCAGCGGCAGTTCGACCACCCGGTTCTCCACCGCGCCATCGGCACCGACCAACACCGCGAGAGCGCGGCCCGGTGCCAACGGAACCAGCTGCAAATGCTGCAAGCGCGGCTCGCGGCGCGGCACCATGACGACACCCGCGGCGGCCGAGAGTTCGGACAGGATCGCGCTGGTCGCGGTCAAGGCCGCCTCGATCGGTCCCGGCTGGCCCAGACGGCTTTCGATCGCCGCGCGTTCCTCCGCCGTCGGCTCGGCCACCTGCATCATGCCATCGACAAACAGCCGCAGGCCTTGGTCAGTCGGCATCCGCCCGGCGCTGGTGTGCGGCGCGACGAGCAGGCCCAGCATTTCCAGCTCATGCAGCACTGACCGGATCGAGGCGGGCGAAAGATTGACCCCGGCCCCGGCCAGCGTCTTCGAGCCCACCGGCGTGCCGGACGTCAGATAGCCTTCCACCACCAGGCGAAAGATATCGCGGGCGCGGGTGGTCAGTTCGGTGATCGGCGGGGTGGACATTGCGGGCCTAATGTAAAGGCTGGGCTTGCAGCCTCAAGCCCATTGCGCCTAACGCGGCGCGAAACCAAGCAAGGATTACTTATGCGACCTTCCGGCCGCGCGCCCGACGAGATGCGCGCTATCAGCTTCGAACCCCACTTCACCAAGCACGCCGAAGGATCGGTGCTGGTCAGCTTTGGCCACACCAAGGTGATCTGCACTGCCTCGGTTGAGGAGCGCGTGCCGCCGTTCATGCGCGGCAAGGGCGAAGGCTGGGTGACGGCGGAATATTCCATGCTGCCCCGCGCCACGCACACTCGCGGCAGCCGTGAAGCGGCCAAGGGCAAGCAATCGGGCCGCACCCAGGAAATCCAGCGCCTGATCGGCCGCTCCTTGCGCTCGGTTACCGACCTCAAGGCCCTCGGCGAACGCCAGATCACGCTCGATTGCGACGTGATCCAGGCTGACGGCGGCACCCGCACCGCCGCCATTTCCGGCGCTTGGGTGGCGCTGCGCCTGGCAGTCGATGGCCTGATCAAGCAGGGCCTGATCACCGGCGATCCGCTGCCCCGCAAGGTCGCGGCGGTCAGCTGCGGGATCTTCAAGGGCACCCCGGTCCTCGACCTCGATTACGACGAGGATTCGAACGCCGATGCCGACGCCAACTTCGTATTGATCGAAGGCGGCCACATCGCCGAAGTCCAGGCCACGGCCGAAGGCGCGACCTATGACGAGGAAGGCCTGCTGCGTCTGCTCCGCCTCGCCCGGATCGGTTGCAACAACATCTTTGCGGCGCAGGACAAGGCCGTCGGACGTTAGTGCTGACTACGGACTAGATTGATGATCTGCCACTCTTGAATAGTCAGTCCACCATCGGCAGGGCCAAGCAACTCCGCCGGCGTGACATTCAGTGCGGCGGCGACATCTCTTAGTGTTGGTAGGCTCAACTCTCGATCCCCTCGCTCAAGTCGGTTGACCTGGGTTGCGGTGAGCCCGCATTCCTCTGCTAGCTGACGTAGGCTTTTTTTCTGTGCTTTCCGAAGTTCGTTGATTCGGTTTGTTGCAATGAATGGTCTACCTTTTGCCACACCAACCTCCTTTGTTGCCCCAAAGGTGACATAGTGGATCAAACTCTGGCAGTTACTGGCATTGGCTTATGCACAGATTGAATACAGGAACCCTGGTGATTGCCACGCATAATGCGGGCAAGCTCAAGGAAATCGGCGCCCTGCTTGATCCCTATGGGATGACCTGCATCTCCGCCGGCTCACTCGGGCTGGCGGAACCGCCTGAGACCGGCAAGACCTTTGTCGAGAATGCCCTGATCAAGGCGCGGGCGGCCGCCGAGGCTTCGGGCCTGCCGGCCCTCGCCGATGATTCCGGGCTCTGCGTCGAGGCGCTGGGCGGGCGACCCGGCGTCTACACCGCTGACTGGGCCGAACGGCAGAGGTTCGAAGGCCGGCCGGGCGCGACTGGTACATGGCGATGGGCAAGGTCGAAGGGCTGTTGTGCGAGCTGGGGCCGGACACCGACCGCTCCTGCCACTTCGCCTGCGTCCTCGCGATCGCCTGGCCCGATGGTGAGAGCGCGGTCTACGAAGGGCGCGCCAATGGCACGCTGACCTGGCCGCCGCGCGGCACCTTGGGCTTCGGCTATGACCCGGTCTTCGTGCCGCTGGGCGATACCCGCACCTTCGCCGAACATGACCCGGCCGAAAAGCACGCGATCAGCCACCGCGCCGATGCCTTCGCCAAGCTGGTCGCGGAGCAGTTTGGCGGGTAAGAGACCGCATGGCCCGCGCGCTCTACATCCACTGGCCGTTCTGCCTCGCAAAGTGCCCCTATTGCGACTTCAACAGCCATGTCCGTGACAGCGTGGACCATGCTGCCTGGGAAACCGCGTTGCTGGCGGACTTGCGGCATGAGGCCGAACTTGCGGGCGGTGAGCAACTCGACAGCATTTTCTTCGGTGGCGGCACCCCTTCGTTGATGCCGCCAGCCTTGGTGGCGCGTCTGCTGAACGAAGCGGAACAACTCTGGGGCTTTGCACCGGGGATCGAAATCACGCTGGAAGGCAACCCGTCTTCGGTTGAAGCTGCGAATTATACTGACCTGGCGGCGGCCGGGGTCAACCGCGCATCGCTGGGTTTGCAAGCGCTCGATGACCAGACGCTGCGCTTCCTGGGGCGGCTGCATGATGCTTCGGAAGGACTGAAGGCAGTCGAGACGGCCCAAAACGTGTTCGATCGGTCTCGATCGACCTGATCTATGCCCGCCCGAACCAGAGCGCAGCCGAGTGGCAAGCCGAACTGGCGCAGGCCATTGCCCTCGGCACCTCGCATATGTCGCTTTACCAGCTGACCATCGAACCCGGCACCCGGTTCGAAACCATGGTCCGCAAGGGTGATTTCGCGCCGCTGGATGACGATACCTGCGCCGATCTGTTCGCGCTGACCCGCGAGCAGACTGCGTCCGCTGGCCTCCCTGCCTATGAGATCAGCAACCACGCCCGGATCGGCGAGGAAAGCCGCCATAACCTGACCTATTGGCGCTATCAGGACTATGTCGGGATCGGCCCCGGCGCCCATGGCCGGCGCGGCGGTGAAGCCACGGTGCGACACAAGAAGCCGGAAAACTGGCTGAGCGCCGTTGCCGCCAACGGGCACGGCATGGCCGAGAGCCGCTTGCTTGAGGTGCGCGAACAGGCCGCCGAGGCGATGCTGATGGGGCTGCGGCTGCGTGAAGGGATCGACCTTGCCGGGCTTGCCGCGCGGTTCGGTCTGGCTCCGGCGGCGCTGCTCGATCCGGCCAAGGCTGAGCTTTACCGGCAGCAGGGCCTGGTCTGGCAGGACGGTGCAAAGGTCGGGGTAACCGAAGCGGGCATGCCGCTGCTTGATGCTTTGCTCGGCGAACTGGTCCCGGCGGAGCTGGTGGAGGCATGAGCGCCAGTACAATCCTCAACGCCTGGCACGATCACCTGGCCGAAGGCCGCCGTCGTTCACCGCATACGGTCCGCGCCTATGTCGCGACCGCCGAGCGGCTGATCGAGGCAACCGGGCTAACCGACTGGGCCGCCCTCGCCCGGATCGATGCGACAGCCCTGCGCCAGCAGCTCGCGCGCCGCCGCGCCGATGGGCTCGGCAATGCTTCGACTGCGCGGGAACTCTCGGCACTCAAAGGCTTCATTGCCTTCGCGCGCAGTCAGGCCGGAATGGCCGACCCGACCCCGCCACGGATGCGTGGGCCGCGGATCAAGAAAGGTCTGCCGCGCCCGGTCACCCCGGATGAAGCTGTCAATCTGGCCGCCGGGGTCGAGGAAAACGCCGCGATCGAGTGGATCGGCGCGCGCGACCGCGCGGTCCTCCTCCTCCTTTACGGTGCGGGCCTGCGCATTGCCGAGGCCCTGTCGCTCACCGGCGCTGCGCTGCCGCTGGGTGACGTGCTGACTGTCACCGGCAAGGGTGGCAAGCAGCGGGCCGTGCCGATCCTGCCGCTGGTCGCCGCAGCCGTCGCCGATTACGCCGGCAAGTGCCCCTGGCCGCTGGAGCGCGACAAGCCGCTGTTTCGCGGCGCGCGTGGCGGGCCGCTGTCACAAGGGATGGTGCAGAAATCCATGGCCGCTGCCCGCAAGGCGCTGGGTCTGCCGGCCACGGCAACGCCGCACGCGCTGCGTCATTCCTTTGCGACCCATCTGCTTAGCGCGGGCGCAGACCTCCGCAGCTTGCAGGAACTGCTCGGCCACGCCAGCCTCGGCTCGACCCAGATCTACACCAAGGTCGATGCCGCCGTGCTGCTCGACGTCTATCGTCACGCCCACCCGCGCGAGGCGGGTTAACCCTTCGCCTTCCAGGTCACCACGCGCCAGACGTAAGTCAGCACAATCGCCGCGATTACGGCAGTCGAAAGCGGCCCCAGCCACTGCTCGACTTCGCCGAACTGCGATCCCAGGAAATAGCCCGCCCCGGCCAAGGCCGCGCTCCAGCCCAGGGTCCCAATGGTCGAGAAGACCAGAAAGCGCCGCAGCGACATCTTGAACAGCCGGCCGGGATCGAGATCAGCGAGCGCAGCGTCGGGATCATCCGCGCGATCAGCACGATGCTCGAGCCGTACTTCGCGAACAGGCGTTCGCCGCGCTCGACCTCGTCCCAGTCCAGCGTCAGCCAGCGGCTGTACTTGTCGATGAACACGTGCATCCGCGCTTCGCCGAACTTGATCGCGAGCCAGTACCAGAACCAGTTGCCCAGCATGGCCCCGGCCGTACCGGCCAGGATCGTACCCTCCAGCGTCATGGTACCGCGCGCGGCGGAGACGCCGGCGACGGTCATGATGACCTCTGATGGCACCGGCGGAAACACCGTTTCCAGCAGCATCAACGCGGCAACACCCCAGTAGCCGGCCCATTCCACGAGCCGGATGATCCAATCTTCCATTTAACTTTATCCTGCTTGGCGAGCTGCGAGCCGCGCCTCGATTGCGTCCCAGATCTTGGCGGGCGTATCGGTACCGTTGAAGCGGTCGATTGCCTGGATGCCAGTGGGCGAAGTCACGTTGATCTCGGTCAGCCACTGACCGCCAATCACGTCGATCCCGACGAAGATCAGGCCGAGGCGCTTGAGTTCCGGCCCCATCGCCGCGCAGATTTCCTGCTCGCGCGCCGTCAGCTCGGTCGCCTCGGCGCTTCCGCCGACGGCCAGGTTGGAGCGGAACTCGCCCTCACCCGGCTTGCGGTTGATCGCTCCGGCCACTTCACCGTCGATCAGCACGATCCGCTTGTCGCCCTTTGCCACTTCGGGAAGGAACGGCTGGACCATGTGGGGTTCAGGCCAGGTCTGGTTGAATACCTCGAACAGGGCGGACAGATTGTCCCCCTCGGCCGGCACGCGGAAGATTGCCTTGCCCCCGTTGCCGTGGATCGGCTTCACCACCACGGCGCCATGCTGCGCTTGAAACGCCTTCACTTCCTCGACCGAGCGGGTCACCAGGGTCGGTGGCATGAAGCGCCGGTAATCCAGCACCATGACCTTTTCCGGCGCATTGCGAACCGAGCGCGGGTTGTTGACCACCAGCGTCTCTTGTTCGATCCGTTCGAGCAGGTGCGTGGCGGTGATATAGCCCATGTGAAACGGCGGATCCTGGCGCATCAGCACCACGTCGATATCGCGGCCCAGATCGAGCCGCACCGGATCGCCCTTGGTAAAGTGATCGCCGACCACGCGCTGCACGGTCACCGGATGGGCAACAGCGGTCAGCCGATCGTCGGCATCCAGGGTCAGCGCATTGACGTCGTAATGATAGACCCGGTGCCCGCGCGCCTGGGCGGCCAGCATCAGTGCAAAGCTGGAATCGCCGTTGATGTTGATCGTTTCAATGGGGTCCATCTGGACCGCGACACGCAGGGTCATGCAAGTTCCTCAAGCCGCCAGGGCGTTCTCCAGATGGCGCGGGAAGCGCCACGGCGCAAGGAGGAGAACGTCGATCCGCACGATATCACCCGGCCGGGCGTGGCGATGGGCCACCGCCTCGGTCGCTGCAGCGACCCGGCGCAGGCGGTAGGGATCGATGGCTTCATCGAGCAATGCGGCAGAGCGACGCCACTTCACCTCAACGAAAATCACGGTTCGCCCGCGCCGCGCAATCAGGTCAATCTCGCCGCGCGGGGTCTTGAGGCGCTGGGCGAGGATGCGCCAGCCGGTCAAGCGCAAGTACCAGGCCGCCAGCGCCTCACCGCGCCGCCCCTCGGCTTCGCGGCGCGCCCGCTGGTTCACTTGAGCTCCATTGCCCGCGCGTAGAGCGCCTTGCGATCAAGGCCGGTCGCCTTGGCGACAGCCGCAGCGGCCTGTGAGGCCTTGTCGGTCGCCAGCGCCGCGCGCAGCAGGGCATCGACATCGTGTTCAACTGCCGCCGCTTCGCCTGGCGGAGCGATCACCAGCGCGATCTCGCCCTTGGGCGGGTGGGCTTGGTAATGCACAATCAGTTCATCCGCCGAACCGGTGCGGCATTCCTCGAACCGCTTGGTCAGTTCGCGCGCCACGGCCACCTCACGCCCGGGTAATTCTTCGCCGATAGCCGCCAAGGCATCGGTCAGGCGCGGCGCCGTTTCATAGAACACCAGGGTCGCATCGACCGTCGCCAGCCCGCGCAGCGTATCGCGGCGGGCCTTGTCCTTGTTGGGCAGGAATCCGGCGAAGAGGAACCGGTCGCTCGGCAGGCCGGCCAGGGTCAGCGCCATGATCGCTGCGCTCGGTCCCGGCAGGCTGCTGACTGCGATCCCACGCTCGCGCGCCGCGCGGACCAGCTTGAACCCCGGATCGGAAATCAGCGGCGTGCCCGCATCGCTGACCAGCGCCACCGGCTGCTCGGTCGCCAGGGCTAGGATATGATCGCGCGTCGCCTCACTCGCGTGATCGTCATAGCGGATAAGCTTCTGTTTTATTTCGAGATGATGCAGAAGTTTGCCCGTGACACGGGTATCCTCACAGGCTACCGCAGCTACGCCACGCAGTGTCGCGATCGCCCGCAGGGTGATGTCGCCCAGATTGCCAATCGGCGTGGCAACAATGTAAAGTCCGGGGGAAAGCGGCGCGTCCATTTCCGGCTAATGGACCGCCACGAGGGGAGCGTAAAGTGATGACCTTCAATCGGCGCAATGCCATCATGCTGGGCGCCATCGTGCTGCTGGCGGGCTGCAAGGTCATTCCCAAGGGCACCACCACCCCCGCGCCGCCGCCGGAAGACCGGCCGACCGATGCCCTGCCGGCTGACCAGCTGCGCCACCGCGTCGCCCTGCTGGTGCCGATGAACGGGCCCAATGCCGATGTTGGCCAGTCGCTGGCCAATGCCACGACCATGGCGCTGCTCGATACCAATGCCCAGAACATCCGCATCACCACCTATGATACCTCGGCTGGCCCCGCCGCAGCGGCGAACCAGGCAATCAAGGATGGCAACAAGCTGATCCTCGGCCCGCTGATGGGGGATGAGGTGCCGACCGTTGCTACCGTTGCCGCGCCGCGCGGTGCCGCTGATCTCCTACGCCAGCGATACCGGCAGCAATGCGCGCGATGTCTTTGCCATGGGCACGGCACCGGGCAATTCGATCGGCCGCACAGTGGCCTTTGCCAAGGGGCGCGGGATTGCGAAGTTCGCGCTGCTGGTCCCCAATGGCGATTACGGCGCGCGGGTGCGCGTGGCCTATGACCAGGCAATCAAGCTGGCTGGTGGCAGCCTGGTCGCCAGCGAGGCCTATGATCGCTCCAACCCCTCGATCGTCAGCGCCGCCCGGCGGCTCAAGGCGCGCGGCGGGTTTGATGCGGTGCTAATTGCCGATGGCGCGCGCTTTGCCGCCCTGGCCGCGCCGCAGCTCAAGACCCCCGGCGCTGCCAGCCCGCGGATCCTGGGCACCGAGCTGTGGAGCGGGGAAAGCGCGATCAGCTCCACTCTCGCACTGCGCGGCGCCTGGTTCTCGGCGATTGCCGATACCCGCTTCAAGACCTTTGCCGAAAGCTACCAGACCCGCTTCGGCGCGCGGCCGTTCCGGGTTGCTACCCAGGGCTATGACTCGGTCCTGCTGACCATTCGCGTCGCGCGTGAATGGCGCCCGGGCACCCCCTTCCCGACCGCGCGGCTGGCCGATAGCGGCGGGTTCCTGGGGCTCGATGGCCCTTTCCGCTTCACCCCTTCGGGCCAGATCGAGCGGGCGCTGGAAGTGCGTGAGGCCCGCGCCGGGACCGTCGCCGTGGTCAGCCCCGCGCCGGACAAGTTCGCAGACTGACGAAAACCCGCAGGCCCGCCTTGCTTAGCGGAATCGCTGCGTTCTATAGGCGTTCCCATGGCCGATGACCTGTTTGAAAAGCTGCCCCAAAGCAGCGGCGATTCCTATGATGGCTCTGCGATCGAGGTGCTGGAGGGGCTTGAGCCCGTCCGGCGGCGCCCGGGCATGTATATCGGCGGCACGGACGAGCGCGCGCTGCACCACCTGGCGGCCGAAGTGCTCGACAATTCGATGGACGAAGCAGTCGCCGGCCATGCCAACCGGATCGAGGTGACACTCGAAGAAGGCAACCGCCTGACCATCACCGATAACGGTCGCGGTATCCCGGTTGACGAGCACCCCAAGTATCCCGGCAAGTCGGCGCTGGAAGTGATCCTGACCACGCTGCACTCGGGCGGCAAGTTCTCGGGCAAGGCCTATGCCACCTCGGGCGGCCTGCACGGCGTCGGCGTCTCGGTGGTCAATGCGCTGTCCACCCTCACCCGGATCGAAGTGGCCCGGAACAAGGAGCTGTACGCGCAGGAATTCTCGCGCGGGCTGCCGACCGGGCCGCTCCAGCAACTTGGCGGCACGCCCAACCGGCGCGGCACCTCAGTGACTTTCGTGCCCGATACCGAGATCTTCGGCGAGGATGCCAAGTTCAAGCCGGCCCGGCTGTTCAAGCTGGTCCGCTCCAAGGCCTATCTCTTCGCCGGGGTCGAAATCCGCTGGAAATGCGCGCCCTCGCTCGCCAGCGAGGAAGTGCCGGCCGAAGCCGTGTTCCAGTTCCCCGGCGGTCTGGCCGATCACCTCAAGGACCAGCTCGGCACCCGCGAATGCGTCACCAGCCAGTTCTTCTCAGGATCGCAGGATTTTCCGGGCGATGAGCAGGGCCGGGTCGAATGGGCCGTCGCCTGGCCACTGTGGAGCGACGGGGCCTATTCCTGGTACTGCAACACCATCCCCACCCCCGATGGCGGCACCCATGAAGCCGGCCTGCGCGCCGCGCTGACCAAGGGCATCCGCGCCTTCGCCGATCTCGTCGGCCAGAAAAAGGCCAAGGACATCGCGCCCGAGGACGTGATCACTGGCAGCGAGATCATGCTCTCGGTCTTCATCCGCGACCCGCAGTTCCAGAGCCAGACCAAGGACCGGCTGACCAGCCCCGAAGCCGCGCGGATGGTCGAAAACGCCGTGCGCGATCACTTCGATCATTTCCTGACCGACAACATGGAACGCGGCAAGGCGCTGCTCGGCCATGTGCTGGAGCGGATGGATGAGCGCCTGCGCCGCAAGCAGGAGCGCGAGGTCAAGCGCAAGACCGCCACCAATGCCCGCAAGCTGCGCCTGCCCGGCAAGCTGACCGACTGCACCGGCGAAGGCGATGCCGAGACGGAACTGTTCATCGTCGAAGGTGACAGCGCCGGCGGCAGCGCCAAGCAGGCGCGCGACCGCAAGACCCAGGCGATCCTGCCGATCCGCGGCAAGATCCTCAACGTCGCCAGCGCGACGGCCGACAAGATCCGCGCTAACAGCGAAATCGCCGATCTCGGCCTCGCCATGGGCTGCGGCTTCCGCAAGGACTGCAACCCCGACAACCTGCGTTACGACCGGATCATCATCATGACCGACGCTGACGTTGACGGCGCACACATCGCAACCCTGTTGATGACCTTCTTCTTCCAGGAAATGCCCGAAGTGGTCCGCCGCGGGCACCTCTATCTGGCTCAGCCCCCGCTCTACCGCCTGACCGCGGGCAAGGAGAGCGCCTATGCCCGCGACGACGCGCACCGGGCTGAGCTGGAGGCGACCAAGTTCAAGGGCAAGAAGGTCGACGTCGGCCGCTTCAAGGGCCTGGGTGAGATGAACCCCGGGCAGCTGCGCGAGACCACCATGGACCCGGCCAAGCGCAGCCTGATCCGCATCACCCTGCCGCCCGAGTATGAAGGCCGTGCAGCCGTGAAGGACCTGGTCGACCGTCTGATGGGCCGCGATCCGGCCCAACGCTTCATGTTCATCCAGAACCGCGCGGCGGATATCGATCCGGACTTGATCGACGCCTAACGCATTGCATTCGCGCCAGTAATCGCAGCCATCGAGGCAAGCGGCGAACCGCTTGCCAAACTCAACTTGTTTGATAGACATCTAACTCTACCGATTCGGTAGAGCTAAAGCCCGCGTCAGTCGGGTCTATCCCTGGAGAGTGATGTCATGCGTCATCGCCTTAACCCCACCATCGCCCTGCTCCCCCTTGCCCTGCTCGCCGCCTGTTCGCAGGAAAAGAGCGACGAGGCCGCCGCCAGCGCTGACATAGCATCGGCGCCCAGCGACGCTGCCTTGCCGGACGTATCCGCGGTCGCCCCAGGCGTCGCCTTCCGCTTTGCCTATGCCTTTACCCTGCCAGTCGAGAATGTGGCCGATGTCCAACAGCGCCACGCCGCCGCCTGCGGCCGGCTCGGGCTCGATCGCTGCCGGGTCACCGGAATGGACTATCGCCAACCATCCGAGGGCGAGGCCGAAGGGCACCTCGACCTGCTCCTCGCGCCGGAAGCAGCCCCCGCGTTCGGGCGCGAGGCGGTCGATCTGGTCAAGGCAGCCGAGGGCAAGGTGGCCGACGCCACGGTCAGCGGCGAGGATGCTGGCGGAGCCATCGACACCTCGCACCAGACCAGCCGTGCGCTCAAGGCCGAACAGGCGCGGATCGAGGCGCGCCTCGCCACCCGCAGCCTGACCCGCGAGAGCCGGACGGAACTCGAATCCCGCCTGACCGAACTGCGCCGCGAACTTGCCAGCCAGGGCGAAACCCGCCGACAGGCCGAAAAGTCGCTTGCGACCACACCGGTTCGGCTGACCTATGCCAGTGAAGGGCTGCTCGGTTCGGGCAATGCCTTTACCGGGGCGGCCAAGGCCTCGTGGGCCAGCCTGATGACCATGCTATCCTTCCTGCTGGTTATCGGCGGCGGCATCCTGCCCTGGGCCGCGTTGGGCTTGCTGGGCTGGTTCGCCTGGCGCGGTTTGCGCAAGTCTCGCCACGCATCCGAAGCCGTAAACTGAGCCCCACCGCAAACCCCCGCGACCAGCCTGTCCGTTGGCGCGGGGGTTTGCGCCGACCTATACTTTTCGCGCTTGCGCCGCCCCGCGCCTCTGCCTATCGTTTAACCGAACGATTAACCGACCGGGGATGACCATTTCCATGCAGCGCTTTGAAGGCACTTCCAACTACGTCGCCACCGATGACCTCAAGGTCGCGGTCAATGCCGCGGTGCTGCTGCGCCGTCCGCTGCTGGTGAAGGGTGAACCGGGCACCGGCAAGACCGTGCTGGCCCACGAAATCGCCAAGGCCGTCAACGCGCCGCTGATCGAGTGGAACATCAAGTCGACCACCAAGGCCCAGCAGGGCCTCTATGAGTACGACGCGGTCGCCCGTCTGCGCGACGGCCAGCTGGGTGACGAGCGGGTCCACGACATTTCGAACTACATCAAGAAGGGCAAGCTGTGGGAGGCCTTCACCTCGCCGCAGCTGCCCGTCCTGCTGATCGACGAGATCGACAAGGCCGATATCGAGTTCCCGAACGACCTGCTCCAGGAACTCGACCGGATGAGCTTCGACGTTTACGAAACGAAGGAGCGGATCGCCGCGCAGGAGCGCCCGATCGTCGTGATCACCTCGAACAACGAGAAGGAACTGCCCGACGCCTTCCTGCGCCGCTGCTTCTTCCACTACATCAAGTTCCCCGATCGCGAGACGATGCAGGCGATCATCGACGTCCACTTCCCCGGCATCCAGAAGACCCTCGTCAGCAAGGCGATGGAAATCTTCTACGAGGTTCGTGAAGTGCCGGGCCTGAAGAAGAAGCCCTCGACCTCGGAACTGCTCGACTGGCTCAAGCTGCTGCTCAACGAGGACATGCCGCTCGACGTGCTGCAAAACCGCGATCCGGCCAAGGCGATCCCGCCGCTGCACGGTGCGCTGCTCAAGAACGAGCAGGACGTGATGCTGTTCGAACGCCTGGCCTTCATGGCGCGGCGCCAGAGCTGATCCGGGACGGCACGGGCCCATGTTCTTCAACTTCATCGACGAGCTGCGCAGCGCGGGCATCCAGGCGAGCTTCAAGGAGCACCTGGTGCTGCTCGAAGCGCTCGACAAGGATGTGATCGAGCAGACGCCCGAGCAGTTCTACTACCTCTCGCGCGCCATTTTCGTGAAGGACGAGGGCCTGCTCGACAAGTTCGACCAGGTCTTCAACAAGGTCTTCAAGGGCATTCTGACCGATTACGGCCAGAACCCGGTCGACATTCCCGAGGAATGGCTGAAGGCCGTCGCCGAGAAGTTCCTGACGCCCGAGGAGATGGAAGCGATCAAATCGCTCGGTTCCTGGGAAGAGATCATGGAGACGCTCAAAAAGCGGCTCGAGGAACAGCAGAAGCGCCACCAGGGCGGCAACAAGTGGGTCGGCACCGGCGGCACCTCGCCTTATGGCAATGCCGGCTACAACCCGGAAGGCGTGCGGATCGGCGGCGAAAGCAAGCACAAGCGCGCGCTGAAGGTCTGGGAAAAGCGCGAGTTCCAGAACCTCGACAACACGCGTGAGCTCGGCACCCGCAACATCAAGGTCGCGCTACGCCGCCTGCGCCGCTTTGCGCGTGAGGGCAATCCGGATGAGCTCGACCTTGAAGGCACGATCGAAGGCACGGCCAAGCAGGGCTGGCTCGACATCCGCATGCGGGCCGAGCGCAAGAATGCAGTCAAGGTACTGCTGTTCCTCGATGTCGGCGGCTCAATGGATCCGTTCATCAAGCTGGTCGAGGAGCTGTTCAGCGCGGCCACGACCGAGTTCAAGAACCTGGAGTTCTTCTACTTCCACAACTGCCTCTACGAAGGCGTGTGGAAGGACAACAAGCGCCGCTGGAGCGAGCGGACCAACACCTGGGACATCCTCCACAAGTACGGCCACGACTACAAGGTGATCTTCGTCGGCGATGCGGCGATGAGCCCCTACGAGATCACCCATCCGGGCGGCTCGGTAGAACATTTCAACGAGGAAGCCGGCTCAGTCTGGCTGCAGCGGGTGGCGCATGTCTATCCGGCCACCGTCTGGATGAACCCGGTGCCGGAAAAGCAGTGGGGCTATTCGCAGAGCACCAAGGTGATCAAGGAGATGGTCGGCGGCAACATGTTCCCGCTGACGCTCGACGGCCTGGACGGGGCAATGCGCGAGCTGACGCGCAAGAAGCATTGAGCGAACTGCCGCACTCGTTGAGCGACGTCTATGCGCTGCATGGTGGCAGTTTCACGATTGACGATCCGCGGCCAGTGATCGCGGCGGCGCGCTATACCTACTTCGTTCCCCCGCCAGCTGCCTTTGCCGCAGTCCAGCCCGGAGACTGGGTCAAGGCGATCTTTCGCGCGGTTCCGGCAGACCGGAAATTCGATGCCGAACGGATGTGGGTCAAGGTCGTGGAAGTGCTGTCAGAAGGCTTTGCAGGCACGCTTGATACCCATCCGTCCGACATGCCGCAGCTCTCGCCGGGGGCCGCGCTATTCATACCGCGCGAATGGGCCATCGATATCGATTGGGCCGAGGGGCGCGTGCCGCCGGACTATCCGCCACGGCGCCAGTATTGGGATCGCTGTATGGTCGATGCCTGCGTGCTCGATGGTCGTAGCCGGGCTGACTATCTTTACCGGGAACCCGGCGACCTGCACCAGCCAGGCGACGAGCATCTGGACAGCGGTTGGCGAATTCGCGGGACGGAAGACGGCATTGCCGAGGATGAGCGATTGGGCCGCTCACCAAGCTACGTTGCGTTAGGGGCAGTGCTAAACCAGGACGACCGCTGGCTGCACCTCATCGACGAACCCGACAGCGAGCATTTCCGCTGGTGGGATGAAGAGGCGCGATTTGTCCGGCTTGATGCGTAACGCAAGCCGGGGTTGCTTAGAGGATTGCAATGATCTGTGGGGCCTGAACTGGAGCAGGCCCATCGTGGCCACATAACCGAGCGCCTCCCAACCCTATTCCAAGGCCACGACACCGGCCTCCTCGCCGCCTGAGGTGTAACTGTGGAGCGCTGCGGGCGCGGCTGGTCCGCCCCGGTCCGGCCCGCTAGAAGCGCGGCATGGATAGCCAGCTGCTCATCATCTGCCTGCTGACGGCCGCGATCAACCTGATCGGCACGCTGGCCTATGCCGCGCGGATCGCCGGGGTGCGGACGCGGCGCATTGCGATGAGCTTTGCCCTGTTCAACATCCTGGTGCTGGTCAGCCGGACCTCCAATTCCTTCCTGGGTCCGTTCCTGGCCAAGCGGATCGAAGTGCGCATTGCCGATGGCGGCGGCGAGGCGCTGCTGTTCGATTTCCATCTCGTGCTGGCATCGGCCTCGCTGGCGGTGGTGATCGGGATCCTGCTGGTGCCGACCGGGCAGCGGCTCTTCGCCAGCGCGATCGGCTATTTTCAGGAGCACCGCTCAACCACGCGGATGCTGCTACGCACCGCGACCCCAGCGGGCCTGCACACCTTGCGCCGGGCGCTCACCCCGCCCAGCCCCAGCGTGCTCAAGGGACTGGTCAAGGAACGCGGTGTCGGCTGGGGTGTGCTGCTCGCCAATTGCCTGGCCCAGGCGCTGATCACGGTCGGTGTCGTTGCTTCACTCTACGCCGGCTACCTTAACCCCGAATTCCGCGTCACCGCCTCGCAGCTCTCGGCCGTGGTCAACGGCTTTGCAACGATCCTGCTGTTCGCGCTGATCGACCCGCAACTTTCCGTCATGACTGACGACGTAGTCGAAGGCCGGGTCAGCGAGGCGCTGTTCCGCCGCACGATCGTCTGGATCAGCCTCAGCCGCCTGGCTGGAACCCTCCTGGCGCAGGTGCTGTTTCTGCCGGCGGCCCAGGCTGTAGCCTGGGTCGCCAACTACGTCTGAGCTCAGCCTTTCTTGTCGAGCTCTTCGTTGAGCCGCAGGCTGGCGCGCCAGAAGAAGAAGGACGGGATCAGCCCCATCAGCGCAGCGCCATAGAGCACGTAGCGAACGCTGTCGGGCCCGGCCATCGGCTTGATGAAGTCAGACAGGATGCCGAAGAACAGCGGCCCCAGGCCCAGTCCGATCAGGTTCTGCGCAAACAGCAGCACCGCCGCTGCCATGGCCCGCGCCCGCAGCGGCACCAGGCCCTGGGCGCAGGAATAGGTCGGCCCGAGGTAAAGCCCGTTCAGCACGGTCGGCAGCATGATCAGGATCAGCGCGACCCACCAGTTCTGCTGCCAATAGGCGGCAATGGCGAGCGGGATGGCGACAGTCATGCCGATCGCCGGCGCGGTCAGCACGTGGCGGCGGTTGGTCTTGCCATAGCGATCGGCGAACCAGCCCCCGGCAAAGGTGCCCAGCACCCCGGCAATCCCGCCGCCGATCCCGAACCAGAAGCCGACTTCACCCGGGGTCAGGTTATGGGTGCGCTGGAAGAAGATCGTGGTCCAGGTGGCCTTGCCGTAACCCAGGAAGGCGGCAGCCGAACCGGCGATCATCAGGTAGATGAAGGCGCGCGAACTGAGCACTTCGCGGATGGCTTCCTTGGTGGAGAGCGTCGAAGCCGCTGGGCGGTTCTCAATCAGCGTCGACATGCGCGGATCGCGCAGCACGAGCCAAACGACTACGGCCATCAGGATGCCCGGCAGACCAGCCACGAAGAAGGCGATCCGCCACCCATAGGCATCGGCGATCAGCCCGCCCATCACCATGCCCAGCAAGCCGCCAATCGGAATGCCCAGCGAGTAGAACGAGATTGCCGAAGCGCGCTTTTCCGGCGGGGCAAGATCGGCAATCAGCGAGTGTGCCGCCGGGGTGCACCCAGCCTCACCCACCCCCACGCCGATCCGGGCGAGCAGCAGCTGGATGAAGTTCTGCGCCATCCCGGAAAGCGCGGTCATCCCTGACCAGATCACCAGCGAAATCGAGATCAGGCTGACCCGGTTGGTGCTGGGACGATCGGAATAGCGGGCAATCGGGATGCCGAGGAAAGTGTAGAACGCCGCAAAGGCGATCCCCGTCATCAGGCCGATCTGGGTGTCGGACAGGCCGAGATCGCGGCTGATCGGCTCGGCCAGGATGTTGACGATTTGCCGATCAAGGAAATTGAAGATGTAGACGATCAGCAGGATCCAAAGCGTAACACGCAGCGAATTTGCGGGCTTGCCCGCAGCAGCTTCTGCCATCGATCATCCTCTCACGGCCCCGACGCTTGTGCGCCGCGAATCCCATCCGCAGCGAAGGTGACGGGCAGGACCGGTCGGGTCAACCCCGACCTGAGGCCTTACGTCGCGTCGACAATCCGGAACAGGGTTTCGATCTGCTGCTGCTCCAGCGCGCTCACCTCTGGACGCCAGACGTCGAAGATCAGCACCATGCGGTCATGGTCGCTGTCGTTCCAGGCCTCATGCTCGACCGAATCGTCAAAGACCATCAGCTCTCCGACCTGCCATTCGCGGGTTTCCTCACCGACGCGGAACTGGCAGCCCGCCGGGACTACCAGCGGCAGATGGCAAATGAAGCGGGCGTTGATCATGCCGGTATGCGCCGGAATCCGGGAATGCGGGCGCAGCAGCGAGAACATCGGCGTCGGCGCGCGGTTCGGAATCCGGCACAGCGGGACTGGCCCATCCAGCGCGGCATAGGTCTGCGGCGTGCGGGCTATCCGCTCGGGCAGCGGCTCGCCCTTGTCGGTCAGCTCCCAGGTGCTCCAGTCGGCATTGCCCAGCAGGCCGTGAACATCGCCCTGCGGCCGGCCTTCCTGCAGCTTGGCATAGGGGGTAAAGGCCTGCTGATCGGCCAGCAGGTCAAGCGCCTCGGCCAGGATCGTTTCAGTCTGCGCTTCGAGCGCCGCGCGCCAGGGATAGTCGGCCGGATCGGCAAATTGCACATAGGGCAGATCGGGATAGTAATAGGTCTGCGGCAATTGCGGGAACTGGCCGCCTTCGGTGCCGCGCTGGCGCTGGCTCAGCATGATCTCCAGCGATTTCTGGAACTGCGGATGGCGTTCGGCGCGGGTCAGCCCGGCCTGATCCAGCCCTTCGAGCAGAAGTTGGCGCTGGCGCTGCCCGATCCATTCAACCGCCGCTTCGGCCCGGGCGCGCTCGCCAAAGGACACGGCGCGGCCTTCGAAGGCAAGGTTGAGCACGCCGCGGAACCAGGCGCCGGCCGAACGCAGATCGCCCGCCAGCAACAAGTGCTCTGCCTTGGACAGCATGGCGGCGGAATCGGTCCGGTTGCGCTCAAGCCGGCGCTCGGTTTCGGAAAGGTCGAAGCGGGGTTCGGGCGTCATGATCAATAGAGCCTGTATGGCGTGCTGGCCGCAATCCAGGCGGCCTCATCGGCGCTGGCCAGCGCTTCCAGATCGACCGCTTCGGCAGCCGGATCATCAACCCATTCGCGCAAGGCCGGGCCGCCGTTGATCACGTCGATCGCCAGCCGCTCGAACTCGTACTCATAGGGGAAATCGCGCCACAACTCGTAGTCCGGATAGAGCCGCCGGATTGCCTTGAAGGCCAGCGCCTGCAGCCGCCACGGCCGGAAGGCGTGGTGATCGTAAAAACCGCCCTCGGCGTGGATCATCAGCCCGTTGCACAGCTGCCCGGCGTGCTTGTGGAAGGTGGGCGTGAACCAGACCTCGCGCAGCGCGCAGCCGGCCAGCCACTGCGGCGCAATCCGCCGCATCTCGGCCATGACGGCCTTGGCATCGACATCAGGCGCGCCGAACAGCACTTCCAAGGGGCGGGTCGTGCCGCGCGCTTCGGACAGGGTCGCGCCCTCCAGCATGACCGTTCCGGGATAGGCGCGGGCCATGTTGAGGCTGGCAGCATTGGGGCTGGGATTGATCCAGATCCGGCCTTCGGGCCAACCCCAGCCCGGCCCCGTTTCGGGCGTCCAGCCCTGCATGGTGATGACGCGATAGGGCACGTCCAGATCATTCTCGGCGATGAACCACTGGCCCATTTCGCCCAGGGTCAGCCCGTGACGCATTGGCATCGGCCCGGCTCCGACGAAGCTTTCCTGCCCCGGCACCAGCAGCGTGCCTTCGACCGGGCGTCCGGCCGGATTGGGGCGATCGAGCACCCAGACTTCCTTGCCGGTGCCAGATGCCGCCTCGAGCAGGTAAAGCAGCGTGGTGACGAAGGTGTATATCCGGCAGCCCAGGTCCTGCAGATCGAACAGGAAGACATCGGCGGTCGACATCATTTGCCCGGTCGGGCGGCGGACCTCGCCATAGAGGCTGAACACCGGAATATTGTACTGCGGGTCGAGCTCATCCGCGGTCTCGACCATATTGTCCTGCTTGTCGCCCTTCAGCCCGTGCTGCGGGCCAAAGGCGGCGGTCACGTTGATCCCGGCGGCGATCAGCGCGTCGAGCGAATGGGTCAGGTCGGCGGTTACGCTGGCCGGGTGCGCGACCAACGCCACGCGCTTGCCGGCCAGCGGCGCACGCAGCTCCGGCTCGGCCAACAGGCGGTCGATCCCGAACATCACGCTCATGCCGGCAGCTCCAGCGCGCGGCATTCATGCGCATGGAACTCTGGCGCGCCGGGGCGGAAGTCCAGCGCCCAGAAGCGGTTCACGCCGTCCGCGTCCTCGATGATCCCGTTCAATGCCACTGTCGCCGGGACTGGCAGGCTGGAACGGATCTCGGCGGTCAGGCGCAGCTCGCTGTCGCTGACCGCAACGGCGATCTCGACCTCGGCCGGGGCATCGCGCATCCCTTCGCGGAAAGCGTCGAAATCGTAGCAAGCCCAGCGGGTCGAGGGCGAAAGGTTGAACTCGCGGTAGCTGGTGCCGTCGTGGCTCCAGAAGATCTCGAAACAGGTGGTCTTCCAGAGGTTGTCGAACCGGCCCGGGGTCGCGACAGTCGGCACGGCGATCCTTGCAATATCGCCATGCGCGACGAAGGTGGCGCGGCAGCCTGCGCAGTGGGGACAATCTCGGCCTCGATCGAATGGATCGATCCGGGGGCGCAATCGGGGTGGAGAACCAGGCTTTGCATCGCCGCCTAATGCCCGCTGGCATAACCGGCATCAAGCGGCACGTCATGCGGCACTTGGGCTTGTCCGCAACCGCTGCTATGGGCGCGGCGCAATGACTTACAAATCCAGCCTCCTGCGCCTGCTCGACGAACGTGGCTATGTCCACCAGATGACCGATGCCGAGGGTCTTGATGCCCTTGCCGCCAAGCAGGTCGTGCCGGGCTATATCGGCTTCGATGCCACCGCGCCGTCGCTCCATGTCGGCAGCCTGGTGCAGATCATGCTGCTGCGGCGCTTGCAGCAGGCCGGGCACAAGCCGGTGGTGCTGATGGGCGGCGGAACGACCCGGATCGGCGATCCGACCGGGCGCGATGAGAGCCGCAAGATGCTGAGCGACGAGACGATCGAAGCCAACATCGCCTCGATCCGCACGATCTTCGAACGCTTCCTGACCTTTGGTGACGGGCCGACCGACGCGATCATGGTCAACAACCACGATTGGCTGGGCCAGTTGGGCTATATCCAGCTGCTGCAGGAAGTGGGCACGCACTTCACGGTCAACCGGATGCTGACCTTCGATTCGGTCAAGCTGCGGCTGGAACGCGAGCAGCCGATGACCTTCCTCGAATTCAATTACATGATCCTCCAGGGCTACGACTTCCGCCACCTCGCCAAGACCAGCGGCGTGCGCCTGCAGATGGGCGGCAGCGACCAGTGGGGCAATATCGTCAACGGGATCGAGCTGTCGCGCCGGATGGACGGGACCGAGGTGTTCGGCGTCACCACTCCCCTGCTGACCACCGCCGATGGCGCCAAGATGGGCAAGACCGCCGCTGGCGCCGTCTGGCTCAATGAGGATGCCCTGCCAGCTTACGATTTCTGGCAATACTGGCGCAATGCGGACGACCGCGATGTCGGCAAGTTCCTGCGCCTGTTCACCGACCTGCCGCTGGACGAGATCGCCCGGCTGGAGGCGCTGGAAGGGGCCGGGATTAACCAGGCCAAGATCGTGCTGGCCAATGAAGTCACCCGGCTGTGCCGCGGTGAGGAAGCCGCCAAGGCTGCCGAGGCCACCGCTGCGGCGACCTTTGCTGGCGGCGGTGTGGGTGAGGATCTGCCCGAGCTGGCGCTGCCGGCCGAAGGGCTCAGCCTGATCGACGCGCTGGTCGGGATCGGCTTTGCCGCTAGCCGGGGCGAAGCCAAGCGGCTGATCGCCGGCGGCGGCGCGCGGCTCGACGGGGATTCGGTTACCGAAGATTCGCACCACATTCCGGGTGGGTCCGAGGTGCGAATTTCAGCCGGCAAGAAGAAGCACGGGGTGCTGCGACCAGCCTAAGGTACTGGCGCCTGTCAGTTTCTGCCTGGTTTACGGTTTGTTTGCCGATTGCCTTCATTATGGCGCCTGGATCAATTTGATGGAGGCGAGCGAAGCCCATGTCTTCGGGAGCGCAACTGACTGTTACCGACCTTCGCCGGGCCACCCGGCACCCGGTCGATCATAAGGTCATCGGCGAACACCGCCGCCTCGGTGATGTGCACCTGCACATCGTCAATATCTCGGCGCATGGTTTCATGACCGAGGGTGAGCTGGCCCTGGAACGCGGTGAGCGCGTGGTCATCCGCCTGCCGCAGGTTGGCCGAATCGAAGCCCACATGATCTGGGGGGCCGGTGATCGTGCCGGCTTCCAGTTCGAGCGGATCATCCGGCTCGAAGACTTCATGCAGATGATCGACACCCTGCAGCCCAATCCGCGCCTGCGCCCGACCCGCCGCTGAGCCGAGCCGACCAATTGCGTTTCGTCATCGACGAGATGCGCGATCGGGGCTTGATATAGTATAACATGGCGTCTAGATGGCACGCCATGCTGAAGACCAGACTGAGCCTGACGGCCCTCGCCATCGCCCTCCTGCCCACTGCTGCCTTTGCCAATGAAGAGCAAGGCGGCGATCCGCATGGCAAGGCCCATGCCGACGACGAAGGGATCGTCGTGGTCGGCCATCCTCCGGTCGATTTCAACCTGCTCAATAGCACCAGCACGCTTGAGGGCGACAAGCTCGACGTCAGCCTGCGCGGCCAGCTGGGTGAAACACTCGCCAGCCTGCCAGGCGTCTCGGCCACCTCCTTCACCCCCGGTGCCTCGCGCCCGGTCCTGCGCGGCTTCGATGGTGACCGGATCCGCGTTCTGACCGACGGGATCGGCGCGATCGACGCCTCCAGCGTCTCGGCCGACCACGCCGTGGTCTTCGATGCGCTGACGGTTGACCATATCGACGTGCTCCATGGCCCGGCGTGCTGCTGTTCGGCGGCCAGGCAATTGGCGGCGCGGTCAATGCGCTCGACAAGCGCATCCCGCGGTCTGTCCCGGACGGCATCAAGCTCGACGTGCTCGGCTCTTATGGTTCAGCCGCCAACGAGCGCGCCGCCTCGGGCGCGGCGCAGTTCCGCCTGGGTGAGCGCTGGGCCGCCAGCGTCGACGCTTCCTGGCGCAAGAGCGATGACCTCAAGGTCCCCGGCTTCGTCAATTCCCCCAGCCTGCGCGCCGCCCTGCTCGATGAAGCCGCCGAGTACCGCGCCGATGGCGAACCGGCCGAGGCGGAAGAGTACGAAGAACTCGCCGCGCTGAGCGGCAAGGTTCCCAACACCGCTGCACGCAGCACCACCTTTGGCGCCGGCCTAGCCTTCATCGACGCTGGCGGCAACCTGGGCATTTCGGTCCAGCGCCAGGACATGCGTTATGGCCTGCCGACGCGTCCCGGTGCCGGGCATCACGATCATGGCGGCGGCGATCACGGCGAGGAACTGGTCTCGATCGATCTCGGCCAGACCCGCGTCGACCTGCGCGGCGCGGTCGAACTGGGCGAAGGCCTGTTCGATTCGATCCAGGTCCGCGGCGCCTTTGGCGATTACCAGCATATCGAGTTCGAAGGTGACGAGGTTGGCACCACTTTCACCGGCCGCGGTGTCGAAGCGCGCGCCGACCTGGTGCAGAACGAAAAGAACGGCTGGCGCGGCCGCAGTGGGATCCAGTACTTCACCCGCAACCTGTCGATCGTCGGCGCCGAAGCCTTCGCCCCGTCGAACGACGTGACCCGCTTCGGGGTCTTCACGCTCCAGTCCTACCGCATCGGCCAGATCGAGCTGGAAGGCGCCGGCCGCTACGAGCGCGCGACGGTGCGCGCCAATTCGGTCGGTTTCCAGCAGGCCTATGACCTGTGGAGTGGCTCGGCCGGCCTGACCTGGCGCTTTGCGCCCGGCTGGAAGCTGGGGGCCAACTACATCCGCGGCGCCCGCGCCCCGGCCCCGGAAGAACTGCTGTCCGATGGCCTCCACGTCGCCACCCAGGCTTACGAGCTGGGTAACGACACGTTCCGGCCCGAGACCAGCAACGGCGGCGAGGTCTTCCTGCGCTATGACGGTGGCCGTTATAACCTCTCGATCACCGGCTATCTGACCGATTTCAACAGCTTCATCGCCGCCCTGCCCAACGGCGCCGAGGAAGACGATTTCCCGGTTTTCCAATACATTCAGGGCCCGGCCCGCTTCCAGGGCTTCGAAGCCTCGGCCAGCGCCAAGGTGCTCGACTGGACCGACGGCGGCCTGACGCTCGATGCCCAGGCCGATTACACCCACGCCGAGCTCAAGGGCGTCGGCCCGGTCCCGCGCATTCCGCCGCTGCGCCTGCGCGGCGGGGCCGAGTTCGAATTCGGTCCGCTGCATTTCCGCGGCGAGGTGGAATGGAACGACAAGCAGGACCGCGTCGCCAGCTTCGAAACCCCGGTCGCCGGCTTCACCCTGGTCAATGTCTCGGCCGTCTGGCACCCGATGGGCGATGAAGGCCCGTTGACGCTGAGCCTGGCGGGCAACAACCTGTTCAACGTCTCGGCCCGCCGCGCCGCTTCGTTCACCCGCGATTTCGTGCCGCTGGCCGGCCGCGACGTGCGGGTAACGGCAAAGCTATCCTTCTGAGGAAAGAAGCAGCACTCGGCTTGGCAAGCGCCCATGGCGCTGCCATGCCGAGGGCGTGAGCACACCGACCCACCCGCTGCAGATCCGCGACTACCGGCTGGTCTGGCTCGCGCGGTTTGCATCGGTGGCGGCAACCACGGCGATGGTCGTGGTGGTGGCCGCCCAGACTTACCAGATCGCCCGCACCGATTACGGCTACGATACCAAGCAGGCCGCCTTCCTGATTGGCACGCTGGGGCTGGCGCAGTTCATTCCGTTCCTGCTGCTGACCCCGCTTGCCGGGCTGGTGGCCGATCGAATGGACCGGCGCTTCGTCGGCGCGGCCTCCTCGCTGCTCGACCTTACGGTTGCGCTCAGCCTGATTGCCGCCAACACGCTGGGCGTGATCAGCCTGCCGCTGCTGTTCGTGATGGCGGCGCTGCACGGCGCCGCGCGGGTCTTTATCGGCCCGGCGATCAGTTCGATCGTGCCCAATGTCGTCCCGGCCGAGATCCTGCCCAAGGCGGTCGCGACCGGGTCGATCGCCTGGCAAAGCGCTTCGGTGCTGGGACCGGCTTTGGGGGGTTTCCTGCTCGCGCGGAACGATGCCCTGCCCTACGTCTGGTCGGCGATCCTGCTGTCTATCGCCATAGTCGCCCTGCTGTTCATCAAGCCGCTGCCAGTCCAACCCAAGAGCACCGAACCACCGCTGCGCCAGATTTCCGAAGGCGCGCGGTTCGTCTGGCGTGAGCGGTTCCTGCTCGGCTGCGTCTCGCTCGATCTGTTCGCGGTCCTGCTCGGCGGAGCCACCGCCATGCTGCCGGCCTTCGCCTATGACGTGCTGCATGTCGGCGATGAAGGGCTGGGCCTGCTCCGCGCCGCTCCGGCGCTCGGCGCGGCGCTGGTTGCCTTGTTCCTCGCCTTCTTCCCCTTGTCGCGCAATGTCGGGCCCAAGATGCTCTGGGCCGTGGCGATCTTTGGGGCTGCAACGCTGGCCTTTGCGCTGTCGAAAAGCTTTCCGGTCTCGCTCGCCATGCTGGCCCTGCTGGGTGCGGCAGATCAGGTATCGGTCTTCGTGCGCGGCACCCTGGTCCAACTCAACACCCCGGATGAGATGCGCGGGCGGGTCTCCTCGATCTCGGGCCTCGCCATTTCAGCGTCGAACGAACTGGGCGAGATGCAGTCGGGCCTGGCTGCCGGGCTGTTTGGCGCGGTCTGGGCGGTTGCGCTGGGCGGCGTCGGCGCGATTGTGGTAACCGCCGCCTGGGCTGTGCTATTCCCCGAATTACGCCGGGCAAAGACCTTTGCCCCGCAATACCGGCATGTCATTCCAAAAGAAGGATCCGCGCCATGAAGGCTGATTCCGTCCTCGCCACCATCGGCAACACCCCGCACATCCGCCTGTCGCGGATGTTCCCGAACCATGAAGTCTGGATCAAGTCAGAACGCTCGAACCCCGGCGGCTCGATCAAGGACCGGATTGGCCTGGCCATGATCGAAGCGGCCGAAGCCGATGGCAGCCTGAAGCCCGGCGGCACGATCATCGAGCCGACCAGCGGCAATACCGGGATCGGCCTGGCAATGACGGCGGCGGTCAAGGGCTACAAGCTGGTGCTGGTCATGCCCGAATCGATGTCGCTCGAACGGCGCCGGCTGATGCTGGCCTATGGCGCCACCTTCGATCTGACCCCGCGCGAAAAGGGCATGAAGGGCGCCATCGAACGCGCGCATGAACTGGTCGCCAGCACGCCTAATTCGTGGATGCCGCAGCAGTTCGAGAATCCGGCCAATATCGCGGTCCATGTCCGCACCACCGCGCAAGAGATCCTGGCCGATTTCGCCGATACCCCGATCGATGCCCTGATCACCGGCGTTGGCACCGGCGGACACCTGACCGGCTGCGCCGAGGCGCTCAAGGTCAAGTGGCCGAACATGAAGGCCTGGGCCGTCGAACCGACGCTCTCACCCGTCATCTCGGGCGGTCAGCCCGCACCGCACCCGATCCAGGGGATCGGCGCAGGCTTTATCCCGACCAACCTCCACACCCAGGCAATCGACGGGGCGATCCAGGTCGATCCGGCCGATGCCAAGGAAATGGCCCGCCGCTGTGCGCGCGAGGAAGGCATGCTGGTGGGGATCAGCTCGGGCGCGACGCTCGCAGCAATTGCGCAGAAACTGCCCGATCTACCGGCCGGCAGCCGGGTGCTGGGCTTCAACTACGATACGGGCGAACGTTACCTTTCGGTGCCGGACTTCCTGCCCGAATGAGCGAACTCGAACGGATCACTTACGCGGACGGCGAGACAGCCCTGACCGGCTGGCTCGCCCGTCCGGCGGGCACCCCGCGCGCAGCGGTGGCGGTCTATCCAACCTTCATGAACAAGACCCCGGGCGTGGAAGCCAAGGCCCGCGCCCTGGCGGCAGAGGGCTACACCGCCTTCATCGCCGACTTCTATGGCCCGGACGCGCCGCACGATTTCGACAGCGCCAATGGCGCGATGACGCGCCTGCGCGCCGATCCAGTGGCCATGCGCACCCGGCTCAAGGCAACGCTGGCCAAGCTGGCGGAACTCGAACCCGGTGTCCCACAGGCCGCTATCGGCTTTTGCCTGGGCGGCATGGCCGTGCTCGAACTGGCGCGCGACGGCGCGGACCTGACGCTGGTCGCCAGCTTCCACGGCCTGCTGCAAAGCCCGCTCCCCGCCGCCCAGCCCATCACGCCGCGCATCCTGGTCTGTCACGGCGATGCCGATTTCCTGGTGCCGCGCAGCCATGTGACGGCCTTCTGGGAGGAAATGGACGGCGTCGGCGCCAACTGGCACTTCCACAGCTATGCCGGCGTCGATCACGGCTTCACCAACCCGCTGACGCCAGCGGGTGCGCCCAACCCCAGCTACAATGCCAGCGCTGATCGCCAAAGCTGGGCGGCGCTGCTCGGCTTGCTGGATGAGGCTTTGACCTAGCGCCAAGGCAGCTGGCGGCAGGCTGGAGCGCCCTAAGCCCCGCCGGTTTTCCTACATTGCCGCCGCCTGCTAAATACCGGGGGCTCTTTGAAATCGTAGGTCCCCTATTGTGCTCGTGGCATCACTGCGAAGTGGTTTTTATTTTGTCCAACTTCCGCATTAGTGCGGAAAGCAGCAAAAAACAGCCGAAATCCGCCCCTTCCAGCCTGTTGGAAGAAGCGGACTCGGTGTCAACTGTGTCAACTTCAGCGTAACGCTGCTGGCCCGGATCAGGCGGTGGCGAAGGCCTCAACCGGCAGCGCCATGATGGCTTCGCTGCCTGCCTCGATCTTGCGGCGCAGCGATGCGGCATCAGGGCAGAACCGCTCGCCAAAGTAGCGCGCGGTGGTCAGCTTGGCGGCGTAGAAGGCCTGGTCGCCCGTGCCGCTGGCCAAGGCCCCCAGCGCCGCCTGACCCATCCGCAGCCACTGCGAGCCGAGCGCGACGATGCCCATGATGTGCATGTAGTGATGCGCGCCGGCGCCGACCTGGTTGGGGTTGGCCATGCCATTGGCCATGAACCACATGGTCGCGGCCTTGAGCTCGCCATTGGCGGCCTCAACCGCAGCGGCCAGGCTGGCGAGTTCGGGCTTGTCCTTGGCCGCGGCGCAATCGGCGTCGACCAGGGCGAAGAAGACCTGAACCGCGCGGCCGCCGTTTTGGGCCAGCTTGCGGCCGACCAGGTCCATCGCCTGAACGCCGTTGGCGCCTTCGTAGATCATGGCAATGCGGGCATCGCGCACAAACTGGCTCATGCCCCATTCCTCGATGTAGCCGTGGCCGCCGAAGACCTGCTGCATGTTGGTGGCGACGTCATAGCCCTTGTCGGTGCCATAGCCCTTGATCACCGGGGTCAGCAGGCTGATCAGGTCATCGGCGGTCAGGCGCTCTTCCTCGGTCCCCGCCTTGTGGCTGAGATCGACCTGGAGCGCGCCCCAAAGGCAAAGCGAGCGCATGCCTTCGGTAAAGGCCTTGGCGTCCATCAGCATGCGGCGGACGTCGGGGTGGACGAACAGCGTGTCGGCCTTCTCAGCCGGTTCCGCTGCGCCAGTCAGCGCGCGGCCCTGGCGGCGATCGCCGGCATACTTTACCGCATTCTGGTAGGCCGCCTCGGCCTGGGCCAGTCCCTGGATGCCGACTCCAAGCCGCGCTGCGTTCATCATGATGAACATGGCGGCGAGGCCCTTGTTCTCTTCGCCTACCAGATAGCCGGTCGCCCCGTCGTAGTTCATCACGCAGGTGGCATTGCCGTGGATGCCCATCTTGTGTTCGATCGACCCGCACGACACGGCATTGCGCGCGCCGAGCGAGCCATCCTCGTTCACCAGCACCTTGGGCACGATGAACAGCGAGATGCCCTTGGTCGAATCCGGGGCATCGGGCAGCTTGGCCAGGACCAGGTGAATGATGTTCTCAGTCAGGTCATGCTCGCCCGAGGAGATGAAGATCTTGGTCCCGGTGATCGCATAGGAACCATCGGCCTGCGGCACGGCGCGGGTGCGGATCAGGCCGAGATCGGTACCGCATTGCGGCTCGGTCAGGTTCATCGTGCCGAGCCACTCGCAAGTGACCATCTTGGGCACGTACTTGGCCTTCTGCTCGGGCGAACCCTTGGCCAGGATCGCCGAGATCGCCCCGGCGGTGAGGCCGGGATACATCCCGAACGCCTGGTTGGCCGAAGACATGAACTCTTCCATCAGCATGCCGAGCACGTGCGGCAGGCCCTGCCCGCCGAACTCCTCCGGCACCGACAGGGTGGACCACCCTGCCGCGCGGAACTGGGCAAAGGCCTCTTTGTAGACCGACGGAACGGTCACCGAGCCGTCGGGGTTCCGGGTGCAGCCTTCCTGGTCGCCCGCCAGGTTGATCGGGGCGAGGACTTCCGAACAGAACTTGCCGGCTTCCTCAACCACCGCCTCGACCATGTCGGGCGTGGCCCCGGCGAAGCCCGGCAGCGCCGCGTAATCCTGCAGGCGCAGCACTTCATTGATCAGGAAACGGGCGTCACCGGTCGGTGCCTTGTAAGTCGGCATGAGGGTCCTCGTTGCAGTAAGGGGCGTTAGGCGCGGGGCGCGCGATCGATATTTTCGACAAGCGTGATAAAGTCGGTCAGTTCCTTGATCGCCGCATCGATATCGGCGCGCTGGGCCTGCATCCGCTCAACCTGCTGCTTGCAGCGCGCGACTGTGACGCGGCGCTGCTCGACCCGACCATCCCCCAGGTCGTACAGGTCGATCATTTCCTTGATTTCGGTCAGGCTGAAGCCGACGTTCTTGGCCCGCATGATCCAGGCCAGACGTGCGCGGTCGCGCTTGGAATAGATCCGGCTGAGTCCCTGCCGGGCCGGAGCGATCAGGCCCTCGTCCTCATAGAACCGCAGCGCCCGGGCGGTCAGCCCGAATTCGGCGGTCAGATCCGAGATCGTGAAATGCTCACGCGCCAAGGCATCGGGCCGCTCAAGGTGAGCGCCGTCATGGGCAGGAGGTGTGGAAACCGACGAGTCCATCGCCGCATCCTCTAGGTTCCCTTTACGTAAGCGTCAATCGCCGATGCGGATCAGCGAATCACCATCGAGCGCACGGTAGAAGCAACTGGTCGCACCGGTGTGGCAGGCCGGGCCCGCCGGACGGACGATCAGCACCAGCGCATCCTGATCGCAATCGACCCGGATCTGCTCGACCTTGAGGACATGGCCCGAGCTCTCGCCCTTCATCCACAACCGCCCGCGCGAACGGGAGTGGAAATGGGCCAGACCAGTCTCGCGGGTCTTGGCCAAAGCCTCGGCATCCATATGAGCAAGCATCAGGATTTCGAGGCTTGTCGCGTCGACCGCCACGGCGGTTAGCAGGCCATTGGCATCGAAACGGGGCTGGAAGGCGGTCCTCTGCTCGCGGTCGTCAGTCTGGGTCATGGCGCTTCCTTGTTGCACGATAACCACATGTGTCGACCAAAATCTGCATGGCTCCCGCTTCGCACTTTCCAGCGCGGCCAAGTTCGGAGAAAGAGGCGCTGCGGAAAGAACGCGGCCAAGGTTCAGGGACCAGGCCGGCTCCCCGAAAAGGTGAGCCACCGCATGAGGGTTTGACGAGGCGGTCAAAGGGGGACTGCCTAATCGCGCAAGCGACGTCTAACAGTTTCGTCACGAGGACGCCCGGAGCCCAGCTCCGGGCGTTTTCGTTTTCAGACCAGGTCGAGCGCCTCGTCGAGGACCCGGGCAAAGCAGGCGATCTGGACCTTGGCCGCGCCAGCGCGCTTCAGCGCCTTCACGCAGGTCTCGCTGGTTGAGCCGCTGGTCAGCACGTCGTCGACCAACAGGATCTGCTTGCCCTTGATCCGCGCGGCGCGAGCCGGGTTGATCGTGATCGCCCCGCTGAGCGCCCGCATCCGCGCCGCGCGCCCTAGGCCGCCCAGCATTGGCGTTGCCTTGCGTCGGATCAGCCCATCGACCAGCAGCGCCGCCCCCGTCGACTTGGCAATCTCGCGTCCGAGCAAGGCTGACTGATTGAAACCGCGCCGCCACAACCGCCAGCGATGCAGGGGCACCGGGACGATCAGCCAGTCCGGCCCGACCAGCGGCAGCTTGGCCGCAATCAGTCTTGCCAGCAACGGCGCCAGCGCGATCCGGCGGCCGTGCTTGAAGGCCAGCACCAGGCGGCGCGAGCCATCGGTGTAGAGCGTTGCCGCCGCAATGCCGTCGTGAGCGGGCGGACTGGCCAGGCACGGTGCGCAGACCATCCCGTCCGGTGCACCTTCGCCGAACGGCCGCTGGCAGGTCGCGCAGCAGGGCTCGCCAGGGATCGCCAGATCGGCCCAGCAATCGACGCAGAGCCCGCCCTGACTGGCCAGAGCCTCGCCGCACAGCGGACAGCGCGGGGGAAAGACCAGGTCCACGATCGGAGCAAGGGCGGGCGGAACCTGCATCACTGCGACTATCGCTTGCACCCGCCCGTCACGCAAGGCAGTGCGGCCGCGTGAATACTCCGGCCCCGCCCCAGATCTTCTCCCCGACCCGCCGTCTCGCCGCCCGTCGCCGCGCGCTGACCCTTCAGGGTCGACCGGATGCGGCCAACTACTTGGCCGCCGACATGGCCGAAGACTTGCTGGAGCGGCTCGCTTTCCTGCGGCACGAACCGAAGCGCGTTCTGCTGATTGGCATGGTTTCAGACAGTCTGGTCGCCAACCTGACTGCGCGCGGCGCAGCCGTGACACGCGCCGAACCATCGACGGGCTTCGCGGAAGAACAGCCCTTCCCCGAAGCCGGCTTCGACCTGGTCGCCAGCTTCGGCACGCTCGATACGGTCAACGATCTGCCCGGCGCGCTGATCCATATCCGCAATGCCCTCGCGCCCGATGGCCTGGCCATTGCCAGCTTTGTCGGTGCCGGATGCCTGCCGACCCTGCGAGCCGCCATGCTGGCTGCCGACGGTGAGCGCCCTGCCCCGCGGCTTCATCCGGCAGTCGACGTCCGCGCTGGCGGGCAGCTGCTGCAGCGGGCCGGTTGGTCCGATCCGGTGGTCGATAGCCGCCCGCTGGAGGTGCGGTTCAGCAGCCTTGCCAGCCTGCTTGCGGACCTCAGGGCTCAGGCCCTGACCAACGTGTTGTTACAATCCGGCCCGACACTGAATCGTCAGCAATATTCCATTGTCCAAGAGCAGTTTGGAGCCGGAACTGTAGAACGGTTCGAGATTCTGACGCTCAGCGGGTGGAAGCGTTAAGCGCCGCTTGCGCAGCCGCCAACCGTGCAATTGGCACACGGTATGGCGAAGCACTGACGTAATCGAGGCCGACCTTTTCGCAGAACGCGATCGAAGCCGGATCGCCGCCATGTTCACCGCAGATGCCGAGCTTCAGGTCAGTGCGAGTCTTGCGGCCGCGTTCGGCGGCCAGTTCGACCAGTTGCCCGACGCCCTCGATATCGAGGCTGACGAATGGGTCACGCGGATAGATGCCCTGCTCTACGTAAGGGGTCAGGAAGCGCGCCGCGTCGTCCCGCGAGACGCCCAGCGTTGTCTGGGTCAAGTCATTGGTGCCGAACGAGAAGAAGGTCGCATCCTCGGCAATCTCACCGGCCATCAACGCGGCGCGCGGCAGCTCGATCATCGTACCAACCAGATAGTCGACCCGGCGGCCCTGCTCGGCAAAGACAGCCTCGGCGGTGCGATCGACCAGGGCCTTGAGGATCGACAGCTCCTTGCGGGTCGCGACCAGCGGGATCATCACCTCAGGCACTGGGGCTTCACCGCTTTCAGCCGCGACGGCACAGGCCGCTTCGAAGATCGCGCGGGCCTGCATTTCGTAGATCTCGGGGAAAGTGATCCCCAGGCGGCAGCCACGGTGGCCGAGCATCGGGTTGAATTCATGCAGTTCCCCGGCGCGGCGCTTCAGCGTGTCGATGCCGATGCCGATCGCGTCGGAAAGCTCGCTGAAGTCGGCCTCGCTGTGCGGCAGGAACTCGTGCAGCGGCGGATCGAGCAGCCGGATGGTGACCGGCAGGCCGGCCATGACCGCGAAGATCGCCTGGAAATCGGCGCGCTGTTCCGGCAGCAGCTTGGCCAGTGCGGCGCGGCGGCCAGCCTCGTCCTCGGCCAGGATCATCTGGCGCACGGCCGAAATCCGACCAGCGTCAAAGAACATGTGCTCGGTCCGGCACAGACCGATGCCCTCCGCCCCGAACTGACGCGCCATGCGGCAATCGTCCGGCGTTTCGGCATTGGTGCGGACCTTCATCCGCCGGTGCGCATCAGCCCAGACCATCAGCGTGCCGAAATCGCCGACCAGTTCCGGTTCGATCGTCGCGACCTTTCCGGCCATGACTTCGCCGTTGGCGCCATCGAGAGTGATGACGTCGCCCTCCTTCAGCTCGCGTGCGCCGATCTTCAGGGTTCTGCTGGCCATGTCGATCGAGACGGCCGAAGCCCCCGAAACGCACGGCCGGCCCATGCCGCGCGCCACCACGGCGGCGTGTGACGTCATGCCGCCACGCGCGGTCAGAATGCCCTTGGCGGCGTGCATGCCGTGGATGTCCTCGGGGCTGGTCTCGACCCGGACCAGAATCACCGCCTCACCCATTCCGGCGCGCTTTTCGGCCGTATCGGCATCAAGCACGATGGCGCCAGAGGCTGCACCCGGGCTGGCCGGCAGGCCGCGCGCCAGGACGTCGCGGGTGGCCGAGGGATCGAGCGTCGGGTGCAGCAACTGATCCAGCGCCATCGGATCGACCCGCAGGATCGCCGCGCGCTCATCTATCAGGCCTTCGCCGACCATATCGACCGCCATCTTGAGCGCAGCCTTAGCGGTGCGCTTGCCCGAACGGGTCTGGAGCATCCACAGCTTGCCGCGTTCGACGGTAAACTCGATGTCCTGCATGTCGCGGTAGTGCTTCTCGAGCAGTTCGAACACGGCTGCGAGCTCCGCATAGGCCTCCGGCATCGCCTCTTCCATGCTGAGCGGCTTGGCCCCGGCGCGTTCCCGCGCGGCCTTGGTCAGGTACTGCGGCGTGCGGATGCCGGCGACCACGTCCTCGCCCTGGGCGTTGACCAGCCATTCGCCGTAATAGGCCTTCTCGCCGGTCGCCGGATCGCGGGTAAAGGCGACGCCAGTGGCCGATGTATCGCCCATATTGCCGAAGACCATCGCCTGGACGTTGACCGCCGTGCCCCAGTCACCCGGAATGTCGTTCAGGCGGCGATAGACCTTGGCCCGGTCCGAATCCCAGGAATCAAACACGGCGCGGATGGCGCCCCACAGCTGCTCGTGCGGATCCTGCGGGAAGGAACGGCCCAGCTCGCTCTCGACGATGGACTTGTACTCACGCACCAGCGCCTGCCAGTGTGAAGCCTCCATCTCAACATCGGCGTAGAAGCCGTTATCTTCCTTGGCGATCTCCAGTGCATCTTCGAACAGGTGGTGATCAAGGCCGAGCACGACGTCGGAATACATCTGGATGAAGCGGCGGTAGCTATCCCAGGCAAAGCGCTCGTCACCCGATGATGCCGCGAGGCCCTCCACCGTGGCGTCATTGAGGCCGAGGTTGAGCACCGTGTCCATCATCCCCGGCATCGAGACCCGCGCGCCTGAGCGGACCGAGACCAGCAGCGGATCGGCCGCATCGCCGAACGTCTTGCCGACAGCGGTTTCGATATGGGCGAGCGCGGCCTGGACCTCGGCCTTCAAGCTGTCCGAGAAGTCGCCGCCTTCGGCCAGATAGCGGACGCATTCCTCGGTCGTGATCGTGAAGCCCGGCGGCACCGGCAGGCCGATCCCGGCCATCTCGGCCAGGTTGGCGCCCTTGCCGCCGACAATGGTCTTGTCGCGGCTGCGGGCGCTATCGTCGTGGGCTCCGCCGCCGAAGGTATAGACTTGCTTGTTCACGTTTCCGGTCTCTTCCCTGAACTTGCAGGTTGACACAGTTGACACTGTGTCCGCTTATCCCAACAGCCTGATCCAGTTACTTTTCAACAACTTGGATCGAAGTCTGTGTTCGATTGGCGCGAGACGGGAAGAAATTTTCCGGTATCGCTACCCTTCGATCTTCGAGAAATCGGCCACGCCATGGACCGCGTCACGCAGCCGCGCCAGCAGGTTAAGTCGGAATGTTCGTTTGGCGGGGTCGGCATCGTTGACGGTCACCTGGTCGAAAAAGGCATCGATCGGCGCACGCAGGCTGGCCAGCGCGGCCATTGCCCCGGCAAAGTCCTCGCCCGACACCGCCGCAGCGGCGCGCGGACCAGCCTCGGCCAGTGCATCGACCAGAGCCCTTTCCGCTGGTTCGGGGGTGTAGGAAAGCGCTATTTCCTCGCCAGCGGTAAAGTCCTCCTTCTTGAGGATATTGGCCGCGCGCTTGTAGCCGGCGAGCAGGTTGGCCCCGTTCTCGGTGCCGATAAAGGCCTGGAGCGCATGGACCCGGGCGAGCAGGCGGACGAGGTCGTCCTCACCGCCGAGCGCGAACACCGCGTCGATCAGGTCGTGGCGGACCCCGGCTTCGCGTTGCTGGACTTTCAGGCGGTCGGCGAAGAAGGCGAGCACATCACCTTCGCCAACACCAAACCGGAGGCCATTGGTGGTCACGATCTGAATGATACCCAGAGCCGCGCGACGGAGCGCGAATGGGTCCTTCGAGCCAGTCGGCTTCTCGTCGATGGCGAAGAAGCTGCATATCGTATCCAGCTTATCCGCCAGCGCCACCGCCACCGTCACCGGGCAGTCGGCACGTCATCGCCCTGCCCGACCGGCTTGTAGTGATCGCGGATCGCGTCGGCGACGGCATCGGGCAGGCCTTCGGCGCGGGCGTAGTAGCCGCCCATAAGGCCCTGCAGTTCGGGGAATTCGCCGACCATCTCGGTGACGAGGTCCGCCTTGCACAACCGCGCGGCGAGCTCGGCGTCGGCCGGGTCAGCCTTGACGATCCCTTCCTCGCACAACCAGCGCGCCAGCTTGGCGACGCGCTCGACCTTGTCGGCGACGGAGCCAAGCCTTTCGTGGAAGGTGATCCGCTCCAGCTTCTTTGCCTGATCCTCAAGGCGGACCTTGCGATCCTGCTCCCAGAAGAAGCGCGCGTCGGAGAGACGTGCGGCGAGGACCTTGCGGTTGCCCGCAACAATCGCCGCGCCGCCATCGGCCGCTGCGATATTGGCGGTGCAGACGAAGGCGTTGGCGAGCTTGCCCGCCGCGTCTTCGCAGACGAAATACTTCTGGTTGGTCCGCGCGGTCAGCTGGATCACCTCGGGCGGCACTTCGAGGAATTGCTCGTCAAACCGGCCCAGCAGCGGCACCGGCCATTCGGTCAGGCCCGCGTTCTCGATCACCAGCCCTTCGTCCTCAACCAGCTTGAGACCGGCCGCAGCGGCGGCTTCGGCGGCCTTGGCGCGGATCAGGTCCTGACGCTCGGCATGGTCGACGATGACATGGGCGGCGCGCAGCTTGGCGGCGTAGTCATCGACGCCGTCCACGCTGATCTCGCCGCTCGAGTGGAAGCGGTGGCCTTTGGTCAGGCGACCGGCATTGATCCCGCCGACTTCGCAATCAACCACCTGACCATCGAACAGCGCGACGATGGCCGAGAGCGGGCGAACCCAGCGCAGGCTTTCGGTGCTGATCGAAGCGGAACCCCAGCGCTGGCTCTTGGGCCAGGGGAAGGCGCGGACGATCGCGGGGATGGCTTCGGCGAGGACTTCGGCGGTGGCGCGGCCGGGCTTTTCGGTGATCGCGAACAGCACGCCATCGCGCTCGGTCAGCTGGTCTTCGGTCAGGCCGTTCTTGCGCAGGAAGCCTTCCAGCGCCTGCGGCGGCGCGCCGACACGCGGGCCCTTCACTTCTTCCGATACGGCGGAGGTCGCCGCTGGCAGGCCGCGTGCGATCAGCGCGAGGCGGCGCGGGTCGACCAGACGGCAACCTCACCCACGGCCACGCCGGCCGCGTCCATTTCCTTGCGGAACAGCTTTTCCAGATCGGCACGTGCACCAGCCTGCATCCGGGCAGGGATTTCCTCGCAGCGGAGCTCAAGCAGGAAGTCGCTCATACGGTCCACCCCGGGAACTTGGCTTCCCATTCGGCCTTGTTCTTGTCGATCCAGGCCTGACACGAGCCCTTGGCCAGATCGCGGACCCGGCCGATGTAGCTGGCGCGTTCCTGGACCGAGATCACGCCGCGCGCCTGGAGCAGGTTGAACAGGTGGCTGGCCTCGATCGCCTGCTCATAGGCCGCGATCGGCACCTGGGCTTCCAGCGCGCGCTGGCATTCTGCCTCGGCGCGGCGGAAGCCTTCGAACAGGCCATCGGTATCGGCGACCTCGAAGTTCCACTTCGACATCTCACGCTCATTCTCGAGGAAGACGTCGCCATAGGTGACCCCGGCATCGTTGAACGCCAGATCGTACACGCTATCGACGCCCTGGATGTACATGGCCAGGCGTTCCAGCCCATAGGTCAGCTCGCCCGCCACCGGCTTGCAATCGAACCCGCCCATCTGCTGGAAATAGGTGAACTGGCTGACTTCCATCCCGTCGCACCAGACTTCCCAGCCCAGCCCCCAGGCGCCCAGCGTCGGGCTTTCCCAGTCATCCTCGACAAAGCGCATGTCGTGGAGCAGCGGATCGATCCCGATCGCGAACAGGCTCTCCAGATAAAGCTCCTGCAGGTTTGGCGGGTTCGGCTTCAGGATGACCTGATACTGGTAATAGTGCTGCAGCCGGTTCGGATTTTCGCCATAGCGGCCATCGGTCGGGCGGCGGCTTGGCTGGACAAAGGCGGCGTTCCAGGGCTCTGGACCGAGCGCGCGCAGCGTCGTTGCCGTGTGAAAGGTGCCAGCGCCCATGCGCATGTCATAGGGCTGCAGGATCAGGCAGCCCTGCGCACTCCAGAACGCGTGGAGCCGCAGGATCATCTCCTGGAACGAGAGCGGGCGGGTGTTATCCGACATGGCCGAGGCCTTTGGCGGAAGCCCCGTTTCGGGTCAACCGGCGAGGCAAGGTTCCGCTAAGCGCGATCGTTCATCGACGCGGCAAGTTCTTGCGCTATATCGCGGGCATGATTGCGCGCTTGCTCACGCCCCTCGCCCTGCTTCTCTCCGCCGCTGCCCCGGCCCAGCAATCGCTGCCGACCGCGCAGCCCGTCGTTGCCGAGCCGGTTGCGGCCGAAGTTCACCCGGCGCTGTGGAAGATCGCTGACGCGGATACGACGATCTACCTGTTCGGCACGATCCACCTGCTGCCGCAGGGGCTGAACTGGTTCCAGGGGCCGCTGGCAGACACCTTCGCCATGGCCAACGAACTGGTGACCGAGATCCCCGAGATCGATCCGCAGACCAGCCAGGCCGTGCTGATGAAGCGCGGCATCCTGCCCGCCGGGCAAAACCTGCGCGATCAGATGTCGCCCAAGCAGCGTAAGCTGTTCGAGCAGACATTGGCCAGCTTTGGCCTGCCGCCCGCCGCCTTTGACCGGTTCAAGCCTTGGTATGCCGCCGTCGTGCTCTCCACCCTGCCCCTGCAACGCAGCGGCTATTCGCTCGCCAATGGCGTCGAGGCAGACCTCGCCCGCCGCAACGAAGCCCTGGGCCGCCCGCGGATCGGGCTCGAAACTCTGGATTACCAGCTCTCGCTGTTCGATGCCTTCACGCCCAAGGTCCAGCGCCGCTACCTGTTCGAAGTCATCGCCGCCCTGCCCCAGATCGACAAGGAGGTGAACGAGATGGTCGAAGCCTGGCGCATCGGCGATGCGGCCAAGCTGGCCACGCTGATGAATGCCGAGCAGGACGATCCCGCCATGGTCGCCGCCTTGCTGACTAACCGTAACAAGGCCTGGGCCCATTGGATCAGGGCCCGTCTGGCGCGGCCGGGGGTGTCCTTTGTCGCCGTCGGAGCGGGTCACCTGGGCGGCAAGGGTTCGGTCCAGGATCAGTTACAGGCGCTGGGGCTCAAGTCGGCCCGTGTCCAATAGGCTTGTCGCGGCGCTGCTGGCGCTGCTGCTGGCGGCCTGCCAGCAGAAAGAGGATGCCCGCCCGGCACTGTGGCAGGTCGATGGCCCTGGCGGCCAGCGCGCCTGGCTGCTCGGCACGATCCACGCCTTGCCAAGCCCGATCAACCTCGACAGTCCCGCCTTCGATCGGGCCACCACCGAGGCAACCACGCTGGTGGTCGAAGTCGCTGCACTGGAGGACGACAAACGCACCGCGCTGGCTTTTCACAAACTGTCAGCTGTCCCCTCGGCTCCTTCCCTGGTAGCCCGCGCCAACGAGAGCGACCGGCCGGCCCTGACCCGTCTGATGGCCGAAGCCAGGCTTGAAGCTGACAGCTTCAACCAGATGGACACCTGGGCTGCCGCCCTTGCGCTCAGCCAGGCAATCTCGGCGCGCAGCGGCGACAACAGTGGTAACGGGGCCGATCGGCTGGTCCTGCGCGAAATGAGGGGCAAGCCGCTGGCCGAATTCGAGGGCGCCGAACGCCAGCTCGCGATCTTCGACACCCTGCCCGAAACCGAACAGCGCGACCTGCTCACCGCCGTGATCCGCTCCGCATCAAC
>JACDQK010000269.1 GCA_015657645.1 Novosphingobium sp.
GGCGAATTCCTGTCCGACACGCGCGGCACCGGGATCATGAACCGCCTGTTCGAAAAGTACGGCCCCTACAAGGGCCAGATCGAGGGCCGCCAGAACGGCGTCCTGATCTCGAACTGCGCCGGTGAGGCCGTGGGCTATGCGCTCAACAGCCTGGAAGAGCGCGGCGTGCTGTTCGTGCGCCCGCAGGACAAGATCTACGAAGGCATGATCATTGGCGAGAACGCCAAGCCCGACGATCTTGAAGTCAACCCGATGAAGTCGAAGCAGCTGACCAACTTCCGCTCGACCGGCAAGGATGACGCGATCCGCCTGACCCCGCCGCGGATCATGACGCTGGAACAGGCCATCGCTTACATCGACGACGATGAAATGGTCGAAGTGACCCCGCAGTCGATCCGTCTGCGCAAGGCGATCCTCGATCCGCATGAGCGCAAGAAGGCGTCGCGCAAGAAGGAAGCGGCATAACCGTCATGGAAAACGCAGGCACGCTGCCTGGCGCAGCGGATGCCGCGCCCTTTGCAGACCTTCTCCCCGCACCGCTTGCCAAGGCTCTGACCGGCCGCGGCTACACCGCGCTGACCGCCGTTCAGGCCGCCGTGATCGAGCCAGAGGCCCTGGGCCGCGACCTCGTCGTTTCGGCCCGCACGGGCTCGGGCAAGACTGTCGCCTTTGGCCTGGCCATGGGCATGGAGCTGCTGGCGGACGGGCAGTTGCCCCCGGCCGGCGCGCCGCTGGCCCTAATCGTTGCTCCGACCCGCGAACTCGCGCTGCAGGTCAGCCGCGAGCTCGGCTGGCTGCTGGCCGGCACTGGCGCAACGGTTACCACCTGCGTCGGCGGCATGGACCCGTCGAAAGAGCGGCGCGCGCTTTACCAGGGTGCGCACTTTGTGGTCGGCACACCGGGCCGCCTGCGCGATCACCTTGAACGCGGCGCGCTAATGCTGTCCTCGCTCCGCTTCGTCGTGCTCGACGAGGCTGACGAGATGCTCGACATGGGCTTCCGCGAAGACCTCGAAGAACTGCTCGACGCCACCCCGTCCGAGCGCCGCACCTTGTTGTTCTCGGCCACCCTGCCCAAGCCGATCGTCGCGCTGGCCCGGCGCTACCAGAACGAGGCCCTGCGCATCTCGACCGTCGGCGACGAACAGGGCCACGGCGACATCGCCTATCAGGCCGTCACCGTCTCGCCCTCCGACATCGAGAACGCGGTGGTCAACCTGCTGCGCTTCCACGAGGCGGAAACGGCAATGCTGTTCTGCGCCACGCGCGACAATGTCCGCCACCTCCACGCCACCCTGGTCGAGCGCGGCTTCGCGGCCGTCGCCTTGTCGGGCGAGCACAGCCAGAACGAGCGCAACCAGGCGCTACAGGCGCTGCGCGACAAGCGCGCCCGGGTCTGCGTCGCGACCGACGTCGCCGCACGCGGGATCGACATCGCCTCCTTGAGCCTGGTCATTCACGTCGAGATTCCGCGCGATGCCGAAGCGCTCCAGCACCGCTCGGGCCGCACGGGCCGCGCCGGCAAGAAGGGCACTGCCGTCATCGTCGTCCCCTATCCGCGCCGCCGCCGGGTCGAGATGATGCTGCGCGGCGCGCGGATCGATGCCCAGTGGATGGACGTCCCCGGCCCCGACCAGATCCGCGCCCAGGATCACGAACGCCTGATCGCCACCCTGACCGCGCCGATCGAGCCGAGCGAAGCCGAGAGCGAGCTGGCCGGCCGCCTGCTCGCGACGATGGGCCCGGAAGAGCTAGCGCTCGCGCTGGTCCGCGCTCACGCCAGCCGCCTGCCTGAGCCCGAAGAGCTGATCGACATGTCGGCCCGCACCAAGCCTTCGGGCGAAGCACGGCCGGTCCATCACCGCGAAGGGTTTGACGATACCGTCTGGTTCCGCATGGATATCGGCCGCCGCCACAACGCCGATCCGCGCTGGCTATTGCCGCTGCTCTGCCGCCGCGGCCACGTGACCCGCAACGAGATCGGCGCGATCCGGATCACGCCGAACGAGACCTTCTTCCAGATCCCGCGCGCGCTGGAGGCCAAGTTCCGCGCTGCCGTCGCCCGCACCGCCAACCCCGGCAGCGAGGATGAGAGCGGGATCACGATCGACCTCTCGCCCGAAACCCCGCGCGACGCCGCCCGCGAAAACCGCCCCCGGACCGACCGCGGCAACGATCGCGGTCCGCGTCCCGGCGGACCAAGCGGACCTGGCGGTCCGCCGCGCGGCCGGCCGCCGTTCAAGGGCAAGCCCGGCGGCCACGCCAAACCGCACCGCAAGGGTCCGCGACCGGCTTAAGCCGCGCATTTTCGCGCATTTTGACTGCACCAACACCGCCCGGCTCGACGCGAAAGCACCGAGTCGCGTGGAGTTAGTTGATGAAACACATCCGCACGGCTTTATCCGCGCGCCCAGTTAACGCGGCGCGCAATTCTCATTCCGGATGCGCCAGGCTTCGCGGAATGACACCAGCATTCGCTCGCCTTCATCCCACAAGGCCAGACGCAAGGTGCTCCAAGCCTCCAGCGCCGTGAACCGGTTCAGATCGCGCAGCTGGGGGTGCTTTTCCAGCACCTCGGGCAAGCGATAGAACGGAATTCTGCTCGCCAGGTGATGGACATGATGGATCCCGATATTGCCGGTGAACCAGCTCAATATCGGCGGCAGATCGAGGTAGGAACTGCCGTGCAGCGCCGCATCATGGAATGACCAATCGGCGGCGCGATCCCAATGCGCTTCGGGGAACTGGTGTTGGATGTAGAACAGCCAGACACCCAGTGATGCGGCGCTGATCAACACCGGAAAGAACACCATGGCCGTGACGCCGAAGCCCCACAGGAGAACCGGTATGGCGAGGACCAGTGCAGTCGCCAGATTGGTTGCGATCGCGCTGCCCCAATAAATCCGCCCCTCCTTCATCAAGCCGATCGGCAGGCGGTGGCGCAGCAGAAACAGGTAGGCCGGACCGAAGCCCAGCAGTACCACGGGATGGCGGTACAAGCGGTAGAAAAACCGCTGCAGCGGCGTACGTTCCAGATATTCGCGCACCGTGAGGGTGTCGATATCACCGAACCCGCGCGCATCAAGATTGCCCGTCGCAGCGTGATGCAGCGCGTGCGAACGCCGCCAGCAATCATACGGTGTCAGCGTCAAAACGCCCAGCGCCCGACCCAACCAGTCATTGCTCGTCCGGCTGCGCAGGAACGCGCCATGGCCGCAATCGTGCTGGATGATGAACAGCCGCAGCAGGAACAGGCCCGCCAGCGGCGTTGCCCCAAGCGCGAGGTAATAGCCTGCCGCTGTCGCAATCGCGATCAGCGCGAACAAGGTCAGAAACGGGATCAGCGTAACCGCCAACTCCCATGCACTGCGGCGTAGCTGCGGGTCGCGAAATGCCTGCAGATCGCGCATCAGCCCGCGCGGATCGATCGGCGCGGGGGCAGTGTTGTCGCGGGCGTCGAGGAAGGTCGATTGGTGTTCAATTGCGTTCACACCCCGATCGCTAATTGCCTCCGCCGCAGTTGTCACGCGCCTTTGCAGGTTGTTCGCAATCATTATCCGATGGGAAGCGAAACAGACGCAGGTGCTGCGGGGCGAAAGCTGGACCCCGGATCAAGTCCGGGGTGACGGGTCTGATCAAGCGGAGCGAGAACCCCGCCCCAAAGCCCGTATCCGCACCCCCGCCCCAACTCTTGCTGCAACACCGCCCCCGGCCTAGAGCTTCACGCCGCAGCCCACGCCGGAGAATGTCATGAAGCGCGCGACCATCCTGCTTTCCGCCAGCCTGACCCTGCTCGCCCAGCCCGTGCTGGCGCAGGAGCAGCAGACCAAGCTGCGCCCCGTGGCCGAGCAGATCGGCGCGGGCGGCCGGCCGGCGGGAGCGCCGTGGTCGCGCAGTCCGGTCTATGCCCGCAATGGCATGGCGGCGACCGCCCATCCGCTGGCAACGCAAATCGCGCTCGACGTGCTGAAGGCGGGCGGCAATGCGGTCGATGCGGCGATTGCGGCCAATGCCGCGCTGGGGCTGATGGAGCCGACCGGCAATGGCATCGGCGGGGACCTGTTCGCGATCATCTATGATCCCAAGACCGGCAAGCTGCATGGCCTGAATGGCTCCGGCCGCAGCCC
>JACDQK010000270.1 GCA_015657645.1 Novosphingobium sp.
GGGGCCGAGGCCCGCGACCAGCACCTGGCCCTTCCAATCGCGGAAAGCCTTGCCCGAATAGAAGATCATGTCACCCGGCGCGATCATCGGAGTCCAGGTGATCGCCGGGGCGGCAATGTCGGGCCGGGTGCTGTGCGGCGGGATGTCCTTACCGTCATAGTGATCGCCCTCGGACACCACCGGCCAGCCATAATTCTTGCCCGGCTGGACAAGGTTCAGCTCGTCGCCACCTTTGGGGCCGTGCTCGATATCCCACAGCCGCCCCTTCGAATCGAAGGCCAGGCCCAGGATGTTGCGGTGGCCATAGGACCAGATCTCGGCACTTACCCCGCCCTTTTCCGCGAACGGATTGCCCGGCGCAGGCTTACCGTCGGGCAGCAGGCGCAGCACCTTACCAAGGTTCACGGACAGGTCCTGCGCCGGGTCCATCTTCTGCCGGTCGCCCGAGCCCACGAACATCAGCTTGCCATCGGGGGAGAAGGCGATGCGGTGCGAAAAGTGGCCGCGCCCGGTGGTCTTGGGGCTTTGCCGCCAGATCACTTCCAGGCCTTCGACCCGCGGAGCATCGCCGCCAATGTACTTGCCGCGCCCGATCACCGCGCCGCGCGTGTCATTTTCGCCCGCTTCCACCCACGAGAGATAGATCGTGCCGCTCTTCGCGAAATCGGGGGCGAGGACTACGTCACCGAAGCCGCCCTGGCCGCCAACATCGACCTTGGGCATGCCGGCCACGTCCTTCACGCCGCCATCGACCAGCTTCATCGTTCCGCCCTTCTCGGTGACGAGCACGCCGCCACTCGGCAGCACGGCGATCGCCCAGGGTGCGTTCAGCGTGGCGAGGGGGGTGACGGTAAAGGCGCCCTTGATCTCGCTAGCAGTCGGACTGGGGCTATCCCCAGCAACCGAGGGACTGCAGCTTGCGAGGAAAGCAGCGAGCGGGAAGAAGGTGCGGATGATGGTTCTGGTCATGGCCTGATAGATGGAAGCCAAAGTGCCCTTTGCCAAGAGGACAAAAGGCCGGGTCGTGATTGGCGTGGACGAGGCCGGCCGCGGTCCGCTCGCCGGGCCGGTTGTTGCAGCGGCCTGCGTGCTCGGGCCCGAGGCGCCGACTGGGCTGGACGATTCCAAGAAACTCTCGGCAAAGCGCCGCGCCGTGCTTGAACCGCAGATCAAGGTCAGCTGCCGCTGGGCGCTTGGCGTGGTCGAGGCCGAGGAGATCGACCGGATCAATATCTTCGCCGCGACCATGCTGGCAATGACCCGGGCGGTGGCGGCGCTGGCGCTCGAGCCGGACGAAGTGCTGATCGACGGCAATATGACCCCGGCCGGGCGGCACCCTGACTGGTGCTGGCCGCGCGCGCAATCGTGGGCGGCGATGCGCTGGAGCCATGCATATCCGCCGCCTCTATTCTGGCCAAGGAACACCGGGACCGGCTGATGCGCGAATATGCCCGGAAGCACCCGCATTACGGCTGGGAGACCAACATGGGCTATGGCACCGCCGAACACCTCGCCGCTTTGCGCAAACACGGGCCGAGCCCGCTCCACCGCCGTAGTTTCGCGCCGGTGGCGCAACTGGTCTTGCTCTGACCGCAAAAAATTCCGCGCCGAGTCCCGCCGGCCACACCCACCAGATGTTGAGTCCGCATTGATCGGGCGGACTCTAGATGCTGTGCCGGACTCGTTCCGTTCTCCTCGCCGGTAACCCTTCGCTAACCATGAATCGCTAGGATTTCTGCGGAGTCGCCCTTGACGCGGGACTCCGGATGACTCACCCTGTGGATAACTTTGGGGACTTTAGAGATCGTTATGGGTCAGTTGCTGGTGGGTGAGAAGGCGCGGTTGAAGGCCGCGCGCGAGGTGGTTCGGCCGGATCTTCCGACCGGACGCATCCTTGATGGCGATTGCATCGAGGCGATGCGCAGCCTGCCTGACGCCTCGATCGACATGATTTTCGCCGATCCGCCCTACAACCTGCAATTGGGCGGTGATTTGTCGCGCCCCGATGGCAGCCATGTCGATGCAGTGACCGATCACTGGGACCAGTTTGACAGCTTTGCCGCCTATGATAAATTCAGCCGTGAATGGCTGACCGAGGCGCGGCGCCTGCTCAAGCCCAATGGCTCGCTGTGGGTGATCGGGTCCTATCACAACATCTTCCGACTCGGCGCGATGCTGCAGGACATGGGCTTCTGGATCCTCAATGACATCGTCTGGCGCAAGGCCAACCCGATGCCCAACTTCAAGGGCACCCGCTTCACCAATGCACACGAAACGCTGATCTGGTGCTCGATGGGGGAGAAGGCCAAGTACACCTTCAACTACCGCGCGATGAAGACGCTCAATGACGAGCTGCAGATGCGCTCTGACTGGGTCCTGCCGATCTGTGGCGGGCAGGAACGCCTGAAGAAGGCCGGCCACAAGGTTCACCCGACGCAGAAGCCCGAAGCGCTGCTCTATCGGGTCATGCTGGCGACGACCAACAAGGGCGATGTTGTCCTCGATCCTTTCTTCGGCACCGGCACGACCGGCGCCGTCGCCAAACGCCTGGGCCGCGAATGGATCGGCTGCGAGCGTGAAAGCATTTATCGCGAAGCCGCGCTGGAGCGGATCGAGCTGGCCCTGCCGCTCGACGAGAGCGCGCTGACCACGATGCAGAGCCCCAAGTCCGCGCCCAAGGTGGCCTTTGGCACTCTCGTCGAAACCGGTTTCATTCAAGCCGGCGACAAGGTCTACGACAAGAAGCGCAAGCTTAGCGCAACCGTTCGGGCCGATGGCTCGCTGGTTGCCGGGGCTGACATCGGCTCGATCCACGGCCTCGGCGCCAAGCTACAGGGCGCGCCCAGCTGCAACGGCTGGACCTTCTGGCACATCGAGCACGAAGGCGAACTGAAGCCGCTCGATGCCATCCGGCAGATCTACTTGCTGGCGACGGAAGATTGAGCACCGCCCACTACCTTCGACCGATCGCTTTCGCTGAATCGCCGCAAAGCGAGGAGGGCGGGGCCGTCCGGATTGCGGGCGGGCTGACCTATGCCAGCCGCTTTGCCGTGATTGCCCGCGAAGGCGGCAAGGTGGTCTCGCGCGAGCTCTATTCGGCCAGCGAACTGCGCGCGGTCCTGCCGGACCTGTCGCACGATTTGCAGACACAGTTCGCCAACCTTCAGCGCACCCATGCGCCACTCGAATGCGGGGCCCGGACGATCCGGCTCGACCAACCGCAGGTCATGGGCATCCTCAACATGACGCCCGATAGCTTCTCCGACGGCGGTCAATTCATGGACGACCCGCAGGTTGCTGCGGATCACGCCTCGGCCATGCTGGAAGGTGGTGCGGCGCTCATCGACATCGGCGGGGAGAGCACTCGGCCCGGTGCGGCAGCCGTGTGGGAAGGCGATGAGCTGAAGCGCGTGGTGCCGATGGTGGAAAGGCTTGCCGCTTCCGGCGCGGCAATCTCGATCGACAGCCGCCGCCCGGCCGTGATGGAAGCGGCGCTGGCTGCTGGTGCGCATATCATCAACGATGTCTCTGCCCTGCGCCATGATCCGCGCAGCCTGGAGTTCGCCGCCCGCTCGGGCGCCCCGGTCGTGCTGATGCACGCACCGGGCGAAGGCGATGACTTGCATAATGACGGCGCCTATACCGATGTCGTCCTCGACGTGTTCGACTGGCTCGCCGCGCGGCGCGACGCCGCCATTGCGGCCGGGATTCCGCGCGAGAAGATCGTGCTCGATCCGGGCATCGGATTCGGCAAAACGGTCGCGGACAACCTAGCGCTGCTCAATGCGCTACCGCTGTTTCACGCACTGGGCCAGCCGCTGCTGGTCGGGGCCAGCCGCAAGCGGATGATTGGCGCGCTGTCGGGTGAAGCTCCGGCGCACCAGCGCCTCGGTGGTTCGATCATGCTGGCGACCAAGGCTCTTGAGGCCGGTGTGCAACTGCTGCGGGTTCATGATGTGCCCGAAACGGTCCAGGCGCTGCGGGTCTGGCGCGGACTGCGCGATGCGGCGCTGAC
>JACDQK010000271.1 GCA_015657645.1 Novosphingobium sp.
CCGCACGTATGGCGGCCGTCCGGGCTACAAGGATGAAACGCTGTGGAACTATGAGGCCGGGGTCAAGGCCTCGACCAACGGCATCACGCTGAATGCCGCAGTGTTCTATAACGATATCCGCAACCTGCAGGTCACGGCTGATGCCGGCTCGTGCTCGTCGCGCGTCGTCTTCAACGTGCCCAAGGCCCACAGCGCGGGCGTCGAAGTCGAGATCGGCATCAAGCCGACCCCGGGCTTCGAATTCTCGCTCAACGGCAGCTTGACCGATTCGAAGTTCGACAGCTCGGTCGTCGATGCTGGCGGCGCGGTCATTGCCGGAATGCGCGATGGCAACCGCCTGCCGACCGTGCCGAAGTTCCAGATCGCAGCCAATGCCAGCTACGTGACGGAAGTGAGCGACGGGCTCGACTGGTCGTTCAACGCCAGCTTCCAGCACGTTGGCAACCGCTACACCCAGCCGGGTGACCAGGAGCCGGGCACGGGTTCGTTCACGAACTCGCTGTTCTTCAATCCGGCCACCTCGGCCTTCGGCAGCGGGACCTACAGCTTCGGCAGCTACCTTCTGCCGAGCTACAACCTGGTCAACCTGTCGACCGGCCTGGAGTGGAACAGCGGTCTGTCGATGTCGCTCTACATCAACAACCTGTTCAACGAGACGCCGCTGCTCTCGCTCGATCGTGAGCGCGGTGGCCGGGCCCGCATCGGCTACAACGTCGGTAGCCCGCGCAAGTACGGCTTCACGGTCCGCCAGACCTTCTAAGCCTGGCGCAAGCCAAGGAACGGGGCCCGGTTGCAGCAGCAGCCGGGCCCTTTTCTGTTGCGCTTAGTGCAGTGCAGCCTTGATGAAATCGGCCGCGCGTTCGCCGATCATGATCGACGGGGCATTGGTATTGCCCGAGACCAGCCGCGGCATGATCGAGGCATCGGCCACCCACAGCCTGTCGATCCCGCGCAGCTTAAGCGTTGGGTCGACCACGCTTTCGGCATCGCCGCCCATCCGGCAGGTCCCGACCGGATGATAGACCGTATCGGCGCGGCTGCGGATCAGTGCATCAACGGCATCGTCGCTGGCGATGTCGACTGGCTGGCGCGGCGCCCCGCGATAGGCCGCGAGGGCCCCGGTTGCGGCGATCCGGTACATCAGCCGCACCCCGGCGCGCAGGGTCGCAATGTCGCGCGGATCATCGAGGAAGTTGGGATCGATCGCCGGGGCCGCCGAAGGGTCGGCTGAGGCCAGCCGCACTGTGCCGCGGCTCTCCGGGCGCAGCACGCAGGCATGGATCGAAAAGCCATGGCCTTTGACCTTGGTGCGGCCGTGGTCTTCCAGCATGGCCGGCACGAAGTGGTATTGGATGTCGGGTGCGGGCAGGTCCGGATTGGTCCGCCAGAACCCGCCGGCCTCGGCAAAGCAGGTGGTCATGATCCCGGTGCGCTTGAGCCGGTGTTCGATCACGGCCTTGGCCATCTTCCAGGTGCCGGGCAGGCTATCGCCGATGAAGTCGAGCGAACCGGTTTCCCAGCTGGCGACGAAATCGATGTGGTCCTGCAGGTCCTCGCCGACGGCCGCCTTGTCGAGCAGGACGGGTACACCCTTGTCCTGCAGGTGCGCTGCCGGACCAATGCCGGACAGCATCAGCACCTGCGGGCTGCCAAAGGCCCCGGCCGAAAGCACGACGCCGCCGCTCGCGCGGATCACTTCTCGCTTGCCGCCAAAGCGGGCCTGGACGCCCACGGCCCGGCCATCCTCGACCACGATCTTCTCAACCAGCGCACCCGTGCGGATCGAAAGGTTGGGGCGCGGAGTGAGATAGGCCCGCGCCGCTGACCAGCGCTCGCCGGCCTTCTGCGTCACCTGATAAAGGCCAAAACCATCCTGGCGGGCGCCATTGAAATCGTCGTTCTCAGGCAGCTGCAGGCTGGCAGCGCTAGCGACGAAGGCCTCGCTGCCCGGGCTGGGCCAGCGTTGGTCCATCACGTTGAGCGGGCCATCGCCGCCATGCCATTCGTTGCCGCCGCGCTCATTGCCTTCGGAGCGCCGGAAATAGGGCAGCACATCAGCATGACTCCAGCCAGTGCAGCCGAGCTGAGCCCATTGGTCATAATCGAAGTGGTTGCCGCGGATATAGACCATGGCGTTGATCGCGCTCGATCCGCCCAGACCGCGACCGCGCGGCTGATAGCCGATCCGGCCATTGAGCCCCTTCTGCGGTACCGTATCGAAGCGCCAGTTCGACTTCTCCGGGATGAAGGGCATGAAGCCCGGGGTCTTGACCCGGATCGTGTCGTTGTCCGGTCCGGCCTCCAGCAGGCAGACCCGCCGCGTGCCGTCCTCCGACAACCGTCCCGCCACCGCGCTGCCCGCGCTGCCGCCACCGATCACGATGATATCGAACTGGTCCATGTCTGGCTCTCTCCACTTTGGGAGAGAGCGTTAAGCGACCGGTTAAGAGCCTGCAATCCTATTCGGCGGGCTCGGCCATCTGCCGCGCTTGCCAGCGCGCGCGAATCGTGTCGGAAGTGTCGCGGCTGCCGTCGTGCGTCCAGCCGGGCGGGCGCCACAGGTAGGACAGCTTGTGCTGCCACGGCGCGTGCCAGACATCCTTGGCAATGCCGATCCATTCGTGAAACACGGCGTAAAGCAGGTTGAACGTGCCGAGTTGCCGGACGATCCCATAACGGATCGGCTCCTCGTCGACCTCGGGGACGAAGGTGCCGAACATCCGGTCCCAGACGATGAAGACCCCGGCATAGTTTGAATCGAGGTAGCGCGGGTTGGTGGCATGATGGACGCGGTGGTGGCTGGGCGTGTTCATCACTGCCTCAAACCAGCGCGGGAAGCGCTTGATCGCTTCGGTGTGAATCCAGAACTGGTAGATCAGGTTTACCCCGCCGCAGAACAGGATCATCGCCGGGTGGAAGCCAGCGAAGGCCAGCGGCAGCTTGAACAGGAACGACAGGGCCAGCCAGCCGGTCCAGGTCTGTCGCAGTGCGGTCGACAGGTTGTAGTGCTGGCTGGAATGGTGGTTGACGTGGCTCGCCCAGAACCAGCGCACCCGGTGGGCGCTGCGATGGAACAGGTAATAGAGCAGATCATCAAGCACGAAGCACAGCACCCAGGCCCACCAGGTCCAGGGTACCGTGGCCAGGCGATGCTCCCACAGCCACAGCATCAGGCCATAGATCGCCCCGCCGAACAGCAGTCCTGCAACCGTGCTGCCAAGGCCAAAGGCAAGCGAGACCAGCGTATCGCGCGGCTCGTACTTCTGGGGCGCCTTGCGGCGCGCCCAGGCCATCTCGATCACGATCAGCAGGATGAAGACGGGGACGGCAAAGTCGACCGGGTTGGGCAGCTTAGGCACGTTTTGCTCCTGCTGTAGGCAGGCGGCGCAGGCCTGCAGCCCAGACCCCGGCGGCTTCGCCCAGGTGCAGGGTGACGGCTCCGAAGGTCTTTTCGCCCGTACCGATTGTCAGGAAACCGCGATCGAGCCGCGCTTCGGTCCGCTCGTCGAGCAGCCGCGCAACCCAGGCCGCGCCATGCCGGCGCAGCAGCATCTGGCGGCCTTGCGCATCGCGCAGCAGCGCCCCGATCCCGGCCTTGTCGAGCGCGATGTCGACCGGCTCGAACCCTTCGATTGCGGCATTGGCCAAGAACCGGGCCTGATCGGCGCTGCGGATCCGCTCGTCACCGCCAAGGTCCAGCCATCGCGCCAGCCAGGCAAGCGCCAGGATCGAGACCAGCGAGACCCCGAACTTGGCCAGATCGATCCAGACCCCCTCCATCGCCGTTTATCCGCTGCGCGCCTTGAGCATGTCCATCAGCGGGCGGACCGGGCTGACATCGTAGCCCGCATCGGCGGCCTGGGCGGTCACCGCTTCAAGATCGGCGCCCTTGCTGGCCTGGGCCAGGGCCCAGAGCAGCGTCGAGCGCGTGCCCGAGCGGCAATAGGCCAGAACCTTGCTGTCGCAATCAGCCAGGGCTGCGGCCATGGCTTCGACCTGCGGCCCGGAAAAGCCGGCGTGGGTTACCGGGATCGCGACATAGTCCATGCCCAGCGCGCGGGCGGCGGCCTCGATCGCCGCGCCCGGGACCTGATCGTCACTTTCACCCTCGGGCCTGTTATTGATTACCAGGCCGACCCCCAGCGCCTTGGCCTCGCTAAGGTCAGCGAGCGAGATTTGCGGGCTGGCGAGCACGGAATCGGACAGACGGCGAAACATCGGTGCAGCACCCTTTGCAGACTGGAATTCTCCCTCGCCTAGCCCTCGGGACGGGCCTTGCCAAGCGTCTCTTGGCACGGCCATGACAAGTCGTTCTGGCAGAAATGTCACAGTCCGGCGCACCCGGCAAAGGGCCTCGCGATTCGATTCGCCAAGGGCTTGCAGATGAGTTATCACCAGCCCTGCAGCGTTGCGGGCCAGATTCCGTTACGTCTGCCTCCCCGGTGCGTTTCGTCCGCACGGCCTGGGTTGCGATACGGTGGGCGATACGAAAGTGCGTTCGGGTTTATGGGTTTTGATAGAGGACGTCGCGGCCGTGGCCGTGACAAGCGCGACGGTTTCGGCGAAGACAGTTTCGATCCGTTCGCTGGAGGCGGTGGTGACCGCTTTGGTGGCGGCGACCGCTTCGGCGGCGGTGGTGACCGCGGCGGCTTCGGCGGACCGGGTCGCGGCTTCGGCGGTGGTGATCGCGGTGGCTTCGGCGGTGGCGCTGGCGGCGGTGGTCGCGGCGGCTTCGGCGGCGGTGCCCGCGCGGCGGCGGCGGTGGCGGCGGCGGTATGCCGGCCCAGGTCGTCGGTGAAGGTTCCGGCACGGTCAAGTTCTTCAACGCCGGTAAGGGCTTCGGCTTCATCCAGCGCGATGAAGGCGGCGAAGACGTGTTCGTGCACATCAGCGCGGTTGAGCGCGCCGGGCTGGAAGGCCTGGCCGAAGGTCAGACGCTGAAGTTCACCCTGGTCGATCGCGGCGGCAAGATCTCGGCCAGCGATCTCGAGGTCGTTGGCGATCTCATCGAAGCTCCGAAGCGCGAAGCTGCTCCGCAGCGTGAGCTGACGGGTGAGAAGGCGACCGGCACGGTCAAGTTCTTCAACTCGATGAAGGGCTTCGGCTTCATCACCCGTGATGATGGCCAGCCCGACGCTTTCGTGCACATCAGCGCGGTTGAGCGTTCGGGCATGTCCGGCCTCAACGAGGGTGACCGGGTTGAGTTCGACATCGAAGTCGACCGACGAGGCAAGTATTCGGCCGTGAACCTGACGCCGCTGCAGGGCTAACCTGCCGGTGCCGGTCTCGGGGTTGCCCCGGGACATTCCACGGCCTAGAACTCCGCAAATGGCGGCCCTTCGCGGGGCCGCCATTTGTCGTTTTCCAATTCGTGCATATCTCGCATCCAGCAAAGGAATTCCGCGATGTCGATCACTCCGCTCATGCCAGTCTATCCCCGCTGCGGCTTCCGGCCGGTGCGCGGTGAACACTGTCACCTGATCGGAGAAGACGGGCAGCGATATCTCGATTTTGCCGCCGGCATTGCGGTCAACCTGCTGGGCCATTCACACAAGGGCCTGATCGGTGCGATCCAGAAGCAGGCCGAAACGCTGATGCATGTGTCCAATCTCTATGGCAGCCCGCAGGGCGAGCACCTGGCCCAGCGGTTGGTCGATCTGACTTTTGCCGACACGGTGTTCTTCACCAACTCGGGCGCCGAGGCGGTGGAATGCGCGATCAAGACCGTGCGCGCTTATCACAGCCACGCCGGCAACGATCACAAGTTCGAGATCATCACCTTCAAGAACGCTTTCCACGGCCGGACCATGGCCACGATCAGCGCCTCCAATCAGGAAAAGATGCACAAGGGCTTCCTGCCGCTGTTGCAAGGCTTCAAGTACGTCGACTTCGACGACCTGGCAGGCGCCAAGGCGGCGATCGGCCCGAACACGGCTGGCTTCCTGGTCGAGCCGGTTCAGGGCGAAGGCGGGATCCGTCCGGCTTCGGACGAATTCATGCAGGGTCTGCGCGCCCTGGCTGACGAGCATGACCTGCTGCTGGCGCTCGACGAAGTACAATGCGGCGTCGCCCGTTCGGGCACGCTCTATGCCTATGAGCAGTACGGGATCACTCCCGATGTAGTCGCCACGGCCAAGGGCCTCGGCGGCGGGTTCCCGATCGGCGCCTGCCTGGCGACCGAGCAGGCCGCGCGCGGCATGGTGATCGGCACGCATGGATCGACCTATGGTGGCAACCCGCTCGCCATTGCCGCAGCCGAAGCCGTGCTTGATGCAGTCGCCAACGATGAGTTCCTCACCCAGGTCCGCACCACCAGCGAGCGTCTGCGCAGCCGGCTTGAGCAGTTCATTGGCAACTACCCCGACATGTTTGAACTGGTTCGCGGCAAGGGCCTGATGCTGGGGATGAAGATGAAGTTCGAAACCCGCGGCTTCGTGGCCCACCTGCGCGACAATCATCACCTGCTGACGGTCGCAGCCGGGGATAACACGCTGCGGCTGGTTCCGCCGCTGGTGATCGGTGATGCCGAGATCGACGAGTTCTTAGACAAGCTTTCTGCCGGTGCGGCCAGCTTCCAGCCGCCCGAACCTGTCCAATGACCCGGCACTTCCTGAACCTCGCCGATGCGGGGGGCGATGGTGTCGTTGCGATGCTAAACGATGCGCTGGATCGCAAGGCGGCGCGGGCAGCCTGGCCCAAGGGCAAGGTCGACGCCGATGCGCCGCTGGCCGGGCACGTGCTCGCCATGGTGTTCGAGAAGAACTCGACCCGCACGCGCGTTTCGTTCGACATGGCGATGCGCCAGCTCGGCGGCAGCGCCATAACGCTCGAATCCGGCACCAGCCAGCTCGGCCGGGGTGAAACCATTGCCGATACGGCGCGGGTACTCAGCCGGATGGTCGATGCGATCATGCTGCGGACTGACGATCACGCCAAGATCGAGGAACTGGCGCACTACGCTACGGTGCCGGTGATAAACGGCCTGACCGACGAGAGCCACCCCTGCCAGATCATGGCCGACCTGCTGACGCTGCTGGAGCGCGGCCATGCTCTGCCCGGGCTCGAAGTGGCCTGGCTTGGCGATGGCAACAACGTGCTCAACTCGATCATCGAAGCGGCCGGCTTGCTGCGCTTCAATGTCCGGGTCGGCACGCCAAAGGGCTATGAGCCTGATGCCGGATACATCGAACGTGCTCGGGCGCTGGGTGCAGCGATCACCCTGACCAACGATGCCGCCCAGGCAGCGCGCGGGGCGGATGTGGTGGTGACCGATACCTGGGTTTCGATGGGCCAGGACCACGCGCACAACAAGCTGGCGGCCATGGCGCCGTTCCAGGTCGACGCGCAGCTGATGGCACTGGCTGGCGCCAATGCCACTTTCCTCCATTGCCTGCCTGCCCATCGCGGCGAGGAAGTGACCGATCCAGTGATCGATGGTCCGCAGTCCGCTGTCTGGGACGAGGCCGAGAATCGCATCCACGCCCAGAAGAGCGTGCTGCGCTGGGTGTTCGGCCAGCTGTGAGCCTGCCTGAGCACATTGCGGCAGGTGAGACCGGCTATGACCGGGTGCTGCGCTTCTCGATCCCGGGTCGCAACGCCCGGGGGCGGGTCGTGCGCCTGGGGCCGGTGCTCGACACAATCCTGACCGCGCACGACTACCCGCCGCCGATCCGCCGCCTGTTGGCCGAGGCGCTGGTGCTGACGGCACTGCTCGGCACGCTGCTCAAGGACGAGGACAGCCAGCTGACCATGCAGGCCCAGACCGAGGCGGGCGTGGTCGATCTGCTAGTCTGCGACTACCGCAATGGCGAGCTGCGCGGCTATGTTCGCCACGATGCCGATCGGCTCGCCATGCTGGGCCGCGATCCCTCGCTCTTTGCCTTGTTCGGCAAGGGCTACCTGGCGATAACCTTCGATCTTGCGACCAGCGGCCAGCGCTATCAGGGGATCGTGCCGCTTGAAGGCTCCAACCTGGCCGAAGCGTGCGAAAGCTACTTCGCGCAGAGCGAGCAGGTGCCAACGCTGATCCGGCTCGGAATCGGCGATGGCGCTGCGGGCTGCATCGGGGCCGGCATTCTCGTCCAGCATCTCGCCGAGGGTGAAGAAGGCCGCGAGCGGCTGCACGTGAAGCTGGAGCATCCCGAGTGGGAGCATGTGGCGATACTTGCTGGCAGCACCCGCCCTGAAGAGCTGGTCGATCCGGACCTGTCGCTTGAAGCGCTGGTCTGGCGGCTGTTCCACGAGGAGCCGGAGGTGCGGGTCGAGAGCGGCGCAATGCTCGAGCGCGGCTGCCGCTGTTCTATCGCGCACTATCAAAGCGTGCTGACCAGGTTCCCGGAATCCGAGCGAATCGAGATGCGCAATGCGGCCGGACTGATCGAAGTGGACTGCGCCTTCTGCTCGAAGCTGTTCCAGATCGAGGCGTGACAACGGTTCGTCGATAAAAAGACACGCTTTGTCGGCGGTCGTCGCTATGTTACAAGAGAAAACCCGTTGCCTGTCCGCTCGTTAGGACAATCAGGGCCGACGGGGGGAGAAGCGGCATGCAGACAATGCTGATGCGAGCGGTGGCCGTGACCCTGGCGGGTTGGGCTGCGCTGGCCGTGCCTGCTTCAAGCCAGCGCCCGGCTTTGGCGATGCTGGACCAGATTGAGCCTGGCCGGTGGGAGATCCGGCTGCGCGATGGGTCGCGCCGGGCCTATCCGATCTGCGTCGACAATGGCCGCAAGCTTATCCAGCTGCGTCACGATGCGCTGAACTGCGATCGCCTGGTGGTCGATGATCGCGCGGACGAGGTCACCGTTCAGTACACCTGCCGCGGACGGGGGTATGGCCGCACCAACATCCGCCGCGAGACCGGGCGGCTGGTCCAGATCGAGACCCAGGGGATTGCCGAGGGTCTGCCGTTCGAATTTGCCGCCGAGGCGCGCCGCACCGGCGATTGCGGCGGCTAAGCACGGCGCGGTTGCCATAAGCCTGTACGCAGGCTAGCCCAACCGCAATGTCTTCCGCTGCCAATTCTCACCAGCGCCAGGCTGTCGTGCTCCTCTCGGGCGGCCTCGATTCGATGGTTGTTGCCGGGCTTGCGCAGGAATCAGGCTATGCGATCAATGCGCTGACGATCGACTATAACCAGCGCCACCGGCGCGAGCTCGATGCAGCTAAGGTCATCGCCGAACGGATCGGCGCCCTGCGCCACGTCATCCTGCCTCTGGACCTGTCGCGCTTTGGCGGATCAGCGCTGACCGACGATATCGCCGTGCCGAAGGACGGGGTCGGGCCGGATATTCCGGTTACCTACGTCCCGGCCCGCAACCTCGTTTTCCTCTCGCTCACGTTGGCCTGGGCCGAGGCGCTCGGCGTCCGCGACCTGTTCATTGGCGTCAACGCGCTGGACTATTCGGGTTACCCGGATTGCCGGCCTGAATTCATCGCTGGCTTCCAGGACCTGGCACGGCTCGCGACCAAGGCCGGGGCGGAGGGGGATGAATGGCGGATCCACGCGCCGTTGCAGTTCCTTGGCAAGGCCGAGATTGCGGCCGAAGCGCATCGGCTCGGGCTCGATGCGGGCCTCAGCTGGTCCTGTTACGAGCCCCAGCCCGATGGATCGGCCTGCGGACTGTGCGACAGTTGCCGCTTGCGACGCGAAGGCTTTGCCAAGGCGGGCCTGGTCGATCCGACCCGCTACGCCGCCTAGAACAGAATAAACTCAGGGAGAGATCAGGTGAACGAAGTCCAGGATAACACCGCCGCTCCGCGTGAGGCCACGAGCTATAGCTGGTATGTGCTCAGCGTCCTGGTGGTGGTCTATATCCTCAACTTCATCGATCGGCAGATCATCTCGATCCTGGCGCTGGAGATCAAGGCCGACCTCAACCTGACCGACAGCGACATGGGCTTCCTCGGCGGCGCGGCCTTCGCGGTGTTCTATGCCTTGTTCGGCATTCCGCTGGGCCGGCTGGCCGACAACTGGAGCCGGGTTAAGCTGCTGGCGATCGGGTTGGCCCTGTGGTCAACCATGACGGCGCTATCGGGCTTCGCTCGCAGCCAGTTGACCCTGACCCTCGCCCGCATGGGTGTTGGTATCGGCGAGGCGACGGCCAGCCCGACTGCCTATTCGCTCATCTCCGACTACTTCCCCAAGCGCCAGAGGGCCACGGCGCTCGCGATCTATTCATCGGGCCTTTACCTGGGCGGCGGCGTCTCGCTGCTGATCGGGGCGAAGATCAGCAAGGTCTGGAATGCGACCTATCCGGAAGGCGGACCGCTTGGCCTGGTCGGCTGGCACGCGGCCTTCCTGGCAGTAGGCATTCCGGGCATACTGGTCGCCCTGTGGGTCGCCACCCTGCGTGAACCCGTCCGCGGCGCCATGGATGGTACCCCAAGCAAGAGCTCGGACCGGCCCTTTGCCGAGTTCTTTGCCGACCTCTCGACCATCGTGCCTCCCTTCACACTGATCGGCGCGGCGCGGCGCGGCCTTGCTCCGCTAGCAATCAATGTGGCGGTTGCGATTGGGCTCGCCACCTTTGCCTGGATCATGATCCAATTGACCGGCAATCTGCCGCAATGGTCGGCCGTGGCGCTGGGTTACTACGCTGTGTTTTCCTGGGCGAGCGTCCTGCGACAGAAGGATCCGGCCACCTTCCGTCTGATCTGGGGCACCCCGGCCTTCATCTGCACTACCCTGGGCTATTCGATGGTCTCGCTCGCGGCCTATGCCCTGGCCTTCTGGTCGGCGCCCTATGCCGAACAGGTGCTCAAGCTGCCCAAGGACCAGCTGGCCTTCTGGCTCGGCGCCAATGGTGCGATCAGTGGCTTCCTGGGCGTGATCATCGGCGGCCGAATTGCCGACGCGCTGCGCGCAAAGAACCCGGCTGGCCGGATCCTTATGATCCTCTTTGGCGTGATCGCCCCAGCGGTGCCGATCTGGATTGGCTACACCACGTCCAACCCAGCGCTGTTCTATGTGATGAACTTCCTGGCCAGTCTGTTCGGCGCGGCGGCGCTGGGCGCGGCGGCGGCGACCACGCAGGATCTGGTCCTGCCGCGGATGCGGGGTACGGCCACGGCCTCGTTCTTCCTCGGCACCACGCTCGTCGGGCTGTGCTTCGGTCCCTATATGGTCGGCCAGGTTTCGGACCTGGCCGGGACGATGGTTGATGGCAAGCTGGTGGGCGATCTCAGGACCGGGATCCTCTCGCTACTTGCGGTCGCGCCGCCGGCTGTCGCGCTGCTGCTCTATGCCTACAAGACCGTGCCGCAAGCCGAAGCCACATTGGCCGAGCGAGCGGGCGAAAGCGCCTGACCGCGCTAGAGCCGCTTCAGCACCCCACAGGCGATTCGCGCACCGCTATTGCCTGTGGGATCGGTGCGATAGTCATCGGCGGCAGCGTGCAGCACAACGGTAGTGCCGTCGGCGTCGAATAGGGCTGCGTCGATCGCGGCGCTGTCCAGACCCAGGCTGGCGCTGGCGGTGCCAAGTCCGGCCTTGTCGATCGTTACGTTGGGCAGGTCGCCCAGGTGCGCGCCCTGAGGATTGTCCTTGCCATGCTGGTGCCCGCCGGGATTGAGGTGCGGACCGGCGCTGGTGAAGGGTGCCTCGCACTTGCCGACAGCGTGAAGGTGCATCCCGTGGACTGCCCCCGGCGCTCCGTTGATGGTGATGCTGACCGTTGTGTCGTTACCACGCCGGAAGAACACGGCGGTGCCAACCGGGCGGCCTTCGGCATTGGCGAGCTGCGCAGTGCCAAGGTTGGCAGTGCGACTGTCAATGGTGGTGCAGCCGGCAAGGGCCAGTGCGATGAGGCTGGGGGTCACGATACGCAGCATGCTTCTCTCCAACTTCCCCCTCACTCAA
>JACDQK010000272.1 GCA_015657645.1 Novosphingobium sp.
GGCGGCTGCATCCCGTCGCGCAGTTTGGCCGCTTTCAAGGCCGCGCTGTTGGCAACCAGGCCGTGGAGCGAGATGTGCAGCAGCACGACCTTGCGATCAGGGAGCACAGAGTCGAGCTCGGCCCGGGTCACATGGCGGCGCTCGGCCAGCAGGGCATCGTCATAGCGCCAGACCACCACCCAGCCGCCCTTTGGCACCTTGGCGCCATAGCTCTTCACGGCGGCGAGCAGCTTGCTGACAGACGACGTATCGCCCGTCGCCGGATCGGCTAGGTCAAGGCCGCCGGCGGTCTGCAGGCCGATTGCGAAGTGGGAATGGGCATCGATGAAACCCGGCAGCAGGGTTGCGCCCTTGAGGTCGCGCAGCTGCGCATCCTTGCCGGCCTGCGCGCGGGCGGCAGCTTCCGGGCCGACGAAGACGATCTTGCCTTGGCGCGCGACCACTGCCTCGGCCGTGACGGGCTGATCGCCATCCATGGTGATGATCGTGCCGCCGCGCCACAGCGTTGCGCCCGCGTCCTTCGCCGCCACTGGCGCGGCCAGTGCCAGACCGGCTGCAGCCAGCCATCCCGCAATTCGCATTGTTACCCCTCCGGTCCTCTTAGGCCTGACTTTCGGGCCGCGCCGCGTCTGATGCAAGCGGCAATCGCGCCTTGCAACGCGCGCTCTTTGGCGCGAAAGGGCCGCATCATGACCGATGAAGCACTCCTCTCCGCCGCACAGGTATCCAAGGCTTGGCCCTTCGAAGAAGCGCGCAAGCTGCTGAAGCGGTATCCGGACGGGAAACCCGATGGCACGCCCGTGCTGTTCGAAACCGGCTATGGCCCATCGGGCCTGCCGCACATCGGCACGTTCCAGGAAGTGCTGCGCACCACGCTGGTCCGCCGCGCCTATGAAACGCTGACCGGCGGCGCGCCGACGCGGCTGGTGGCCTTCAGCGATGACATGGACGGCCTGCGCAAGGTGCCGGACAATATCCCCAACCAGGGGCTGTTGACCGCGTACCTTGGCCATCCGCTCAGCCGAATCCCCGATCCCTTCAACAAGTATGAGAGCTTCGCGCATCACAACAACGCGATGCTGCGCGAATTCCTCGATCGGTTTGGGTTCGAGTATGAATTCGTCTCATCCAGCGACATGTACAATTCGGGCCAGTTCGACGATGCCTTGAAGGGCATCTTGCGCAACTGGCAGGCGATCATGGACATCATGCTGCCGACCCTGCGCGAGGAACGCCGCCAGACCTATTCGCCGGTCCTCCCGGTCAGCCCAAAGACCCATCAGGTCTTGCAGGTCCCGGTCGAGGTGGTCGATGCCGAAGCCGGGATCGTGCGGTTCGACGATCACGGCGAAATGGTCGAAAGCTGCATCCTGGGCGGCAATGCCAAGCTGCAGTGGAAGGTCGACTGGGCGATGCGTTGGGTTGCGCTGGGCGTCGATTACGAGATGTGCGGCAAGGACCTGACCGACTCCGTCCGCGAAAGCGGCAAGATCGCCCGCGCGCTGGGCGGCCAGGCGCCGGAAGGGATGATCTACGAGCTGTTCCTGGACGAGAACGGCGAGAAGATTTCCAAGTCCAAGGGCAACGGCCTGACCATCGACCAGTGGCTGACCTATGGCAGCGAGGAAAGCCTGGGTTTCTACCTGTTTCGCGATCCTAAGAGCGCCAAGAGCCTGCACGTCGGGATCATCCCC
>JACDQK010000273.1 GCA_015657645.1 Novosphingobium sp.
AAACCCCTGCGGCAATGGCCTGGGGGACCGCGCCAGGACCGGCTTCGAACAGGTCCTTGTCCGACCGGGCCGCGAGCGCAGCGGGCAGTGCCAGGGCGATCCGGGGCTGGCCGTGGTCGCTCTCGATCATCAGCGACAGCCGTTCACCGGGTGCGGCCGTGCCAGCAAGCGTGGCGAGTAGGCGCCAGGCGAGCCGTTCCACCTCGAGCCGATCGAGCGGCACCGGGCAGGGTCCTTCGGGCGCCGTGACCGTAAAACCGCTGCCGCGCTGGCCGGTGTGCGCGGCGAGCTGTGCGACGGTGGCGGTGAGCACTTCGGCCACGTCGGTTTCACCGGGATCGAGCGCCATGGCCGCGCTTTCCAGCTTAGCCAGCCGTTCCAGCTCCTCGAAGGCAGAAAGCATCCGCGCGGCATCGCCGGCAATGGTCGCGGCCAGCGCACGGTAATCGTGCGGGGTTGGCCCGAACAGCTGCTGCTGGATCACCTCAGCGAAGCCCTGGATCGCATTTACGGGGGTGCGCAGCTCATGCAGCAGCTGGCGGATCCGGTCGGCTTCGCTGTCGGGCGTTGCCGCAGCGGAGACCGGGGCGCTTGGCCAGCGCCGCATCCGGCCCTGATGGCCCAGGAACTGGCCGGTCAATGGATCGAACCGCGGGGTCGCGTCGACCCGCCAGGACCCGGCGATCGAAGTGCTGCCAGCCAGCTCGATCCGCCCGGCGGCAATCGGCTGGCGCCGGGTGATGGCGCCTGTCATGGCGCTTGCCAGTCCGGGAGCGGCGAGCATCTGCCCGGTGACCATCGGCGCGACACCGGGGTCGGCCCAGACGATCTGGCCGTTGGCATTGGTGGCGAAATCAAAGGCGGTGGCCACTTGCGGCACATGCAGGATATGCTCTTCACCCAGCGGCAGGCGCGGTGCTTCGCCGTGACCATCCGGCGCGCGGGCCTTGCGATAGGCTTCGATCCGCTTGACGATTGCGCCGATCGAATCCTCGGCCGGCTCTGGCGGCGCTGCGGGCACGGCCGACACGAAGGGCGCCGGCTCTGGCTGCGCGCCAACCGCCGCCTCGGCGGGCGGCAGGCCTGGGCGCAGGATCCCAGCCGTTCAAGCTGGTCGGCCAGCACGGGCAGCAGATCGCTGCGACTGCCGAGCCGAGCGCGGGCCGCCGGGGGCAGAGCAGGCAAGAGATCGGCCCATTCGGCCGGCTCCAGCCGGGCCGCGTCAATCGCCGCTTCGGCCAGTTGTGGATCGGCGGCAGACAGCGTGGCGATCAGGCGCGGTGAGCGCAGCCGCATCGCCTTGTCGCGCAGCATTGCGGCACGATCGGCAGGGGGAATGGCAGCCGACAGTTCGGCCAGCCGCTCATAAGCCGCTTCCACATTGGTTCCGCGCGCCTCGCTGGGCTGGGTGCCAAGCAGGTCGAGCAGCTGCCGATACTGGATGCGGCCCAGCGCGGTGCCCTCTGCGCGCAGGCGCAGGACCGTGGCAAGGCGATCGTCGAAATGCATTAGGCTGTGCTCTGCTCCCCAAGGGGCACGGGTGACAACCCGCCATAGCAAACCGGCGTGGCCACCATAGTGTTCCGATTGATGCGTTGCAAAGCGGGACGGTTGCGATATGAAACAATAAAATTATCGCGCGGACGCAGGGAATACTGTGAATATTGCCGCTATCGGCCATTGTCCGGTAGCTGCGGACGCGAAAGGGTGGGTGCAATGGCAAATCTGGATGGAATCGACCGACGCCTGCTTGCCGAGCTGCAAGCCGAAGGGCGCGTCACCAATGTCGAGCTGGCACAGCGCGTCGGCCTGACCGCCCCGCCGTGCCTGCGCCGGGTCCGCAGTCTGGAAGAATCGGGCGTGATTCGCGGCTATCACGCCGATCTCGATGCCTCGAAGCTGGGCTTTGCGATCACCGTCTTCGCCATGGTCAGCCTGAAGAGCCAGGCCGAGGATTCGCTGCGTCAGTTCGAAGACGCAATGAAGGGCCTGCCCGAAGTGCGCGAATGCCACATGCTCAATGGCGAGATCGACTTCATCCTGAAGATCGTCAGCAAGGACCTGCAGAGCTTTCAGGAGTTCCTGACCAGCAAGCTGACCCCGGCGCCGAACGTGGCGAGCGTCAAGACCAGCCTGACGATCCGCACGGCGAAGCAGATGCCGGGCGTGCCGTTGGAGTAGTCGAAAATGGCGTTGGCAGCTTACCTTGCGCTGGCCGCGGTTGCTGCAATGCTGCTGGCGGGCATTTCGATCCACGCCAGCCGGACACTGCCTGATTCTGACAAGCTCCCGATGCAGTGGGGCCTTGATGGGCGTCCAACCTGGCATGCGCCGCGCAGAATGGCTTTGGCGTTCACGCCGTCGCTCTACCTGCTGACAGCCCTGGCCATAGCATTCCTGATCCCGGTGCAATGGGAACCGGACGTGCCGGCAATGCTAGGGGTGATGGCATTTGTGGCAGCGGCCTTTGTCGCCGGCCACCTGTTTCATATCTGGCTGATCGGTCGCGGCGGTTGGCAGCGGCCGAATTAGTCCGCCCGCTTCGCCAGCCACTCCTCCAGCCACTTGATCGTGTAATCGCCGTGGATGAAGTCCGGCTCGGTCATCAGCGCTTGGTGCAGCGGGATGCTGGTCTTGACGCCGCTGATCACCATTTCCTCGAGCGCGCGCTTCAGGCGCATGATGCAGCCTTCGCGGGTGCGGCCCTTGACGATCAGCTTGGCGATCATTGAGTCATAATAGGGCGGGATCTTGTAACCGGCGTAAAGCCCTGAATCGACGCGGACATTCATGCCCCCGGCCGCATGGTAATTGCTGACCAGACCGGGTGAAGGGGCGAAGTTCCAGGGATCCTCGGCATTGATCCGGCACTCGATCGCGTGGCCGTTGAACTCGATGTCTTCCTGCTTGACCGAGAGCGGCTTGCCATCGGCGATGCGGATCTGCTCGCGCACCAGGTCGACCCCGGTGATCGCTTCGGTGACCGGGTGTTCCACCTGCAGGCGGGTGTTCATTTCGATGAAATAGAACTCGCCGTTTTCCCAGAGGAACTCGATCGTGCCAGCGCCGCGATAGCCCATGTCGGCCATCGCCTTGGAGACGATCCCGCCCATCCGCTCACGCTCTTCGGGGCTGATGACAGGCGAGGGCGCTTCTTCCAGCACCTTCTGGTGGCGGCGCTGGAGCGAGCAGTCGCGCTCACCCAGGTGGATCGCATTGCCGTTGCCGTCGCCGAACACCTGGAATTCGATGTGGCGCGGGTTGCCGAGGTACTTTTCGATATAGACCGTGGCATCGCCAAACGCGGCCTTGGCTTCGCTGCCGGCCTGCTGGATCAGTGTTTCGAGCTCATCCGGGCCGTTGCAGACTTTCATCCCGCGACCACCGCCGCCCGAGGCGGCCTTGATGATCACCGGATAGCCGGCCTTTTCGGCGATTGCCTTGGCTTCGGCGATGTCGGAGACGGCGCCGTCCGAACCGGGGACCAGCGGCAGACCGAGCGCGCCGGCAGTGCGCTTGGCCTCGATCTTGTCACCCATGGTGCGGATATGCTCGGGCTTCGGGCCGATCCAGGTGATGCCGTGGGCTTCGACAATCTCGGCAAACTTGGCGTTTTCCGAAAGGAAGCCATAGCCGGGATGGATCGCGTCGGCATGAGTGATCTCGGCCGCCGAAATGATCGCCGCGACGTTGAGGTAGCTGTCCTTGGCGGCCGGCGGGCCGATGCAGACGGCGTGATCGGCCAGCCGCACGTGCATGGCATCGGCATCGGCGGTGGAGTGCACCGCGACCGTCTCGATTCCCATTTCGTGGGCCGCGCGGTGGATGCGCAGCGCGATCTCGCCGCGGTTGGCGATCAGGATGCGGGAGATGCCCATGAATTTGCGCCTTAAGCGATAACGACCAGCGGCTGGTCGAACTCGACCGGCTGGGCATTGTCGACGAGGATCGCGGTGACCGTGCCGCCACGCGGCGCGGCGATCGGGTTCATCACCTTCATCGCCTCGATAATCAGCAGCGTATCGCCTTCCTTCACCGCCTGGCCGACGCTGACGAAGTTCGCCGCGCCCGGTTCGGCTGCCATATAGACGGTACCGACCATTGGCGACTTGACCGCGTTAGGATCCGCAGCTGGCGCAACCGGCGCAGCTGGTGCAGCGGCAGCGGCAGGGGCGGCCGGAGCAGCGGCGGGTGCCGGGGCGTGGTGGATCACCGGGGCAACCGTGCCGCCGCGCGAAACCTTGATCTTGCGATCGCCGTCCTCAACCTCAATCTCCGTCAGGCCGGTATCGGCGAGCATTTCCGCCAGTTCGCGCACCAGCGCGGTATCAATATTCATTCCGGAAGGGCGGCTGCCTGCCTTGCTGTCGGCCATGCGATCCTCGACTGGTTGCTTTGGCAACCGCCTATGCGCGGGCCAGCGGGCCTAGGCAAGAGCAGAGATGGCGCAGGCGGGCCGCAACCCACAGGCAAGGTCAGGCCGGTTCGGGTTCCGGCGCCGGTTCTTCGGCCTGCTGGTCGAGCGGTTCCTCTTCTTCGGCCGGAGCGGCGTCGACCGGCGGCGGTGGCAGGCGCTTGGCGGCGGCTTCGGCGCGCTTTGCCGCCTCTTCGGCGCGGTTTGCGGCTGCTTCGGCGCGGGCGAGCTTTTCGGCATTGTCGGTATCGCGGCCCGAACAACCCGACAGCACGAGGGCCAGCGCGGTTGCGGCCAGCACAAACGTTTTCTTGGGGGTGGGGACACGATCAGACACGCTAAATCACTCCTAGTCCTGGCCCGGGCGGGCAAACCTGCCCCGACAGGACCGGAGTGATAGCGCAAAAAACTTACTCGAAAATAACTATGCGGATCGGGTTTACTTATCGGTGCCGGCAACCTTGCCCCACTGCCGCGCAGCCGTGTAGCCGAGGTAGCCGGTGCCGAAGAGCGCATAGAGCGCTTCGGGCAGGGCTGAGAGATAGGCTGTCATCCCGGCGGCAATCGCCTGGGCGGTCTCAGGCCGGAAGGCGGCGACCAGCCCCATCGGCAGCGACCACAGCAGCAGCAGGTACATGACGTAGAGGAAGCTCGGCCGGGCGCGGCTGGTCCAGGGATCGTGCGAATTGGCCTCGGCGACAATGGCGGAGAGCCGCGCTTCGATCTCGGCCAGGGCTTGCGAGCCCTGCAGTTGCAGCAGTTCCAGCTTGGCCTTGTCGCGCGCACCCTTGTCCGGAATCACCTTGTCGATGATCGCGGCAACCGGGCCGATCAGAGCTTCGAGAATGGGCATGGGAGGGCTCCTTTAATGCCAAGAAGCCGAACCAGATAACCGAAACTTCCCGTGTAGGAAAACGTTCAATTGCCGCGCAGGTAGGGCCGCGACTGGACGATATGGATCGCATCGCCGATCAGCAGCCATTCGATATCCTGCGGCTTCGACCCGAAGATTCGCGCCACCTGTTGCCCCGCCTTGGCCAGCCGCCGCGCCCGCTCATCGGTCAGCACGACCCGGCCCGGCTCAACCGCCACTTCGCGCACCCCGCCGTTGGCATCGAAAGTCAGCATGGCATCGTCGGTTGAGCGGGTCAGCAGCTGGATCGCCTCGGGATCGCTGCGATAAAGCAGTTGCTCGGCGACCCGCCGGCCTTCGACCACCCGGATCCCCAGGCCGCGCTTGGCATTGATGAAAACGGCGTCCGGTTCGGCCGGATCGAACGGATTTTCGGTGATCATCACCCCCGATGCCTCGGCGTTCATCCCCAGCTGGACCAGCACGCCGCCTTTGACTGAAAGGTGGTCGATCCCCGCTGCTTCGCGTGCTGCAAACGCGGCATCGTTCCAGACCGAGCCCCAGACCGTGCGGACCGCAGCCTCCAGTCCGGCCTGATCGACAACGTTCGGGACGCTGGAATAGAGCCCGGCGCCGTTGAACCCGGGCAAGTCCTCGCTGTTGGTCGAGCTGCGGACGAAGACTCCGCCGGTGCCGATTACCTCGCGGCGGCGTTGTTCCAAGGGAGCGCGCAGCTCATCCGGCAAGGTGCCCTGGGCGAAGGCCTGCCGCAGTTCGGTCAGCGCCGCTCGCCGCCAGGCGGCGTCCTGCCGCAAGCGCGGATCGGCCAGCAGCGCGGCAATCTTCGCATCGAGCCCGTTGGCGGTGACGAATTGCTGGTACCAGGCAAATGGTACGGCAAAGCCGGGCGGCACCGAAAAGTCGGCGCTGCGGCCCGCGATGCCGCGCGCAACCTCGCCCAGGTTGGCGGCCTTGGCGCCGACCCGGACGGAATCCCTTGCCCGCAGTTCGCCGAGCGAGGGGAGCGCGCGAAAGGCCAGATCGGCCTTGGCGACTTGAACCTTGCGCTTGTTCGTCGCCGTCCCGGCAGCGGCAATTTCGCTCGGAGTGGCGGCGCGCAGCACGATTGCGTCACCGTGCGCCTCCAGCCGCACCCATTTGCCGTCGAGATCGGCATAGCGGCGGACCGCATCGCGGATATAGCCGTTGGGAATCCGCCAGCTTTTGGCGAGGAGGTTGACGTGGGCCAGCGGGGTCGAGAACTCGCTGGTGATCAGGCCCGCGACCGGGGAAAGCTGCAACGGTGCCTCGCCCAGAATGGCGATGTCATCGGGCGCCAGCAGGGTATCCTTGGTCAGCTGCGGGATGATCCGCAGTTTGCCGGTGGCCTTGCCGGCATTGAGCACCAGCGCATCGCGGCTGCCGAACAGGGCATTGGCATCGATCGTCTGCAGGCCGGGCAGGGCCGCCGCTGTTTCGAGCTGGTGGGCCGAATTGGCCTTGAACGCCAAGGGGGCGTGAAAGCGGGGCTGGAGCTGGCTCATGGCCAGCGTCAGCAATTCGGGCGTCAGCCGATCGCCCTCCCAGAACTCCACGCCGAAGCGCTTGAGGGTGGGATACCAGAGCACGGAGCCGAACAGGAAGCGGCGGTTATCCTTCGAATAATTTGCCTCGAGCAGCGCCGCCGGGTCTTGCGTCGAGAGGTAGGTGCGCTGGACAAAATCGAGATGGAATTCGAAGCGCCGCGAATTGATGAAGTAGAGCCGCGGGCCGCCCTGGGCCGCGCGATCGATCGCAAACATCACCTGCGGAAAGCTGGCATAGCGCCCGCCGGGGCTGGTCCGCGCCAGGGCATCGAACTGAGCCTTGCTCTCGATCCGGTCGGTGTGAGCCGGGGTGGCCTGCACTGGCGGTGCGGACAAGGCCAGCAGAGCGGCAGCAAGGACGGCAAGCAGGCGCATGGCTGGGCTCCGGTAACTGGGCGGTCAGACTAGTCCTGCGGTGCGTTGGCGCAAGTGCTTGACGCGCCTGTGCAAGTCAGCAGCGGAGCAGCTCGGGCTAGGCCGGCGCCGTCTCGCGCAGGGACCGCAGTAGGTCTGCCTCTGCCCCAGCCACCCAATGGGGTGCAGGAACCAGCCCGATCGTGCGGGACAGGCCGAATTCGGCCAGGGGGACCAGTGACCAGGCCATCCCTGCCCGAGCGAGCGGGGCGCCAGCGGTCACGCCCAAACCGGCCAACTGACCATGGCCATGACCCCGGTCGTCCGATTGACCGAGCCGCAGCGCAAAGCGGGGCGACCAGGC
>JACDQK010000274.1 GCA_015657645.1 Novosphingobium sp.
CTGGCCAAGGCGGCGCGGCAGGCGCTGGCGGGCAAGGTTCATCCGCTCTTCGCCACGCGCGGGTGCCGGGGACGCACGATGTTGCGCTTGGACTCGCGACGATCGATGCCCTGGCGCGGGGCGAGCCGGCGGCCCTGCCGCGCTTCGACAAGGGGCGGGATGACCGCGCGCCCGAACGCGACTGGCCGCGCGCGCCGGCTGACACGCAGGTGCTACTGCTCGAAGGCTGGTGCCTTGGCGCCGCACCGCAGCCGGCGGCCGACCTGGCGCTGCCGGTCAACGCGCTGGAGGCGGACGAGGACCCGGACGGCACCTGGCGCGGCCATGCCAATACCGCCCTGGCGCGGGATTACCCGGCGCTGTGGGCGCGGATCGATCGACTGATCTTCCTTGCCGCGCCGGATTGGGAGGTAGTGGCAGCCTGGCGCGAACAGCAGGAGGCCGAACTGCGCCAGCGCGCTCCGGCAGCGATGTCGCCCACCGAAGTTACCCGCTTCATCCAGCACTACGAACGGCTGACGCGGTGGATGCTGGCCGAACTGCCGGACCGGGCCGACCTGAGCCTGCGGCTCGATCACGCTCGGCGCGTGATCTAGAGCGCCATGCCCGCCGCGTGGGCGCTGGCCCAGGCCCATTGGAAATTGTAGCCGCCGAGCCAACCGGTCACGTCGACCGCCTCGCCGATCGCATAGAGGCCGGGGACCTTCTTGGCTTCCATCGTCTGGCTGGAGAGTTCCGCCGTGCTGATCCGCCGGCGGTCACTTCGGCCTTGGCATAGCCTTCGCTGCCGTTGGGCGCGAAATGCCAGTCATGCAGCCGCGCTTCGGCGGCGCGCAGGACCTTGTCGGACTGGTTGCCGAGTTCGCCCGCCACGCCGAGCCGCTCGGCCAGCGTGGTCGCCAGGCGCTCAGGCAGGGGCAGGACCTTGCGCAGCGCGGCGCGTGGCTGGGTGCGCTTGGCGTCGAGCAGCCAGCCCTGCGGCTGGTCGGGCAGGTAATCGATCCGCACGTCCTCACCGCGCTGCCAATAGGAGCTGACCTGCAGGATCGCCGGGCCGGACAGGCCGCGGTGGGTGAATAGCGCGGCTTCGCGGAAGGCGGCCTTGCCGCAGCGGGCCACCACATCGGTGGCGACGCCTGACAGCTCGGTAAACAGCGCATCCTCGCCGCTCAAGGTCAGCGGGACCAGCGCCGGGCGCGGCTGGACGACCTTGAGCCCGAACTGGCGCGCGAGGTCATAAGCAAAGGACGTCGCACCCAGCTTGGGGATCGAGGGGCCGCCGGTAGCGATCACCAGCGCAGGGGCGCTGACCCCGGCGACATGGAACTGCCCGTCGCGATGCTCGACTGCGCCGGTCTCGCTGCCGAGCCGGATCGTCACGCCGCCACGCTCGCACTCCTCCAGCAGCATGGCGACAATCTGCTTGGCCGAACCATCGCAGAACAGCTGGCCCAGCGTCTTTTCGTGCCAGGCGATGTCGTAGCTATCGACCAGCTTGATGAAGTCCGCCGGGGTATAGCGCGCCAGCGCCGACTTGGCGAAATGCGGGTTGGCCGAGAGGTAGCGGTCCGGCGCGGTGTGGAGATTGGTGAAGTTGCACCGCCCGCCGCCGGAGATCAGGATCTTGCGCCCCACCTCGGCATTGTGATCGAGCAGCAGCACCCGCTTGCCATGCTGGCCGGCCGTGGCGGCGCAAAACAGCCCGGCGGCTCCTGCGCCGAGGATAATGGCGTCGAATTCGCTCAAGCCTTGAGCAACTTCACGGCCAGCGCCTCGGCCACCTTGATCCCGTCGACCGCGGCCGAGAGGATGCCCCCGGCATAGCCTGCGCCTTCGCGGCCGGGTAAAGCCCCTGGGTGTTGATCGACTGCAGGTCCGCGCCGCGGCGGATACGGATCGGGGAGGAGGTGCGGGTTTCGACCCCGGTCATCACCGCATCGGGATGGTCATAGCCCGGCACCTGCCGCCCGAACACCGGCAGCGCCTCGCGCAGCGCCTCGATCACAAAGCTGGGCAGCACTTCGGCCAGGTCGGTCGGCTTGACCCCCGGCTTGTAGCTCGGCTGGACCACGCCGAAGCTGGTCGAGGGCGCGCGGCCAGCAGGTCTTCCACCCGCTGCCCCGGTGCGTGGTAGTTCGAACCGCCGGCGACGAAGGCCTTTTCCTCGAGCTGGCGCTGCAGCCGCACCCCGGCCAGCGGATCTCCGGGGAAGTCGCGCTCGGGATTGATGTCGACCACCAGCCCGGAATTGGCGTTGAATTCGGCGCGCGAATACTGGCTCATCCCGTTGGTGACGACCCGGCCTTCCTCGCTGGTCGCGGCGACCACGCGCCCGCCGGGGCACATGCAGAACGAATAGACCGCCCGCCCGTTGCTGGCCTGGTGCGAGATCGCATAGGCCGCCGCGCCCAGGATCGGGTTGCCGGCATTGGGGCCGAAGCGGGCCTTGTCGATCCAGCTTTGCGGGTGCTCGATCCGCACGCCGATCGCAAATGGCTTGGCCTCGACATAAACGCCGCGCTCGTGCAGCTTGAAGAAGGTGTCGCGGGCTGAGTGGCCGACCGCGAGGATCACGTGTTCGGCCGGCAGGAACTCCCCGGTCGAGAGGGTCAGGCCCTTGAGTTGGCCATCCTCGACCGCGAAATCCTCCACCCGCGTGCCGAAGCCGTATTCGCCGCCAAGCTGTTCGATCGTCTCGCGGATCGACATCACCATGGTGACGAGCCGGAAGGTGCCGACGTGGGGATGGGCCTCGGTCAGGATGTCCTCGGGCGCCCCGGCCTTGACGAACTCGGTCAGCACCTTGCGGCCGAGGTGGCGCGGGTCCTTGATCCGCGAATAGAGCTTGCCGTCGGAGAAGGTGCCGGCCCCGCCTTCGCCAAACTGGGCATTGGATTCGGTTTCCAGCACGGCGCGGCGCCACAGGCCCCAGGTGTCCTTGGTACGCTCGCGCACTGCCTTGCCGCGCTCGATGATGATCGGCTTGAGGCCCATCTGCGCCAGGATCAGCCCCGCCATCAGCCCGCAGGGGCCGGCCCCGATCACCACCGGCCGCTGGCCGCTCCAGCCTTCGGGGGCCATGACCGGGAACTTGTAGGAAAGGTCCGGCGTCGGCTTCACATGCGGATCGCCGTGGTGCCGCTCCAGCACGGCGGCCTCATCGCGGACCACGGCGTCGATCGTGTAGATCAGCTTGATCGCGGTCTTTTTGCGCGCATCGTTGCCGCGCCGGAACACCGCGAAGCGCACCAGGTCTTCCTGGGCAATGCCCAGCTTGGC
>JACDQK010000275.1 GCA_015657645.1 Novosphingobium sp.
GTCGCTCGCGTCATGCAGGCCGCGCGCCAGCAGTTCCTTGCCGGTCCCGCTCGCCCCCAGCAGCATGACCGAGACATTGGTATTGGCCACCCGCTCGATCGTGCGCGCCACCTTGACCATTTCCGGCGCGGCGGTGATCAGCCGGCCAAGCACCTGATTGCCCGTGTCGCTCTTGCTGGCGAGCTGGCGGTTCTCCGCCTCGATCTGGTGGAGCCGGTAGGCGCGCTGGACGATCAGGCCCAGCGTCTCGATATCGACCGGCTTCTGGTAGAAATCGTAAGCGCCGCGCGCGATCGCCTGAAGCGCAGATTCGCGGGCACCGTGGCCCGAGGCAACGATCACCTTGGTATCGGGTTTCAGCGCCATGATCTCGTCGAGCACGGCAAAGCCTTCGCTGGTCCCGTCCGGATCTGGCGGCAGGCCAAGGTCGAGCGTGACGACGGCCGGCTCTTCGGCCCGCAGCGCCGCCAGCGCCGAGGCGCGGTCCCCGGCGATGATCACCGAGAAGTCCGGATAGGCCCACTTGAGCTGGGCCTGCAGACCGGCATCGTCTTCAACGATCAGCAGCTTGGGTTTGGTGTCACTCATTACGCTACCTTCGCGGCAAAATTGTTCAGCAGTTCGGCCGCTTCGGCCAGCGGCAGGCGGATGGTGAAGCGCGAGCCGAGCCCTTCGCGGCTCTCGACTTCAAGCTGGCCGCCCATCGCCCGGACCAGTTCGCGGGCCTCGTAGGCGCCAATCCCGAAGCCGCCCGCCTTGGTCGAGACGAACGGCTTGAACAGGCCGGTGCGGACGAATTCGGCGCTCATCCCGCTGCCGGAATCAACCACCTCGATCACGCCGTGGAGCTGCTCGACTGCGACCTGGACAAAGACCGGGCTGCCAGGCTCGCTGGCATCGATCGCGTTCTGGACCAGGTGAACCAGCACCTGTTCCAGCAGTTCCTCGCGGCCCGCCACCAGGCAGGGATCGGACTGCACCAGCTCGACCGGATGGCCGACCTTGAACTGGGCGACAACGCGCTTTGCCACGCTGTCGGCGGCAACCGGCGTCAGGCTTTCGACTGCGGTCGTGCCATAGCGCGAAAGGCGCGCGAGCAGCGCGTTGAGCTTGTCCGCGGCATTGCGCAGCGTGACCAGCATGTCGGCCCGAAACTCTGGGTTCTCGGCATGGGCTTCGGCATTGCGGGCCAGCAGGCTCAGCTGGCTGGCAAGGTTCTTGATATCGTGCATCACGAAAGCGATGCGGCGGTTGAAGTCATCGAACCGCCCGGCCTCGGCCAGGGCTTCCTGCCCGGACTGTTCGGCAAGGTAGCTCGCCAGCTGCTGTCCGGCGACGCGGAGCAGATCGAAATCTTCCCAGTCAAGCCGGCGGGTCAGGACCGGACGCGCCAGCACGACCATGCCGACCAGCCGGTCAAAGTGATGCAGCGGGACCAGCGCCCAGGCGCGCGGCTCGGCCAGCAGCCAGTCGGGCACGGCTTGCTGCGGCGCGGCCCAATCGGCGCGCGGCAGGGCACCAGCGCCGCGCAGCTCGTCCAGATCGACTATGAACCCGCCCGAACGATCGGCCTCGAAAGCGCGGACCGCGGCGCCCGGCAGCGCTGCCGCCGGCACATCGGCAGTCGGCCATTGCCAGCGGCTGGCCAGGGCAAAGTCGCCCTGATCGTTCAGCGTCAGCAGCAGGCCGGCGGGGCTGTCGGTCATATCGGCCACGGCGCGGATCACACGCTCGTGCAGCGGCCCGCCGCTCGGCCCGACCTGGGCCATGGTGCGGGTGAAGCGTAGCCATTCCTGGCGGTAATCGTAACGGTGCTGGAACAGGTGCTTGCTCAGCGTCACCCGCAGCCGCGCCCGCAGCGCCCGCGATGAAACCAGCACCGCGAGAGCGATGGCGGCACTGCCGGCAAAGGCCAGTTGCAGCTCAGCGGTCAGTTCCTGCCCGGCCCAGGCCAGCCAGCGGGCGATCGCCACCATGAAGACCAGATAGGCGCCGATGATCATCAGCGAGGCCGACTGGAACATAACCGCGCGCGACGGGCTAAACCGCAGCGCCTCGCTGCCCCGGCGCAGGCCCAGCGCGATCAGCGCGCCGATCGCGAGCGCAGCAAGCCGCGCAGCGCGACCAGCCCGTCCAGCGTGCCGGCGAGGAGGTAGGACACGGTGTAGTGGTTGAGATCGAACCCCCCACTGCGCCGCCAGCGCCAGCGCCGGCCAGCGCAGCAGCAGCCGCGCATTCGGCGCCGCGCCGCCGTAGAGATTGTGAACCAGCATCAGCCCGCCAGTCGCCACCAGCAGACGGAACAGGGTGACGGTGTGGAAGGCCAGCTCGGCAAATTTGCCGTCGAACGGGCTGGCCAGCAGCAGCAGCTCGATGGCCAGTTGCAGCAGCTCAACAAAGCCAAGTGCCACCAGTAGCGGCCGCACGGGAGCCAGACTGGCGTGGCGGCCGTCGACCGCGAAGAGCCGGTAAAGCGCGAACAGCCAGGCGAGGTTGCGCAGGCTGTCGGCCAGCTCGGCCCCCAGCGAGGACGGGCCCGCCAGCGCGCCGATCAGCGCCCAAAGGCCGGTGACGGCAACGGCAAAGGTCAGCGCGCGCCGGGCGCTGCCGAACTTGCCCGGGCCGGCATAGAGCTGGCCGGCGGCGATCAGGCAGGCGAAGGCCCCCGTCCCCCAGACGATCGAGCCGACAATCGGCCAGAGGCCCGAGGTCACGCTCATCTCAGCGAGCGCCCTCGTTCCACAGCACCACCCGCAGCGTCTGCAGCAGGATCAGCAGGTCCAGGAACGGGCTGTAATTCTTGGCGTAATAGAGATCGTATTCCAGCTTGTGCCGGGAATCCTCGATCGAGGCGCCATAGGGATAATTGACCTGCGCCCAGCCGGTGATCCCCGGCTTCACCATGTGGCGTTCGGCATAATAGGGCAGGTGCTGTTCCAGATCGGCGACAAATTCGGGCCGTTCCGGGCGCGGGCCGACAAAGCTCATCTCGCCCTTCAGCACGGTCCAGAGCTGCGGCAGCTCGTCGATCCGGGTCTTGCGGATGAAGTTGCCGATCCGGGTAATGCGCGGGTCGTTCTCACTGGCCCACTGCGCGCCGTTCACTTCGGCATCGGTGCGCATCGAGCGCAGCTTGATCACGTCGAACGGCTGGCCGAACAGCCCGACGCGGGTCTGGCGGTAGAAAGCCGGCCCCTTGCTGTCGAGGCAGACCAGCAGCGCAAACAACAGGATCACCGGCGCGGTCAGCAGCAGGACCAGCCCGCTGACGACGATATCGAACAGCCGCTTCAAGGCGCGCGACACCGCCTGGCCCGAGGAAAAGCCATCGGAAAAGATCAGCCAGCTGGGATTGACCGTCTCCAGGTCAACCCGGCCGGTTTCGCGTTCGATGAAACTGGAGAAATCGTTGACGTAGACCCCGGTGGTCTTGATCCGCAGCAGGTCGGACAGCGGCAAGGAATTGCGCCGTTCTTCCAGCGCCAGCACCACTTCGCTCACCCCCAGCCCTTCAACATGGCCGGTCAGGTTGTCGATCGA
>JACDQK010000276.1 GCA_015657645.1 Novosphingobium sp.
ACCAGCACGGCGTTGAACATCGCCCGATTCCTTGGTGCCGACCACCAGCAGTGCCGTGACCAGCAGGGCCACGAAGATCGCCGGCAGGTTGATCCCGCCGCCAACCGCCGCAAAGGCGCCCTTGGTGAAGAAGGTTGGCAGCTCTATCCCAAGCCCGGATTGGACCAGCCCGACAAAATAGTTGGACCACCCGACCGAGACCGCGGAGGCCGCAATCGCATATTCGAGGATCAGCGCCCAGCCCACGATCCAGGCGACAATTTCACCCATCGAGGCATAGGAATAGGTGTAAGCGGAGCCGGAAACCGGCACCATCGAAGCCATTTCCGCATAGCACAGCGCCGCCACCGCGCAGACGAAACCGGCGATGATGAAGCTGAGCAGCATCCCCGGGCCAGCCTTTTGCGCGGCTTCCGCGGTCAGCACGAAAATCCCGGTACCAATGATCGCGCCCACGCCCAGCATGGTCAGCTGGAAAGCGCCGAGCGAGCGGTGGAGCGATTTCTTTTCGGCAGTGGCCAGAATGGCGTCGAGTGATTTGACGCGACCGAACAACATGCAATTCCCCTAAAATTTACGAGGCCGGTTACGCGTTGCGCCCGGCCCTCATGTCCCTGGCCCGGAAGCTAGCGCCAAGCGGGCTATTGGCAAGCGCAAATCGCCGGACTTCCCCAGCTTTGCCAGACAGTCTAAAGGCCAAATCCATGTCCACGACCTTCCAGCTCGACACGGCCACCAGCCGCGCCAATCCCACCCCCGCGCCGATGAAGCGCCTGACCATCCCGGCGATCCGCAAGCGCAAGGTGGATGGCGTCACGGCCGAGCCGGTGGTGATGCTCACCGCCTATACCGCGCGGCAAGCGCAACTGCTTGATGCGCATTGCGATTTGCTGCTGGTCGGGGACTCGCTCGGCCAGGTGATCTATGGCCTGCCCTCCTCGGTGCCGGTCACGCTCGACATGATGGCAGCCCATGGCGCGGCGGTGGTGCGCGGCTCCTATCACGCCGCCGTGGTGGTCGACATGCCGTTCGGAGCCTACGAAGCCTCACCCCAGCAGGCCTTTGAGAGCGCGGCGCGGCTGCTCAAGGACACCGGCTGCGCAGCGGTCAAGCTCGAAGGCGGGGCGGCCATGGCCGAAACGGTCGCCTTCCTGACCGCGCGCGGGATCCCGGTGATGGGCCATGTCGGGCTGACCCCGCAGGCAGTCAACGTGCTGGGCGGCTACAACGCCCGCGGCCGGAGCGAGGCTGAAGCCGCCAAGATCGTCGCCGATGCCAAGGCGCTGGATGACGCCGGGGCCTTTGCCATCGTGGTCGAAGGCGTGGTCGAACCGATCGCGATCGAAGTGACCAAGGCAGTCAGCTGCCCGACCATCGGCATCGGTGCTTCGGCCCAGTGCGACGGCCAGGTGCTGGTGACCGAGGACATGCTCGGCATGTTTGAGCGCGTGCCCCGTTTCGTGAAACGCTACGAGGAAATCGCCGAAACCATCTCTGCCGCTGCCGCCCGCTATGCTGCAGAAGTTCGGGACAGGTCCTTCCCGGGGGTTGAACAGACCTACCAGCCGAAATAGGGCCTCACCTCAAGAAGAAGGTGGGGACCACAATGCTGCTGCGCTATTACAAGTTCTCGATCGTGTTCACGCTCGTCTGCCTCGCGCTGGGCGTTTGGTACGGCTGGGCACAATCGGGCAGCCTGGCGGCAACGGCCTCGATGCTGTGGATCATCTTCGTGCTCTCGATCCTCGAAGTGTCGCTGTCGTTCGACAACGCGGTGGTCAATGCCGCCGTGCTCAAGGACATGGACGAGATCTGGCAGCGCCGGTTCCTGACCTGGGGCATGCTGATCGCGGTCTTCGGGATGCGGATTGTCTTCCCGCTGGCGATCGTGGCGGTTGCTGCGGGGCTTGGGCCGATGGATGCAGTCAATCTCTCACTCAACAGCCCCGAAGAATACGAACGGATCGTCTCAAGCGCCCATGTCGGGATTGCAGGATTTGGCGGGGCCTTCCTGGCCATGGTCGGCCTGTCGTTCTTCTTTGACGGCGAAAAGGACATTCACTGGATCACCTGGATCGAGGAAAAGCTCTCGATCGTCTCCAACATCAAGGCTGCCGAAATCGCGCTGCTGCTGCTGGTCATCTACGGGATCTCGACCATGCTGCCTGCAGCAGATGCCCTGACCTTCATGGTCGCCGGCACGCTCGGTCTGGTGACCTTCATTGCGGTCGAGGCGATCAGCACTATCCTCGAAATGCGCGAGGAAGCGCTCAAGCTGCAGGGCGCGGTGGTGCGTTCGGGTCTGGGCGGGTTCCTTTACCTCAACATCCTCGACGCCTCGTTCAGCTTTGACGGCGTGATCGGGGCCTTTGCCCTGTCCAACAACATGGTGGTGATTGCGCTGGGCCTGTCGATCGGGGCAATGTTCGTCCGCTCGATGACGATCCACCTGGTCAAGCAGGGCACGCTGGCGGAATACCGCTATCTTGAGCACGGCGCTTTCTGGGCGATCATCGCGCTGGGCGGCATCATGCTGTTCTCCGCCGTGATGCACATCCCCGAAACGGTTACCGGGCTGATCGGCGCGGTGCTGATCGGGCTGTCGCTGTGGTGGTCGATCCGCCACAACAAGCGCAACCCGGACACCGAGATCGAGGAAGCTATCCGGGCGGATTGAGCCGCGCGGCAATTGGTGCCGCGATCACCAGCTGAACCAGATGGTACAGCAGGATCGGCAACAGCACGATTCCCGCTGCAGCAGGCGGGAACAGCACTGTGGCGAGCGGCGCGCCCATCGCCACGCTCTTCTGCGCACCGGCAAACAGGAAGCTGATCCGGTTGGCGCGGTCGAGCCGGATCGAGCCGCCGACCAGCCAGGCACCCAGGTTGACCGAAGACCAGGA
>JACDQK010000277.1 GCA_015657645.1 Novosphingobium sp.
CGACTTGCCGCTGACGCCGACGATCGAATCTCCCGTGACCAGGTCATTATGGGCATGAGCGAAGTGGTGCATGTGGAAGACCGCGTCCATTGCACTGCGCTTACCGCGCAGTTCCTCGACATGGTTGATCGACTGCTTGGTCAGCCAGTTGCCCAGCCGCGGGTTGGCTGCCAGCTTCGCTGCCCAGGCGGCGGTTGCCTCGCGCAGTTCCTCGCGCGGGACCACCTTGTTGACCATGCCGAAGCTATGCGCGCGAGTAGCGCTCATCCGCTCGCCCAGCAGCAGGAATTCCTTGGCTACGCGGGTCGGCAGTTCAAAGCCGTGAGCGAAGTATTCCACGCCGGGGATGCCCATCAGCGGGTTGACCGGATCCTGGAAGAAGGCGTCCTCGCTGGCCACGATCAGGTCGCAGACCCAGGCCAGCATCAACCCGCCAGCAATACAGGCGCCCTGGACCATGGCGATGGTCGGCTTGGGGATCTCGCGCCAGCGACGGCACATGCCGAGGTACTGCTCCTGCTCGCGGGTATAGAGCAGCTCGGCCGCCGGTTTGTTGGTGTGCGGCGCCAGCATCAGGCGCTTGTCGAATTCATGGTGCAGGTCGCGTCCCGGCGTGCCGATATCGTGGCCCGCGGAGAAATGCTTGCCCTCACCGGCGAGCACGATTGCCCGCACCTCATCGTCCTTGACCGCGCGGTTGAACGCATCGTCGAGGGCGTAGGTCATCTGCCCGTTCTGGGCATTGTTGAAGGCCGGGCGAGTCATCGTCACCCAGGCGACATTGTCGATCACCTCGTAGCGAACGGGTTCTTCGGTCTCATAGACGATGTCGACTTTCTTCGGTTCGACCAGATCGTTGCCCTTGCTCATGCGGCGCTCCCTTCGGCCTGTCGCAGTGCAGGCGGGTTATCCTTGATCACGCTGGCGCGGATATTGTGTGGATCGAGGCTGGCGATGATCGCCAGGGCCTCGGCATCGGGCAGCGGAGTTTCGCCCGCCACCGCATCGATCAGTTCGAACCCGGTCGCGGCCTGCACTTCGGCAAAAGTGACACCCGGATGAAGCGAGACCACGCGGACCGCATGGTCCGGCCCGCCAAAGTCCATCACGCACAGGTTGGTGACGATGGTGCGCAGATCAACCGCGGAATAGTTCCCGCCCGGCACCCGCTTGGCCGGATTGTAGCCCACGCCAGAGACCATATCGACCTCGCCGGCCACGAAAACCCGGGGGGTGTGGCTGGGGAAGAAGAAGCTGTTGGGGTGGTAGATCGTGTTGCCCGGAAAGCCGCGCACACCCAGCATCTGGGTCTTGGGCTGGCGGTGGGTGCCGCCCAGCTGCGAAAGATTGATCTGCCCGAACCGGTCGATCTGGGTCGGCGTGACCATGGCATGACGGCGCCCGGTCCACACCGCGGCATCGAAGAAGCGCGAGAATGGCAGGTAACCAGCCGGCTTGCGGTCATCATAGGCGCGCGGCCCCAGCGGCACGGGCTGTTCGACCAGATAGGCTTCGCCATCGGTCATCATCAGCTCGGGCGTGTGGGTCAGCTTGGCTAGGCCAGCCGCCACGCGCGGCACGGGACCGACGCCGGTGGCGATGATCTCGCCATTGTTGCGGAAAGCCTGCGAGCAGGCGAAGATGCAGAGGTCTGCGAGGGAAACGTCAGTCATCAGAAAATCGGCAACGGCAAAGCCGTCACCGCCTCCTTGCCGCCAAAGCCGGCGAGGTATTCTGCCTCGCTGGCCCCGACGAAGCGGTCATGCACCGCGGCCCAGTCACCCGGGTCCTTCGCGGCATCGGCGTAGGCCTTGAAGGCCTTCATGTCCCAACCATAAGCCGGGGGCATCGAACTGGGGTGCGCACCGCCCGCGATCTCGGTCACACCGCTGATGAACGCGCGCTCGACGATGTTGGCCTGCGCCTGTTCGGAATAGTGGTCTTCCATCCGGTCAACCAGTTCCTCGCAACTGACATAGGTCTTGGCGGCAGCGCGGGCGAACCATTCGTCATAATAGACGTCCGGGCCGAATGCCTGGATATTGCCGCGCCAGTCGCTGCGGTTGACGTGGAGCAGCGCCGCATCGAGCTTCAGGGCCGACATCGCGATCAGGGTTTCGCCATCGGCATAAGGCGATTGCACAGTCTTGAGCCCGCCCAATTCAGCCAGATCCGTACCCAGGCCGACC
>JACDQK010000278.1 GCA_015657645.1 Novosphingobium sp.
CCCGCCGGGGCAAAGGCATTGGTCCGCAGCATGGCTTCGACCACGGCGCGGTACTGGCGCAGCAGGCGGTCATCGTTGATTGCGGAGACCAGCGCGAGGCCATCGCGGATCGCATCCTGCGCCTTGGCTTCGGCGGCTATGCGGTCACCCTTGAAGGCCGGATCGTGGCGGGCAACGAACAGGTCAACCAGCCCGCGCGTCACGGCCGGGGCGTGGTGCAGCGCATCGACCGCAGTCGGCACGCCATAGTTGAGCCCCGCCTGGCGCAGGTAGCGATACCAGGCGCGCAGCCAGTTGGTTTCGGGCGCCGAGAGCCCGACCGTGGTGATCAGGCGGTTGAACGGATCATCCTCCGCCGCGCCGTTGAGCACTTCGGCAAAGGCGGCCTCAATCGCCCCGGCGCGGGCCATGACGGCACCGGCTTCAAGGCCCATCGGCAGGGCCAGCTGGAAATCGTGGATCGTGCCAAGCTGGCCGGAATCAAGTTCGGTCGGCAGATCCTCGACCACCCGAAAGCCGAAGTTCTCCAGCGCCGGGACCGCATCGGACAGGGCAATAGCCCCCCCCGCGCTGATAGACCTTGAGCCGCAGTGTGCCAGCCTCGTCGCCCGCCATGCGGTGCAGCCGGGCATCGCGGCGCGGGCCCGCCTCACCCTCGCCGGCCAGCTTGCGCAGCCGGGCAATATCCTGCGCGGCCTCAGCCGGGCCATAGGCGCTGCGATAGGCCAAGGGGAAAGCCTCGGCAAAGCGCGCGGCAATCGCTGCGGCGCGGCTCGGGTCCTCGCTCGCGGCAATCTCGCTTTCGACCGCCTCGTTCCAGCCGCGCAGCATGCCCTGGAGGCGCGCATCGAGCGCGGCTTCATCAGGCAGCTTGGCCACTTCAGGGAGATCGAGCACGAACCGCAGCATGGCAAGGCTGCCCTCGACCTCCAGGCTCCAGTCGAGCAGCGGGGCGCCGCAAGCCTCGACGAGCATGGCCTCGATCTGCTTGCGGGTCGCCGTCGACATGATGTCGCGCGGCAGCCAGGCGAAGGCGAAGACGTGGCGCATCAGTGCCGCCGGGACCAGCGCCAGCTTGGGCCGGGGCCGATCGACCAGGCTCATCATGGTGGTCGCGATCCGCTCAAGGTCGTCGTCGGTGAAGCCGATCAGCAGATCGTGCGGCAGCGCGGTCAGGGCATGGACCAGCGCCTTGCCGGCATGGCCCTGCGGCGCGAAGCCGAAGCGGGTCATCAGGTCTGACAATTGCGTGCGCATCCGCGGCACCTGGGTGGGGGCGGCGGCCAGGCCCGCGCTGGTCCAGATCCCGGCATGGACCGAGAGGCTTTCCAGCTTCCCGCCTTCGAACACCGGCACGATGAACAGATCAAGCGGTGTGCGGCGGTGGACATTGCTAACGTGGTTGGACTTGACCACCAGCGGGCCCCGGCCGGCCCGGCCTTTGCCCTCGAACCAGGCAAAGGCGCGGTCATAGGAGATCGGGCCAAGCAGGCTCTTGGCCCCGCGCCGGCAGATCCCGAGCGCGCCGGACTGGCTGCCGTCGCGGTGGCGCAGGACATGGCCGAGCTGGGTCAGCATCCCGTCCTTGAACCAGCGCAGCAGCGCCGCGCCCTCGCCATCGGCCAGGCTATCGGCATCGTCGGCCATGGCTTGCTGCAGCCTGGGCCAGTCAGCCACGGCGGCGCGGACATCACCCAGCGTAGCGCGCAGCGCGGATTCCAGCGCGCGGCGCTGCCTGGCATCGGCGCGGCGGGTCTCGAGATAGACCATCGATTCGCGCTTTTCGCCGGCGGCCTCGCCCTCGACGACTTCGGTCAGCACGCCGGCGCCATCGCGGCGGACGGGGAGGACGGGGTGGACCAGCCGGTCAATCGCCAGCCCCTGCGCAGCAATGGTCGTCGCGATCGAATCGACCAGGAACGGCATGTCATCGTTGATCACGCCGATCCGCATGAAGCGTTCGGCCGCCGAGCCCGAGACCGTCTCGATCGTGATCGCCACTTCGCCTGAATCGCGCTGACCGGCAGCACTGCGCAGGAAGGCGGCGGCGGCGGCCAGTCCCTCGGCCGAGAACGGCGCATCGCCGGGCAGCAACGCGGCGCTGAGGCGCTGGGCCAGCGCTGCTTCTAGGGACTTGGCAGCGCTGCTGGCGGACTTGGCACCCATCGATCACACTCCTGCGGGCCAGCCCATTGCCGTTACCCGTGCAAACAACATTATTACTGTCTCAAGCAGCATTCGTATTCATGATACGGACAAGTGGTCACCACTGCAACCAGTTTGCCGCTAGGGAAACCTGCCTATGACGCGGCAGCAATTGCGCTCAGCCCGCCAGGGCTTCCATGGTCAGGCCGAGCGAGTGTTCGCGCGCGGCCGGATCGTAAGTTGCGCCAGCGACGATGATTTCATCCGCCCCGGTGCGCTCGATGAAGCGGCCGATCGCGGCCCGGACCGTGGCCGGTGCACCGACCGCGCTGGCCTGACGGACATGTTCGAGCATGCCCTGCGTGCCGGGTGGCAGGCTTTCACGGTAACCCGGCACGGGCGGCTTGAGCCGGCCCGGATTGCCGGTGCGCAGCGCCACGAAGCTCTGGTCGAGCGAGGAGGACAGCAGCACCGCCTCGGCATCGGTCTCGGCGGTCAGCACGGTCATCGCCGCCATGACATGCGGCTTGTCGAGCGCCGCCGAGGGCGTGAACCGCTCACGGTAGAGCTTGATCGCCGCATCGAGATGATCGGGCGCGAAGTGCGAGGCAAAGGCATAGGGCATGCCCAGCGCGGCAGCGAGCGAGGCCCCGAACAGGCTGGAGCCGAGGATCCAGAATTCCAGCGCCGCGCCATAACCCGGCGTCGCGCGCAGGCCGACTTCCGGCTCACCCGTGACCAGCGCGCGCAGCTCGACCACGTCTTGCGGGAAATATTCGGCGGCGCGCATCAGGTCCTTGCGCAGCGCCTGGCCGATCCGGCTGTCCGCCCCCGGCGCCCGGCCAAGGCCGAGGTCGATCCGGCCCGGGAACAGCGCATCGAGCGTGCCGAACTGTTCGGCAATCACGAAGGGATTGTGATTGGGCAACATGATCCCGCCCGCGCCGATCCGGATCGTCGAAGTGGCATGGCCGATATGGGCCAAGGTGACAGCGGTGGCCCCGCCCGCGATCCCGTCCATGGCGTGATGCTCGGCCACCCAGAACCGCTTGTAGCCGGTCGCCTCGGCGGCGCGGGCCAGGCTGGCGGCGTCGGCCAGGGCTTCGGAAATGGTCCCGCCTTCGCGCACGGGGATCAGGTCAAGGACGGATAAAGGGATCACCGGCCGGATGGTGCCGGGTCAGGCCCCAACTGGTCAAGGTAGGATTGCGCGGTGCGCGCAGTTTCGCTGCCGGGCGCGGCCCTGACCACTGACAGCCACGAGCGCCGCGCGGCCCCATCGTTACCGGCGAGCACGGCAATCACCCCGGCCTCCAGCCCGACTTCGGGATCAAGCGGCATCAGCTGGGCGGCAACCTGGATCTGCTGCTGCGCCTCGGCCAGCTTGCCCTGGCGGCGCGACAAGGTAGCCGAAAGCAGCCAGCCCTGGCCATTGTCGGCCGCATTGGTCCGCGCGGTCGCCAGCGCAGTGGCGGCATCGCCATCGCGCTTCAGCGCCACCAGTGCGCGGGCACGGTCGATCGAGATTTCGCCGGCGAGGCGGGGATTGCCAGCCCCCAAAGCTTCACCATGCGCCCGATCAAGCAGCGCCAGACCCGCCTCGGCCTTGCCCGCGGCGAGCAGGGCATTGCCCGCCATCCCGCCGAGCCGCGCGCGGTTCGCTGGTTCGTTGGCCGGGGTCAGCTCGCGCGCTTCGGTAAAGGCGGCCTCGGCCTCGTCCCACTGTCCCTGCGCGGCGAGCGCCATGCCGAGGCACTGGCCCGGCTCGACCCGGGCTGAGCCCTTGAGGTCCTTGAGCCACTTTTCGGCATAGGCCTGGGCTTCGGCGGCATTACCGGCCAGCAGCTTGCGGCACTGCGCCGCCGGGCTCAGCGGCGCGGGCGGAGCCACCTGCGCTGCCTCGCTCTTTTTGCGCGGAATCTCGAGCGGGGCCTGCGGCAGCGAGCCGCCTGCACCGACGCCGACGCTGGGGCCGACTTGGGCGAGGAGTGGCAGCAGGATGGACAGGATCATGGCAGCTCCGCAATGGTCCGCAGCAGCAGGGCGATATCGGCATCGCGGCTGAGGCGGTGATCGCCGTCCTTGATCAGCACCACCTGAACATCGTCCGAATGGAGCTGTTCGGCCAGGCGGAGTGACAGTTCCCACGGCACGTCCGGATCGCGCTGGCCGTGGAGCAGGCGGACCGGGCAAGCGAGCGCAATGTCGGTATCGAGCAGCAGGTTGGCTTGGCCATCAGCCCAAAAGCCCGGGAAAGTCGGGGTTGGTTGCGGCCCATAAGCGTTTTCTTCGAGCACGGTTTCGCCCGCCAGCAGTTCGGACTGCTGCTCGTCGCTGAAGCCCCAAGCGGTAAAGTCCGGCGCGGCGGCGATGCCGATCAGGCCGGCCAGCCGATCCCCCAGCGCGCGGCCGACCAGCAGCATCAGCCAGCCGCCCATTGATGAGCCGACAAGCACGATCGGCCCCGCCACCTGGGCGTCGATCAGCGCCAGCACTTCATCGCGCCATCTGGTCAGGGTGCCATCGGCAAAGTCACCATCGCTCGCCCCGCAGCCCGAATAGTCGAGCAGCAGGCAGGCGCGGCCCTGGCTGGCGGCCCAGTCAAACACCGCGCAGGCCTTGCTGCCGGTCATGTCGGACATGTAGCCCGGCAGGAAGACCAGCGCCGGGCCGTCGCCCGGCGTGAAGCGGAAAGCGATGCGGCGGCCATCGGGCAGGGCGTGGAATTGCGTTTCGGTCATCCGCCCCCTCCTGCGCCATTGCCCCGTCACAATTCAAGGCTAGTGTTCCGGCCGGAGGATGAGGGAGACAATGATGCTGCCAGTGCCGCCGGAGGCTCCGCTGCTTGCCGCCGATCGCCGCAAGGCCCTGAAGCTCGGGCTGCTCGGCCTCGCCGGGATCGGCGCTCCGGCCCTGGCGCAAGCGAGCAAGGGCTTCACCCACTGTGTCGCCAGCGGTGAGCCAGGGCCGACCCAGGTGCTGCTGTGGACCCGCTATGCCAACGCCGACGAGACCCCGCTCAAGTGGGAACTGGCCGAAGATGCCGAGTTCACCCGGATCGTGGTCCAGGGCGATGCGACCGCCTCCCCCGCCAACGATTGCTGCGCCCGCTCCTGGGCCAAGGGGCTGAAGCCGGGGCGGTGGTACTTCTACCGCTTCATCGCGCCGGATGGTGAGAAGTCCCCGGTCGGCCGCACCAAGACGCTGCCGGTGGGCAAGGTCGACAAGTTCCGGATCGCGGTCTTCTCCTGCTCCAACTACGGCTTTGGCTGGTTCAACGCCTATGGCCATGCCGCCGAGTCGGGCGATTTCGACCTCGTCCTGCACCTCGGCGACTATTTCTATGAGTATCCAAACGGCACTTACCCTTCGGCCAAACAAGGGCTGGCCCAGCGGCTGGTGTCGGACAGCGAGACCGTGACCCTCGCACAATACCGCGAGCGCTTTTCGACCTATCGCAACGACCCCGACCTGCAGCGGCTGCACCAGCTCTATCCGGTCATCACCATGTGGGACGATCACGAGGTCGCCAACGATGCCTGGAAGGATGGCGCCGAGAACCACCAGAGCGAAACCGAGGGCCCCTATGCGGTGCGCGAGGCGACGGCCGAAAAGGTCTATCGCGAATGGCTGCCGGTGTCCGAAGCCTATTGGGCGCAATACGAGATCGGCAAGCTGGCCACTCTGTTCCGGCTCGAGACCCGCCATGTCGCGCGCGACAAGCCGTTCGACCTCGGTGACCTGATGAAGGGCAAGCGCGGACCCGAACTCGAAGCTGCGCTGACTGCCTTCCGCGATGGCGCCTGGAAGGACCCCAGCCGCACCCTGATGGGGGCCGAGCAGGAAGCCTGGCTCGCCAGCAGCCTCAAGGCCTCGACCCGCGCAGGCAAACCCTGGCAGGTCCTGGCCCAGCAGATCATCATGGGCCAGACCGGCTTCGGCCAGGACGTGGTCGCGGGCATGGGCCAACAGGTCGATACCGTGATGCGTCAGCGAATCCTCGCCGCCAGCCGCGCCCAGCAAAGTGGCGTGCCCTATGCGATGGACATGTGGTCGGGCTATCCGGCAGCGCGTGAGCGGCTCTATCAGTCGGCGCTCGATGCCAATGCCAACCTGCTGGTCCTGGCGGGTGACAGCCACAACGCCTGGGCCTTTGATCACAGCCACGGTAAGGAGCGCGTCGGGGTCGAAATGGCCGGGCAGAGCGTGACCTCACCGGGGTTCGAGTATTACCTTCGCTGGATCAAACCCGATGCCCTGGCGCGGGACGTCATGGCGGCGAGCCCCACGCTCAAGTGGTGCGACACCAGCCAGCGCGGCTATCTGGCGCTGGAACTGACGCCCAAGAGCGCGACCGGCGAATGGCGCTTCCTGCAAACGGTGCGGCAGAAGGGTACGGCCTTGGCCGGGACCAAGCGGATGACCGTGCTGGCCGGACAGCGCAAGTTCGTCTGAGCGGCTAGCTACCCCAGCCGAGCGACCATTCCTCGGCATCCTTGTCCTTGGCGCAGGCCTGCCGCAGCGCCTGGAACTGCGCCGGCGTGAGCGCCGGCCGGTAAGCCTCGTCGCGCTTGACCGCTGCCTTGAAGGCCTGCTCGCGCTCGGCGGTATCGGGATGGCTGGCCAGGTAGCTCAGCTGCTTGTTGCCGGCGGTTGGATCCAGCTTGCGCAGCCGCCCGAAGAAGGCGGCCGTGGCGGCCGGCGAGATATCGGACCTGGCCAGCTGCATCCGCGAATAGGCATCGGCCTCACGCTCGGCCTCGCGCGAATAGCCCATCGTCGCGAGCCCGCCGAGCGTCCCGCCGATGTCGCTGTTGGCCCCGCTCAGCAGGATCGACAAGCCGAACTGCCGCAACAGCGCCTGCATCACGTGCCGCTTACGGACATGGCCGACCTCATGCGCCAGCACACCGGCCACCTCGTCGGGTGACTTGGCTTCCTGCACCAGCTTGTCGAAGATCAGGATCCGCCCGCCCGGCAGCGCGACCGCGTTGACCATGTCGATCTTGGCGAGCTGGACCGTGACCGGGGTCTTGCCATCATCGACCTGACGGACCAGCGCGGCCAGGGCGGCATCGCTTTCGGGCGTCGAGCAGGCGAACTTGTCGAGATCGCCGACCAGCGCCGAACCGATCTGCCGCTCCCAGCTTTCCGGCACCATCGGCCCAAGCCAGCTAGGTGCAGTCATCACCGCCGCCACGGCAGCGGCACTGATCACGGCCAGCACCACGCTGGCCCGGACCAACCCGAACCGGTCGATCCAGCCGCCGTACTTGCCGCCCTGCGGCAGCCGCGCCAGCAGCGCCGGCGCCGCATCGGCCGGCACCAGCAGCCGCCAGCCCGCGCGCTCGCGGTGGCCATAGACCAGCCGGTCACCGCGATGCTCGTTGAAGGTCAACACAGCCGCGGGGATCACTTCCATCGCCCCCTCGGCCCGGGCAATCGCCAGCCCCCCATCCTGCCAGTGCAGCGTAACGGGGTGGCGGATCGCGCTCTGCCCGTCGAACAGCTCGGCGGCGGCGCCGTCCTCCATCGTCAGATTGCCCCCATGTCAAAGGCGTCGAGCAAGCCTTCGCCTTCGCGCAGTTCGGGCGTGGCCGACTGGGTCAGGTGATCGACTTCGACATAGCCGAAGGCGTGGAGGTGCCGCACCCCGAAGGCCCAATGGCGATAGCTCAGGAAGATCACGCCAATGCCGAGGGTGAACAGGATCAGCGCCGCATCGCCGAGGAACAGCTTCAGCCAGTCCTTGGTCGAGGCGGTGAAGCCGAAGTTCAGCGTGTGGAGGCTGGTTGCCTCCACCATCTGGCGGAAGAACTTGGCGTAGAAGGCCAGCACGATCAGGCCGAAGATGAAGTAGGCGAGAAATACGCCAGCAAGTCCCACCACCACGCCGGCGCCGGCTTTTTGCGCATCGCCGCCAAAGTTGGTGGCCATCAGAATTGGAAGCAGCACAACGAACAAGCCAATCAGCGCCAGGAACGGCGCCGCGTAACACAGCAGGAAGCGGCCCATCAGCCCTTCGACCCGGCCCTCGGCGTCAAACTTGTAAGGGCCAAAGCTCATCGCCTTCCAGCGCTCGTTCCACAGCGAGACCATCGACCAGGGGATCAGCAAGCCCAGCGCGAAAGTGCCGACGAAGTTCTTCCACATGTAGGAGACGCCGTAAGCCATCCCCGGGTTCTCACTCCCGCCGCGAATCCCGCGCCAGTAGGTCCGCGCCAGCCGGTAACGCAGCGCCCGGAACCGGGCGACACCGACCAGCCAATAGACCAGCAGGAAAAACCCCAACCCCAGCGCCCCGGCAATCACGCCATTGCCGTTCAGCACCAACCGCTGGATCAGGAAGTTGAAGGCGATCAGCGGCAGGCCGATCACGAAGAACACCATCACCGCGCCCTTGAACAGTTCCATGCCCGTCCCGGCCCATTCGAACCGGTCATCGATGAAGCGCGTGCGCGACCACAGGTAGCGCCGGGTCCGCGCTGTCGCCCAGAACCGGTAAATGCCCAGCGTGACGATCGTCAGCAGCAGGTTGGTGAAGGCAATCGGCGCATATTCCTGCCAGCTGCCGTGAAATTCGAAAGCCTTATCGCTCTGTTCGTTGGTCATGCGCTCCCCTAAGCGGTTTCGTGCGCTGAGAGGAAACCATTGCCGGGCAAACGTAAAGCCCAAAAACGCGCGCCCGCCTGTCCGGCAACTGGACAGTAACCGCTGGCCTGCTAAAGCGGCGCCATGGTTCTGCGGATCGCCCTGACCCTGACTACTACCACCCCGGCCTGCCGGGGGCGGAGCGCGTTGGCCTAAGGCTGAACGTTGCCCCGCCGTCCGGTTTCGGGCGGCTGGTGTCTCCTCCCGAAATCGTCCTTTCCGACACCGCCCCTTTGCGGAGCGCGCGCACCTGTGCCAAAGCGCCCGCAAATCAGACGAGTGCCTAGTGATGTCCGAATTGCTCAAGATCAGCCTGCCCGATGGTTCCGTGCGCGAGATGCCACTGGGGTCGACTCCGGCCGATGTCGCTGCGGCGATTGGCCCGGGCCTAGCCAAGGCGGCGCTGGCCGCCCGGATCGACGGCGAGCTGGTCGACCTGACCCGGCCCTTCACGGCTGATGCCAGCCTGGCGCTGATCACGTCGCGCGACGAGGCCGAGGCGCTCGACCTCGCCCGGCATGACTATGCCCACGTCCTGGCCGAAGCGGTCCAGGCGCTGTTCCCGGGTACGCAGATCACTTTCGGCCCGAGCACCGACGACGGCTTCTATTACGACTTCGCCCCCAAGGACCGCCCCTTCACCGAGGAAGACCTGCCGGCGATCGAGGCCGAGATGCGCAAGATCATCCAGGCCGACAAGCCGCTGCGCCGCGAGGTCTGGAGCCGCGAAACGCTGATCAGCCGCTGGAAGCAGCAGGGCGAAAGCTTCAAGGCCGAATGGGCCGCCGAACTGCCGGGCGATGAACCGCTGACGGTCTACTGGTCGGGCGATGACTGGCTCGACATGTGCCGCGGCCCGCACCTACCCAGCACCGGCAAGCTCGATGCCCAGGCGTTCAAGCTGACGCGCGTCTCGGGCGCCTATTGGCGCGGCGATCAGAACAACGCGATGCTGAGCCGGATCTACGGCACCGGTTGGCTGAGCAAGAAGCAGCTCGATGCCCACCTGACCCGGCTGGAAGAAGCCGCCAAGCGCGA
>JACDQK010000279.1 GCA_015657645.1 Novosphingobium sp.
CCGGCGGGCACCTACAGCTTCGACTATCAGATCTGCGAAGCGCTCAACCCGACCAACTGCAAGACTGCGACCATCTCGGTCACCGTCGTCGCCGCGCCGATCGTGGCCGACGCCGACACCGCCAGCGCCATCAACGGCGCCACCGGTGCGACCAACGTGGTCGATGTCCTGGCCGGCGATACGCTCAACGGCACCCAGGTCACGCTCGCCCAGGTCAACCTCTCGGTCACCACCCCGGCCGCTCCGGCCAGCCCGGGTGCGCGGTCCGGCGCTCGACGTCGCCACCGGCCAGGTCTCGGTCCCGGCCGGCACCCGGCGGGCACCTACACCATCACTTACCAGATCTGCGAAAAGCTCAACCCGGCCAACTGTGCCACCAACACGGCCACGATCACGGTCGATGCGGCGGCAATCACTGCTGACGCGGAATCCGTCGCGGGGGTCAATGGTCTGGTCGGCCAGGCTGGCGTGCTGGATGTAATCGTCGGCGACACGCTCAACGGCGCGCAGGTTTCGCTCAGCGCGGTCAATCTCTCAGTCGTCACGCCGGCAACCCCGGTCGATAGCGGTCCGGTCCCCACACTCAACACGGCCACCGGCCTGGTTGACGTTCCGGCTGGCACGCCGGCGGGTTCCTACACCATCACCTACCAGATCTGCGAAAAGCTCAACCCGACCAACTGCGCCACGGCGTCCGCCACGGTTGTTGTCGCACCGTCGATCGATCTGCAAATCACCAAGACGGACGGCAAGACCGATGTCTTCTCCGGCGAAACGGTAACCTACACGCTGACCGTCACCAACCTTGGGCCGGATACGGCAGCGGGTGCGGTGGTCAAGGATATCCCGGGGGCCGGTCTGACCTGCCCGGTTGGCAATGCGCTGACCTTCTCGGGCGCTGGCATCCCGTCCGGCAGCTATACGATCGCTGACCTGCTCGGCCCGGGCGTGACCCTGGGCAGCCTGGGCAAAAACCAGTCCGTGACCATCACTTATTCCTGCGCGGTGAACTAAACATGACAATGCGGCAACCTAGGTTGGAGCGCTTCGCTCCAACCCGCAACAACAGAAATGCGTCAGGCTATGCCCGGCTGCTCGCGAGCGCGATCCCGCTCGTCGGTCTGCCGTTGTCGGTTGCCGCCTGGTCTGCATCGACCGTCAACACGGCAACGGTTGCGGCACCGCTCGGAACGTTCGAGGCCAATACGGCCAACAACACCGCAACGGATGCCAACAATGTCTTGGCTACGCTCATCGCGGCGAATGACACCGTTTCAGCGGTCAACGGCCTCCTGGGAGCGACCAATGTTCTCAATGTCTTTACCGGAGACACAGTCAATGGGGCAGCAGCCGCAACCGGCACTATCGTGGTTGCACTGGCTAGCGGAAGCACCGTGCCAGCAGGCCTGGTGTTTGATCCGGCCACCGGCAATGTCAGCGTCACGCCCGGTACGGCGGCTGGCACTTACAGTTTCGACTATACGCTGTGCGAGACTGCCAATCCTGCCAACTGCAAAACCGCAACTGTCTCGGTCACGGTGGCCGCTGCAGCTATTTCGGCCGACGATGATGCAGTCGGCGGCGTAATAGGCCTGCCGGGCACGGCGGGCGCACTCGACGTTATTGTTGGTGACCTGTTGAATGGTGCCCAGGCTGCACTGGCGGATGTGACTTTGACTGTCACGACGCCGGCTACGCCAATCAATGGCGGCCCAGTGCCGACCCTCAACACCGCAACCGGTATCGTGGACGTCCCGGCCAACACGCCTGCGGGCACATACGTCATTACCTACCAGCTTTGCGAGAAGCTCAATCCGAGCAACTGCGCGACAGCGACTGCATCCATTGTCGTGGTTGCTGCGCCGCTGGTTGCCAATGCCGACACGCCGGTGGCCGTGAATAGCGCCATTGGCGGCACCGGCATCGTCAATGCCTTTGCCAACGACACGCTGAACGGTGTCGTAGTTGATCCGGCGAATATCATCGCAACCGTGACCGGCCCTGCGACGCCCATCAACGGTGGCAGCGTACCCGTCTTGAACCCGGCGACGGGCCTGGTTGATGTTCCAGCCGGCACCCCGGCGGGCACCTACACCATTGGCTACCAGATCTGTGAAAAGCTGAACCCGACCAACTGCGCTGTAAGCATGGTGACCATTGTGGTCCAGCCAGCTGTCAGCAATCTGTCCGGCACGGTCTACACCGATGTCAACGGCGACCGCCGCCTCGATTCCGGCGACACCCGTCAGGCTGGCTGGATCATCGAGCTGGTCCAAGGCGGCAAGATCATGGCGACGACCACGAGCGACAGTAAGGGTAACTACAGCTTCACCGGCGTGCTGAGCGGCCCCGGCTACACCGTTCGCTTCCGCAACCCGGAAAACAACGTGGTCTATGACGAGATCGCGAACCTTACCCTGGGCGCGAACGAGACGATCATCGATCAGAACCTGCCGATTGATCCGTCTGGCGTGATCTATGATTCCGTCACACGTACACCACTGGCCGGTGCCACTGTCAGCCTGGTCGATGCCAGCGGCAACCCGCTCCCGACTGTCTGCTTCATCGATGCTTCACAGAGCAATCAGGTGACCGGCGCATCTGGCTTCTATCGCTTCGATATCGTTCCTGGCGCAGCCGCCCAGTGCCCTGTCGGCGAAACGTTCTATCGGATCGTAGTGACCGCACCGAATGGGTACTCAAGCCCATCAACCGTGCTGCTGCCTCAGCCGGGTCCCTTGGATCCGACCGGCCGAGCAAATCCGTATCTGGTTACAACCAGCCCGAATCCGCCCACCGACAACGCGGCGATCTATTACCTGACGTTCCGCCTGCAGTTGGGCGACCCCAACGTCGTAAACAACCACATCCCCCTCGATCCGTTCCTCACCCGCAGTCCGCTGGTGGTAACCAAGACCTCGACCCGCCGCAGCGCCGGCACCGGGGATCTGGTCCCTTACGAAATCGTGGTGCGCAACACCGAAGGTGTCCAGCGGGCCGGGGTCGATGTGATCGATATCCTGCCGCCGGGGATGAAGTACGTGCTTGGTAGTGCCAGCGTGAACGGCGCTCAGGCAGAACCGGCTGAAGCAAATTCCGGCCGAGAGCTTGTCTGGCGCAATCAGGTGATCCCCGCCAACGGATCGGTCCGCTACAACCTGACCCTGGTGGTCGGCGCCGGAGTGGCTTCGGGCGAAAAGATCAACACGGGCGTGGCCGAGAACGGCGCCACAGGAGGCGAAATTTCGAACCGCGGCACTGCGGCTGTTTCGATCGTGCCGAGTTCCGTGTTCGACTGTTCCGAGCTGCTGGGCAAGGTGTTCGAGGACACCAACCGCAACGGCTACCAGGACGAAGGTGAACCCGGTGTTCCCGGTGCCCGCGTCGCCACGGTCAACGGCCAGCTGGTGACCACGGACGAATTCGGGCGCTATCACATCGCCTGCGCGGCGGTGCCCGATGCCCGCATCGGCTCGAACTTCGTGCTGAAGCTCGACACGCGCTCCCTGCCGCTGGGCTGGGAACCGACCACGGACAACCCGCGCTCGATCCGCCTGACCCGCGGCAAATTCGGCGAACTTAACTTCGGCGTCGCCCCGCAAGCAGCAAAGGCTCCCACCACCCGCCAGGACAAGGGGGAGTAATCATCATGACCCATCCAATTCGACAGTTCGTTCGTGAACTCCCCCGCCAGCCGCTGGCGATGTCCAGCACCCCGCGGTTTCGGCGCAGCTCGCTCCTCGTACGCGGGTCGCTGCTCGCGGTCACGGCGGCTGGCCTGGCTGGCGCTGCGCATGCCCAAGACACTAAGGCTCAGCCGATTGAAGCGACTGGCGCCGCCGCGGTCAATGACGCCCACGATATACAGTTCCGGGCGGATACCCTGATTGTCACGCCGGTGCTGAACGCAGTTCTGGTTGACCATGTCCGCACCGCTGTTGCCGGTCAGGATGCGCATTTCCAGACCTACAGCAACTATCCCGCGTTCATCGAACGGGGCGAGATCCGGGTGTTTCGCAATGGGCAATCGCCGGATTCGGAGCCGCTGGCGACGCTGAAGGTCGATGCCAATGGCAGTGCCAGCTGGAGCGTGCCAGCAGATGCGCCCGAAGCGCTGTTCTTCACCTACCGCGTGGTCGCCAAAGACGGGAAGTTCGATGAGACGGCACCAAAAGAGCTGACCATCGTGAGCCGCGAAGTCGCGGACAACATGGATTTCAGCAACGGGCCAACCTATCCGGAGTTCGGTAGCGTCGATCAGGCGGCGCGACGTACGATCGAGCTGTCAGGCTTGATGGCCACAGTCAGCGGCCGGGCCGATCCCGGCAGCGAGCGCGTGGTAGTCTCCGGTCTGGCGGTTCCGATCGATAGCGATGGCCGGTTTGCCACCCAGCAGATCGTCTCGCGCACCGATGGCAAGCTCGAAGTCGTGATCACGCGCGATGGACATGAAGTGAAGCGTGTTTCGCAAAGCCTGGTCGCGCCAAAGGATGACTGGTTCATCGTTGGCCAGGGCGATCTGACCCTGGGCAAGTCTTATTCAAGCGGCCCTGCCCGCATTGTCAGCGGCGATACGCTGGCCGAAGGCTCCTACGCGATCGGGCGCGCTGCATTCTATGCCAAGGGCGTTGTCGATGGCGATGTAAAGGTGACTGCCTCGGTCGATACCGGCGAAACGCTGATGAAGGACCTGTTCAGCAACTTTGACCGCAAGGACCCGCGCCAGCTGCTTCGGCGCCTCAATTCCGAACAGTATTATCCCACTTATGGCGACGATTCGACGCTGGTCGAAGATGCGCCAACCCAAGGCCGGTTCTATCTGCGGGCGCAGAAGGATGCGAGCCAGCTGGTCGTCGGGAATTTCACCACCCAGGTGAACGGGGCCGAGCTCGCCCAGCTCGATCGCGGCCTGTTCGGCGCACTCGTTGATATCAATTCCAAGGCAACCACTGACTTCGGTGAACGCAAAGCCCAACTGCTGGCCTTCGCTTCCGATCCAGGCACGGTTCCTGGCCGCGAAGAGTTCCGCGGAACCGGCGGATCGCTGTACTTCCTGAAGCGCCAAGACGTCTCGGTTGGCTCGGAGCGTGTTCGCATCGAAGTGCGCGACCGCGAAACCGGGCTCGTGCTCGAGAGCCGTGAACTGCATCCGCAGCAAGACTACGATTTCGATCCCTTCCAGGGACGGCTGACCCTGCTCACCCCACTTGCGTCAACCATGGCGAGTGGCAGCACCGTTCGCGAGGGCAGTTCGTCGGGCAATGTGCCTGTCCTGGTCGTACGCTATGAATACTCACCGCCCGTGGCCAGCCTGGATGGCTATACCCTGGGTGCCCGCGGATCGCTGTGGCTGGCCGATAAGCTGCGCCTTGGCGTTACTGCCCAGCGCGACACCGTTGATGCAGCCAATCAGACCCTGCTGGGTGCCGACGCAGTGTTCCGGATTGCTGCCGGCACTTACCTGAAGGGTGAGATTGCCCAGACCAAGGGCCCCGGCTTCGGTCAATCGAACTCGATTGATGGCGGCCTGAGCTTCACGGACATTGCCAATCCCGGCAGCAACGCTGTCGCTCGGGCCTGGCGAACCGAACTGGCAGTCGACGTGGCCGAGCTGAGCAAGCGCCAAGGCAATTTTGGGCGCTTTTCGGCCTATTACGAACACCAGGACGAGGGCTTCTCGTCGGCCGGTAGGCTGACTCCGGCCGAAACCCGGCGCTGGGGCGTGGCTGGAGAGCTGCCCATCGGTCAATCGGGCAACCTCTCGGCCAAATACGATGAGCTGTTTTCAGGCAGTGCCGGCATCAGCAAGACCGGTGTCGTCGACCTGGCCAACCGCTTCCGGGCCGGGACCGGCACCGTTACGGCCAAGGCTGGTCTGCGTTATGAAGACCGCACCCCCGGCCTGCTGTACAACAGCGTGCAGGATGGGAGCCGCATCGACGGTGCAGTCGAGCTAGCTTTCAAGCCGCTGGGCGACAACTACACCATCAATGCGTTTGGCCAGGCAACGATCGACCGCGACGCTTCGCGCAGCCGCAACAACCGCGTCGGCGCCGGGCTGAAGGCTGAGCTTACCGAACGGCTGTCGTTCGAAGGTGAAATCTCTGAGGGCGACGGTGGAATGGGTGCCGATGCGCGGCTCAACCACCGCCTTGGCGAGGGTTCAGAAGCCTATGTCGGCTACGCACTGTTCGCTGACCGTACCGACACCGGCCTGGATGCCGCGAATATCTTCACGCGCTCCAACCGCGGTACGCTGACCATTGGCGCGCGCCAGCGCTTTTCAGACAGCCTTTCGGTCTTCGGAGAGAACCGCGTTGGCCTGGGCGGCTCGGCCCCGTCCCTGACCCGCAGCTTCGGTCTGCGGTTTGACCCGACCAAGCGCCTGAGCGTCACCGGGTCATTCGAAAACGGCAGGATCGACGATGCCACTACCGGATTGTTCCGCCGCACCGCCGCCAGTCTGGCAGTCGGCTATACCGCCGAAGACGTCCGTGCTGGCACCTCGATCGAACTGCGCAATGAGAAGGGCATTGGCCGCGACCAGACGGTCTGGCTACTGCGCAACAACCTTTCTTACGGGGTCAACCCGGACTGGCGCCTTGTTGGCGAGCTCAACCTAGCCCGCGCTGACAACGAGAGCCCTTCGGTCCGTGCGGCTGAATTCACCGAAGCCATGGCCGGTTTTGCCTGGCGCCCGGTGAACAACGAACGCGTCAATGCGCTGGTGCGAGTGCAGTACTTCGAAGATCTGGGGCCAGTCGGCCAGTTGACCGGTTCCGGTCAGGCACAAAGCCCCAAGCAGGTCAGCAAGATCTTCAGCGCCGATATCAATTACGACCTTTCGAAGCACCTGACCGTTGGCGCCAAATACGGCTATCGTCAGGGCAAGGTCTCACTCGGACGCGATTCCGATGAGTTTGTGAGCTCCGATGCCCATCTTGCCGTGCTGCGGCTGGATTACAACGTGGCGAAGGAGTGGGACCTGCTTGCCGAAGGTCGCGCGCTGTGGGTCACGCGGGCTAACGACATGCGCCTGGGAGCCCTTGGTGCAGTCTATCGCCATCTTGGCAACAACGTGAAGATCGGCGTGGGCTATTCCTGGTCGGACTTCTCGGATGATTTGACCGACCAGAGCTACAGCAGCCACGGACCCTTCCTGAACATCCTCGGCAAGTTCTGAGCTTCAGGAAGCGCAACACCAAAGGGAATTGGAGAACAGCAATGCAATCGAAACTGACACCCGTCCTGGCATCGCTGCTGCTGGCCTTTCCGGCTTTGGCAGCTGAGCCGCCACTCCATCTCGGAGTTACTTACGTGATCGAGGTCGACGGCCGCGATGCCGCAGGTACGGGTGACCTTACAATTCGGCCCGCGAACGAACGCGGCGAGCCCGAAGAAGATGCCGCAGCGGCGAAGATTAGGGTCAGTGGCTGCGATGGCGAAATCGGCAAGTTCGCGAGAATCGAGAAGGGTTCGACAGCCGGATCCTTGAGAACTTTCGGGGCCAAAACGTCTGGCGGCTCGTCTAACGCACAGCGCACATTCTTGCAGGCGACTGCCATGACGGGCGAAATTAAAGGCACATGCCGTATCGACGGATAACGCAATAGCGGAAATGCCGATTGAGCAGCAGTCGCATCCAGCAGCACTGGCCGTTTTTAAGGCAATCTTAGGACGGAAGTACGAAGGTTCTCGCTGACATTTTCCCTTTTAGCGACCAGTGCTGATATGACCCGTTTGATCCACCTGATTTACAGTAGCGCCGCCAAGACCGATTTTTCGGCAAACGATCTGCTCGCCCTCCTCGCCAGCTCGCGATCGAAGAATACGGCGCACAACATTTCGGGCATGCTGCTGCATATCGAGGGAAGCTTTCTCCAGGTCATTGAGGGCCAGGAAGCGGACATCGATCAGCTGTTCGAAACGATCTCCGCTGACCCGCGCCACGGCAACATCACCACGATCATCCGCGAGTCGATTGCTCGCCGCGTTTTCGCGGACTGGAGCATGGGCTTCGCCGACGTAAAACTGGCTGAGATCGATGCAGCGGACGGCTTCAACGCATTCCTCCAGGATTGCGGAAGCGTCATGGCTCTCCCACCCGGCCGTGCCCAAAAGCTTCTGACCGCGTTCAAGGACGGACGCTGGCGCAGTCGGCAACCTCGCTCTGCCCGAGCTGACACCCAAGTTGCGACAGCGGCTCCCTCCGTCGATCCGCTGCAGGGCACGGATATAGCGTTCCAGCCGATCATATCGGCTTCCAGCCGCTCGATCTGGTCACAGGAAGCGCTTGCCTGGGATACCCGGATGCAGCGCGAGCTGACCGCATTAGACCACGATGCTGAGCCGCTTTCCGAAATCGAGGCTCTGGCACGCGAGCGCGCGATGCTGCTCTCGGCCGAACCGGGCAGCATCCAGAACATCAATATCAACGTCAGGCCGACCAGTCCTCAAGATGCTGTCGCGACCATGCGCGCCATTATCGATCTGTCCAAAAAACAGGATGTGCAGGACCGCCAGATCACCCTGGAGCTTAACCAGGACTACCTCAATGGCGATGTCAATTCGATCATCGCCATCGTGCAGGACTGCAAGGAAAATCAGCTGAATATCTGTCTCGATCACTTCGGCGCCGGCCGCTCCGGTCTGAACCAGATCGAGATGAGCCAGCCGAACAGTATTGCGCTAAACGCGAAACTGGTTCGGGATATTGATACCAATGGCGCTAAGCAGGCGATAATCAGGGGCCTGATGCAGACCTGTGACGATCTTGGGATCGATGTCATTGCAAAGCATGTCGAGACCACCGGCGAATATGCATGGTTGGCCAGCGAAGGGATCGACCTGTTCCAGGGGGGCCTGTTCGGTAATCCGCAACTCGGTTCGATGCCGACGACAATCCGCATCCCGTGATGCAGGCTCTGGGAGAAACTTTGCCCGGCTTCTCGATTGCGTTCCAGCCGATCATAAATGCGGCAACGCGGTCGGTCTATTCTCAGGAAGCATTGGCTCGCGGCACGCACGGCGAATCCGCCCAAGCGCTTTTTCTCTCCGTACCGCCGGAAAGTCTGCCGCAGATTGATGCCATGTTTCGTCACGAAGCCATCCGTCTCGC
>JACDQK010000280.1 GCA_015657645.1 Novosphingobium sp.
GGCAACGAGGGCGGTCCTCTAGGCGGACCTCGCGCCCGCGTCAAGCCGCTGGACTTGCCCTTGTGGCGGGGGGCCGCTACCATGGCGTCAGGTACCCGCCCATCCGGCGGGATAATGATAAGAGTGTGATTGTCATGGCGGAAAATACTCCGCCGGCCATGCGCGAGGAGGCAGGACAGGGGTTTGAACCCGGACAGGACCAGCGCGGTGCGCCCAGCCTTTCCGAATCCGCCCCCGATATGCCAGCCCGCAAGCCGGACGGCCGACCCGGACGAATCGACCCGCCAGCCAGCGGGCGCGAGTCCATACCCTACCAGCGCCAGAGCTTTGCCGCGATCGACCTGGGCACCAACAACTGCCGGCTGCTGATCGCGCGCCCACAGGGTGAAAACTTCGTGGTGGTCGATGCCTTCAGCCGGGTCGTCCGGCTGGGCGAAGGGCTGGCCGGATCGGGCCGGCTGAGCGATGCGGCGATGGACCGGGCGCTGGGTGCGCTCCACGTCTGTGCCGACAAGCTCAAGCGCCGCCGCGTTCACCTGGCCCGCTCGGTTGCGACCGAAGCCTGCCGGCGGGCCGAAAACGGCCCCGAATTCATCGAGCGCGTCCGCCAGGAAACCGGAATCGCGCTCGACATCATCAGCGCCAAGGAAGAGGCGCGGCTGGCCGTGCTGGGCTGCCACATCCTGCTCGAACAAGGCGATGGCCCGGCGATCATCTTCGATATCGGCGGCGGCTCGACCGAGCTGGTGCTGGTCGAACAGGGCGATGCCCCGCTGCCGCGAATCGTTGACTGGATGAGCGTGCCCTGGGGCGTCGTCTCGCTGACCGAGACCTGCGGGCTCGAGCCAGCGGGCGCCGAAGGCCGCGCCGCGCGCTATGCCGATATGCGCCGCCGGGTGCGTGAGAGCCTGGCCCCCTTTGCCGAACGGCTGGTGCCGACCATCGCGGCGCACGACCGCGCGCGGCCGCTGCGCCTGCTTGGCACCAGTGGCACGGTGACGACGCTGGCCAGTCTGCACCTGGAACTGCCGCAGTACGATCGCCGCGCAGTCGACGGACTGATCGTGCCCGCAGAGGCAATGCGCGGGATCTCCGAGCGCCTTTCCGCAATGCCGATCCCGGCCCGGCGCGAGCTGGCCTGCATCGGGCGTGAGCGGGCCGATCTGGTTGTGGCCGGCTGCGCGATTCTCGAAACGATCCTCGATCTCTGGCCGGCTGATCGGCTGGGCGTGGCCGATCGCGGCATCCGCGAAGGCATCCTGCGCAGCCTGATGGCCTCTGAAGGCATGGCCGAACGCACCCGCACCGCCATGCGCCGGGCCAAACGTGAAGGACCCAGCCGATGAGCCGTTCAGGACGCCCTGCCGGTGAACGGCTCAAGACCGGCAAGGGCCGGACCGCCAGCTCGACCCGCTGGCTGACCCGCCAGCTCAACGATCCCTACGTCAAGGCCGCCAAGGACGCCGGCTGGCGCAGCCGCGCCGCCTTCAAGCTGATCGAGCTCGACCAGAAGTTCGCCCTGCTGAAGCATGCCCAGCGCGTGGTCGACCTGGGCGTGGCGCCGGGCGGGTGGAGCCAGGTGGTGCGCAAGCAGGCCCCCAAGGCGGCAGTGGTCGGAATTGACCTGCTCGAAACCGAGCCACTCGACGGCGTGACCCTGTTCCAGATGGACTTCATGGACGATGCCGCGCCCGGCCTGCTGGTCGAGGCACTGGGCGGCACGCCCGACCTGGTGATTTCCGACATGGCCGCCAATACCGTTGGCCACAAGGCGACCGACCATCTCCGGACCATGGGCCTGGTTGAAACCGCCGCGCATTTCGCGATCGAAAATCTGGCACCGGGCGGAGCCTTCGTGGCCAAGGTGCTGGCGGGCGGAACCGACACTGAACTGCTGGCCCTGCTCAAACGCCACTTTACCACGGTGAAGCACGCCAAGCCGCCGGCGAGCCGCAAGGACTCGTCGGAGTGGTACGTCATTGCGCAGGGCTTCAAGGGATAGAAAAAGGGCGGCTGGTCTTGCGACCGCCGCCCTCTTTTCGACCAGTCGAGTTGGCTGATTACTGCTTGGCCGGTTCCGCAGCCGGAGCGGCGGCAGCGCCTTCGGCCGGAGCCGCAGCGGCATCGGCCGGAGCAGCGGCAGCATCGGCGGCCGGGGCAGCCGGCAGCGGGAGGTTCGAACCCTGCGCGTTGAGATAGACCATCAGGTTCGCGCGCTCAGCCGCATCACCCAGGCCGGCAAAGCTCATCTTGGTGCCCGGGGCGAAGGCCTTGGGGTTTTTCAGCCAGGCGTCCATCGTTGCCCAGTCCCAGGTCCCGCCGTGCGTCTTCAGCGCATCGGAGAAGGCAAAGGCATGGCCGGCAACCGGCTTGCCCATCGTCGCATAGAGGTTCGGACCAATGCCATTGGCTCCGCCCTGATTGACCGTGTGGCACGAGGCGCACTTCTTGAAAGTGGCTTCACCCTTGGCCGCGTCGGCACTGGCCAGCAGGGTCTCGATCGGCACGGCGGCAGCCCCGCCTTCGCCTTCCTGAACCACGCCTTGAATCTCATAGCCCATCTTCTCGGGGCGGTTGTCCTTGGTCGCGCGGAAGTAGTGGCTGCTCAGCGAAGCGAGACCAAGCGCAACAACGCCCGAAAACAGCGTCCAACCGGCGATGGTGTTGAAACGGTCGTCCATCAATCGTGCCCCGTGGGAAATGTGGCTAGGAGGTTTGCGGGTCGCTCTAGTGTCGGGCGGGAGCAAGCGCAAGGGGCATTGCAGCGGCGAGCCACAGGCCTTAGCGATGGAACGAGAGGGCGGCCCGGAAAGCGGCCGCAGAGAGGCGCGATCTGACAATGAGCTGGGCCAGGGAACTCGAGGAACTGCGCGCTCGTGAGTCGCTGGCTGAGGCGATGGGCGGGGCCGACAAGGTCGCCCGCCAGCATGGCCGCGGCAAGCTGGATGCACGGGCGCGGCTGGCGGCGCTGGTCGATCCCGGGAGCTTCCGCGAGATCGGCAAGATCGCCGGCAAGGGCAGCTATGACGCCGAGGGCAACCTGACCGGTGTCCTCCCCGCGCCGTTCCTGTTCGGCAAGGCCACCATCAACGGGCGGGCGGTCGTCGCAACGGCGGACGATTTCACCATCCGTGGCGGCGCGGCCGATGCCGGGATCGGCCGCAAGATGGAACAGGCCGAGAAGATGGCCCACGAGCTTAAGCTCCCCATTGTCCGCATGATTGACGGCACTGGCGGCGGCGGCTCGGTCAAGACGCTCGAGATGATCGGCGCGACCTATATCCCGGCGGTCCATATGTGGGGCGAAGTGGTGCGGAACCTCGATACCGTGCCGGTCGTCGCCCTGGCGCTGGGGCCAACGGCCGGGCTGGGCGCGGCCCGCATTGCCGCCAGCCACTATTCGGTGATGGTGCGGGGCCTCAGCCAGATCTTTGCCGCCGGCCCCGCCGTGGTCGACGCCATGGGCACGGCCTGGAAGGACGGGGCATCCGTCAATCACGAGGAAGCCAAGGAGGCGCTGGGCGGCTCGGCGATCCACACTCGCAACGGGGTGGTCGATGACGAGGTGGGCAGCGAGGCCGAGGCCTTTGCCCGCGCGCGCCACTTCCTTAGCTTCTTGCCTGAATATGTCGGCCAGCCCGCCCGCCGGATCGCGAGCGGTGACCCGGCGGACCGCCGCGACGAAGCCCTGCTCTCGCTTGTTCCGCGCAGCGACAAGGAGGTCTATTCGATGCGCCGGGCGCTCGACCTGGTGTTCGATCAGGGCACCGTGTTCGAGATCGGGCGGCAATGGGGCCGCGCCGCGATCACTGCACTGGCCCGGCTCGACGGCTGGCCGGTGATGGTCCTGGCCAGCGATCCCAGCTTCCTGGGCGGATCGTGGGACGCCAAGACCAGCGAGAAGGTCGAGCGCTTCGTCAAACTGGCTGACCTGTTCCGCCTGCCGATCGTCCACCTGGTCGACAACCCTGGCTTCATGATCGGGCGCGAGGCCGAAGTGGCCGGGACGATCCGCTATGGCGTCCAGGCGATGAACGCGATCTACAAGGCCAGTGTGCCGCTCGCCTCGATCGTCATGCGCCGGGCCTATGGCATTGCCGGCAGCGCCATGTCGAACGCCGACACCTATCAGTACCGCTATTGCTGGCCTTCCGGCGACTGGGGGTCCTTGCCGATCGCTGGCGGGCTGGAAGTGGCTTACAAGAGCGAGATCGAGGCGGCGGCAGACCCCGCAGCCGAACTGGAAGCAATCCGCGCGCGGCTGGCCAAGGTCACCTCACCGTTCCGCAGCGCCGAGCGGTTCAATGTCGAGGACATTATCGACCCGCGTGATACCCGGCCGCTGCTGTGCGAATTTGCCGAGCTGGCCTGGCGCAGGTTGGGAGCAGATTAAGCCAATCAGATCCTCTCCATTTTGCGAAGCCAAATGGGGAGGTGGCACGGCTGCAAGCCGTGACGGAGGGGTCTTGGACGCCAGCGGTGAAACCCCTCCGTCTCGTCCTTCGGACGATCCACCTCCCCATTTGTGGCCTTAGCCAAAAATGGAGAGGAGCTACCCGGCGAGGTAGTCGGCCAGCGCCTGCTGCTCTGCCGCACTCAGACGCAGACCGAGCTTGGTCCGGCGCCAGAGCACGTCGTCGGCGCTGGCGGCCCATTCCTCATTGCGCAAGAAATCGACCTCGGCTGCGGTCAGACCAGCGCCGAAGCTCTTGCCCAGGGCCTGCCAGCCTTCCGCTCCGTTCAGCCAGCGCTCGGCCCGGGTGCCATAGGCGCGGGCGATCCGGTCGACGTGCCGGCATCAAGGAAGGGATAGCGCGCGGTCAGCGTGGCCTTAAGCGGCTCCAGCCCGTCGAGCGGGAAGTCGCCGCCCGGCAGTTGCTTGCTGCGGGTCCAGGCCTTGCCGGTCAGCGCCGGCAGGCGCTCCACCATCAGATCGACCGCCTCTTCAGCCAGATGGCGATAGGTGGTGATCTTGCCGCCATAGACGCTGAGCAGCGGCGCACCTGCCTCCTTGTCCGACAGGTCGAGCCGGTAGCCGCGCGTCGCCGATTCGGGCTTGCCCGAACCATCATCGACCAGCGGGCGGACGCCCGAATAGGTCCAGACCACATCTTCCGGGGTGATCGGCGTCTTGAAGTAGTTGCTCGCCCCTTCGCAGAGGTAGGCGATCTCTTCGGCGCTGGCGACGATCGGTTCCCCGGCGGTGTGATCGCGATCGGTCGTGCCAATCAGGGTAAAATCGCGCTCATAGGGGATGGCGAAGAAAATCCGGCCATCGGCGAGCTGGAAGAAGTAGGCATAGGGATGGTCGAACAGCTTGCGCACGACGATGTGCGAGCCGCGCACCAGCCGCATCCCATATTCGGGCGCTTCGCCCAGCAGCCCATCGACCTTGAGCACCGCTGGCCCGGCCGCATTGACCAGCGCGGCGGCAGTGAATGGGCCCTGCGGGGTTTCCAACGCCCAACCGCCCTCGATCCGGCGCGCCGCAGTCAGCGGCGTGCGCGGGCGGACTTCGGCCCCATGGGCCACGGCATCGAGCGCATTGAGCACGACCAGCCGGGCATCATCGACCCAGCCGTCCGAATACTCGAAGGCCGGACCGAACTTGCCCTTGAGCGGTGCCCCTGCCGGGTGCCGGTGCAGGTCAATCGAGCGGGTCGCGGGCAAGTGCTTGCGGCCGCCGATGTGGTCATAGAGGAACAGGCCGAGGCGCAGCAGCCAGCGCGGACGCAGGCCTTTCACGTGAGGAAGGACGAAGCGCAGCGGGTGAATGATATGCGGGGCTATCGCCCACAGCGCCTCGCGCTCGGTCAGGCTCTCGCGGACCAGGGCGAACTCGTAATGCTCCAAATAGCGCAGCCCGCCATGGACCAGCTTGGTCGAGGCCGAGGAGGTGCCCTGAGCCAGGTCGCCCGCTTCGAGCAGAAGGACCTTCGCGCCCCGCCCGGCCGCATCGCGGGCAATCCCCGCGCCGTTCACCCCGCCACCGATCACTGCCAGATCGAACTGCATGCAGCGCTACCTCACATCCGGGCCGGAAACCGGCCGCACCACCCCCGGCGGGGTCAGGCGGCGGAACAGGCGGCCCTGCTCACTATAAAGCACCAGTATCAGCGCGGCGATCCCCCCAGCCAGCAAGGACCAGGCGAGCGGCTGCGCCGTCCCGTCATAAGCCTGCCCGATCACCGCGCCCAGGCTGGCCGCGACCGCCATCCGCACGAACATCTGGAACGAACTGGCCGCTCCGGCAATCCGGGCGAAAGGCTGCAAGGCGATCGAACCGAAGTTGGCCCCCAGGAAGCCCATCAGGCACATGTTGAGGCCCATCACCGGCACGAACTGCCACAGCGTCTGGTGCGGCTGGTGCGCCAGCCAGACCTGCAGGGCACTGACGCAGATGAAGGCCAGCAGGGCGGTGTGCGAAACGCGGCGTGCGCCGAACCGCTCGACGATCCGCGAATTGAAGAAGTTGGCCACGGCCATGCCGCCCGCCATCACCGCAAAGATCAGCGGAAAGGTTGCGCCCGCGCCGAAATGCTCGGCCACCAGCTGCTGCGCCGAATTGATATAGCCGAACAGTCCCGCCACCAGCAGCGATGCGCCCAGGACATAGCCCATCGAGGCGCGGTTGCTGGCCGCGGTCCACATGTTCGCGGCAATCACC
>JACDQK010000281.1 GCA_015657645.1 Novosphingobium sp.
CCGATCGACGTGTTCTGGCAGAGCGGTGCCTCGCCGGAAGGGCTGTGGGTGCCGGACCAGGGCGTGGCGAGCTACCGCGGGCGCGGCTAATCGGTCACACCTGAAACCAAAAAATCGGCAAGCAGTTGATTGGCTGTTCCTTCCAGGAATTGGCTGGATTATCCGCGCGCCAGTCCCAACCCCTCCCAATCCAAGGACCACAATGATGCGCACCAAGCTGCTGCTCAGCCTTTCCGCTATCGCCGTCGCCGCCACTTCGGCCCCGGCCTTCGCCCAGGAATCAACCGACGAGGCCCGCCTGGACGAAATCATCGTCACCGCCCAGCGCCGTGAGGAAAACCTTCAGGACGTGCCGGTTTCGGTCGCCACGCTCGGCGTGAAACCCTGGCCGCCGTCAGCGGCGCCGGTGCCGACATCCGCGCCCTCTCGGGCCGCGTCCCCAGCCTGAACATCGAAAGCTCGTTCGGCCGTACCTTTCCGCGTTTCTACATCCGCGGCCTCGGCAACACCGACTTCGACCTGAATGCATCGCAGCCGGTCAGCCTGGTCTATGACGATGTCGTGCTGGAAAACCCGATCCTGAAGGGCTTCCCGGTGTTCGACCTGGACCGCGTCGAAGTGCTGCGCGGCCCGCAGGGCACGCTGTTCGGCCGCAACACCCGGCCGGGATCGTCAAGTTCGACAGCGCCAAGCCGACCTCGAAGAACAACTTCATCAAGGCCAGCTGGGGCAGCTTCAACACCATCAACGCCGAAGCCGGCGTTGGCGGTGAACTGGGCAGCGGCCTCTCGGCCCGCCTCTCGGTGCTCTATCAGCGGCGCGATGACTGGGTCGACAACCTCGACGCAGCGGGTGACAAGAACCTCGAAGGCTTCGAAGACCTCGCCGCCCGCCTGCAGATCCAGGCTGACCTGAGCGATGCCTTCACCGTCCGTGTCGTCGGCCAGATCCGCGATTTCGACGGCACCGCCCGCCTGTTCCGCGCCAATGCCTTTGCCAGGGGCAGCAACAAGCTGATCGGCCTCGGCGGCCCGACCACCGAGTTCAAGCGTGACCAGGTCCGCGCCGATGGCCTGAACTTCCAGAGCCTGCGCAACTACAACCTCGGCATGACCGCCGAATATGATGCCGGCCCGGTCACCATCACCTCGGTCACCAGCTACTGGAACGGCAACCTCTATAGCCGCGGCGATATCGATGGCGGCTTCGGCAATGCCTTCGCGCCGACCATGGGCCCCGGCTTCATCCCGTTCTCGGCTCAGTCGCAGGACAACGTGCCGAGCCTTGACCAGTTCACCCAGGAACTGCGCTTTGCCAGCAACAACACCGGCGGCCTCGGCTATCAGTTCGGCCTGTTCTACCTGAATGAAAAGCTGGACATCGAAAGCTTCGACTTCGGCACGCCGACCGCCACGACCCCGGCCGCGATCGCCACCCAGCGCCAGGACAGCACCGCCTGGGGCCTGTTCGGCTCGCTCAGCTATGAGTTCGAGAACGGCGTGAAGCTGCAGGGCGGCGTTCGTTACAACGACGACCAGCGTAAGATGGTTGCCGCCCGTCCGGTTGATACCCGTCCGGGCTTCCTCGGTTTCGGCGGCCCGGTGCCGGTCGTCACCACCGAAGTGGGTGACAACGTGCTGACCTGGGACCTTGCCGCCAGCTATCCGCTGAGCGACGACGTCAACCTCTTCGCCCGCGTCGCCAAGGGCTATCGCGCGCCGTCGATCCAGGCCCGCCTGGCCTTCGGCCGCACGCCTTCGGTCGCCCAGAGCGAAACCACGATGAGCTATGAAGCCGGCCTCAAGTCGACCCTGGCCGACGGCAAGCTGCGCTTCAACCTGACCGGCTTCTACTTCAGCACCGACGATCTGCAGCTGACCGCTGTGGGCGGCGCCTCGAACTTCACCACGCTGCTCAACGCCGCGAAGGTCGATGGTTACGGCTTCGAAGCCGAGCTGGAAGCCAAGCCGGTCCAGGGCCTCAGCCTGACCGCCGGTCTCTCGTACAACCACAACGAGATCAAGGACCCGGCCGCCTTCGTCGCCGGTTGCGGCGCTCCGTGCACCGTCACCAGCCCGCAGCGCGTCGGCAGCCCGGGGATCTATTCGATCAACGGCAATCAGCTGCCGCAGAGCCCGCGCTGGATCGCAAACTGGACGGCCGGTTACGCCGCGCCGGTCGGCGATGGTGAAGTCTACCTGTTCACCGACTGGGCCTACCGCTCGAAGGTGCAGTTCTTCCTCTATGACTCGGTTGAGTTCAGCGATGAGAAGATGCTCGAAGGCGGCCTGCGGATTGGCTACCGCACCGACAAGTTCGACATCGCGGCCTATGCCCGCAACATCACCAACGATGTTTCGGCGGTTTCGGGGATCGACTTCAACAACCTGACCGCGATGGTCAACGAACCGCGCGTGTTCGGCGTGGAAGCCTCGATCAAGTTCTGATCCGGCTTCCGACCTGACAAGAAAGACCCCGCCGGAGCGATCCGGCGGGGCTTTTTTCGTTCAGCCTTTGAGGATGCCGAACAGGGCGTCGACGTCGCCCTCATCCTGATACAGCGCAAAGCCGATCCGCAGCACATCGTCGCGCAGGTCGGTGACCACGCCCTTGCCGTCCAGCATGGCATAAAGCGCGGGCGCAGCGTCGCCCTTGAAGGCCAGATAGCGTGCGCGGGGATCGGAGATCAGCGCCAGACCGGGCAAAGGATCGGCGGCGAGGAAGCGGGCTTTCAAGCGGTCGCAATGCGCGCTGATCGCGGCCGTGGTCAGGCCTTCGTGCGCCAACATCCGCTGCACTGCATTGAAGCGATAGATGCCGCTGGGATCGAAGGTGCTGCCGAGGAACCGCGCCCCATCCGGCGCATAGCCGACGCCGCCTTGCTTGGCCGCGAGATCATCGAAGGCGGCAAACCAGCCGGTGAATTCCGGACGCGGGGCAAAGCCGGGCGGGGCGTGGAGGAAGCAGACGCCTTCACCGGCCATGGCATATTTGTAGCCACCGGACAGGTAGAACACCTGGTCGGCCACGGCGGACAAGTCGGTCGGCATGGCCATGAAGCCGTGATAGCCATCGATCACCACCCACGGACCGTCCGGGCGGGCAAGGGCGGCGAGGCGCTCGATCCCTTCGAGCACGCGCCCGGCATTGAACTGGACCTGACTGGCGAAGATCAGGTCGAACTGGCCCGCTTCCGCCGTCTCGATCACCTGATCCAGCGGCACGGTGGTCAGTGCGATCCGGCCGGCTTCGGCCCAGCGCAGCGACTGGCGGCGGAAGGAGTGGAATTCCCCGTCGCTCGCCAGCACGCGTGGCCGGTCCATCGGCAGGGCGGAGACGATCCGCACCAGCAATTCGTGGGTGTTGGGGGCAAAGGCGATGGTCGCCGGATCAGGCAGGGCCAGCTCGGCGGCGATGTGGCGCTGGGCTTCGGGGATGACCTCGCCGAACACCCGGTCCCACTTATGGTCGGCCAGCCGCGCGGCATCGTCCCAGGCTTCGGCATGCCCCTGCCAGCTGGCATCGGGCCATAGGTGGTGGCTATGCGCGGCGAAATGCAGACGGCCCGGGGCGGCGGCGAGGGCGCGGGAGAATAGGTGCTTGTAGCTCACAGTGAGGTCCGCAAGGTCCAAAGCTCAGGGAAAGCGCGCTTGCCCAGTGTCGAATGCAGATAGGCCGCGCCCGCTGTGCCGCCGGTGCCGCGCTTGCCGCCGATCACGCGCTCGACGGTCAGCACGTGCTTGTGCCGCCAGGTTGCCATGGCATCGTCGAGATCGACCAGCTTTTCGGCCAGCTGGTAAAGCTCCCAATAGCGCTCGGTGTGGCGATAGACCTCAAGGAACGCCGCCTCGACCGCTTCATGGGCCGCGTAAGGCTGGGTCACATCGCGCTCCAGCACTTCGGCCGGGATCGCCAGCCCGGCCCGCGCCGCCGCCGCAATCGCATCGTCCCACAGGCTCGGCGCGGCCAGCGCGGTTTCCATCGCCGCGCGGGCTTCGGGCCGATCCTCCTGATAGGACAGGAAGCGCTTGTCCTTCAGGCCGAGCATATATTCGACCGTGCGGAACTGGTCCGACTGGAACCCGCTCGACGGCCCCAGTACGTCGCGGAAGCGGGTGTAATCACTCGGCGTCATGGTGGCGAGCACGTCCCACGACAGCGTCATCACCGCCTGGATCCGGCTGACCCGCGCCAGCGCCTTGTAAGCCGGGACCAGCGCATCGGCCTGAACCTGTTCCTTCGCCAGCTTCAGCTCGCGGATCATCTGCTTGAGCCACAGCTCCTTGGTCTGGTGGATGATGACGAACAGCATCTCGTCATCGCAATCGGAACGCGGATTCTGGCAGGCCAGCAGCTCGTCGAGCGACAGGTAGCGGGCATAGGTCATGGTCTGATCGGTCATGGACTGACCATTCCCCGATCAGGTTACAAATGCAACTGTATCAGCGCGTCCCCAGCCCGCGCGCGATGATCCCGCGCAGGATTTCGCGCGTGCCGCCGCGCAGTGACCAGCTCGGCGAATTGTGCACGATATTGGCAAGCACCGAGGAATAGGCCCCGGCTGCGCGCGGATCGGGTTCGGCATCGATCAGTTCGCGGGCGATGTCGGGCAGGGCCTGTTCGAACAACGCGCCGACATCCTTGACGATCGCGGCCTGGAGGTTGGCGTTCTGGTGCTCCTGCAGCATGCCCGCGACCGAGCGCGACAAGCGGCGCAGCACGGCGAGCCGCGCGGTGACGCGGCCGACGGTGATCTGCGCGGCGTCACTGCCCTTACCCTTCAGCACTTCGATCAGCTGGACCATCAGTTCGATCGAGGAGAGGAAGCGTTCGGGGCCTGAGCGCTCAAACGCCAGCTCGCTCATCACCTGATCCCAGCCCTGGCCCTCTTCGCCGAGCAGCATGTCGACGGGGACCACGGCGTCCTCGAAATGCATCTCGTTGAAGTGGTGCTGGCCAGCCAGGTCGATGATCGGCTTGATCGTCAGGCCCGGAGTGTTCTTGAGGTCGATCAGCAGCTGGCTGGTGCCGAGGTGCCGGTCAGCGGGGGTCCCGCTGGTCCGGCAGAACAGGATCACATAGTCCGCCTCGTGCGCGAAGCTGGTCCAGACCTTGGTGCCGGTGACGCGATAGACACCGCCGTCCTTGACCGCCTTGGTGCGGGTCGCGGCGAGGTCAGAGCCCGAATCAGGCTCGCTCATCCCGATCCCGAAGGACAGCTCGCCGGCGGCGATGCGCGGCAGGAAGGCCTGCTTCTGGGCTTCGGTGCCGAACTTGAGGATCGAGGGGCCGGACTGGCGATCGGCAATCCAGTGCGCGCCGACCGGGGCGCCGGCGGCGAGGCATTCCTCGACGATCACGGCGCGCTCGAAGGCGCTGCGTTCATGCCCGCCGTACTGCTTCGGCCAGGTCATGCCGAGATAGCCGGCCTGGCCCATCGCCCGGCTGAAGCCGCGGTCATAGCCGTACCAGTTGTCGCTGCGCTGGCGCGGAGTGCGGTCCTTCAGCTGCTGGTCAAGGAAAGCGCGGAACTCGGCGCGCAGGGCAATGACCTCGGCGCTGTCGGCCGGGGGAGCGGGGAACGGGATCGCGGTCATAGGGCAGTCACCATCGGCCAATAGCCCGGGCCGCCAGCGGCCAGCGCGGCGGAGCCCAGTAGTTTCGCCCAGGATACCTGGCCGCCGAACTCGTCGCGCCAGGTCCACAGCGAGGTGGTGTAAAGGTGGAGGCGGTGCTCGCGGGTAAAGCCGATCGCGCCGTGCATCTGGGTGGCAATCGCCGCCCCGGCCGTCGCGGCCTCACGGGCGCGCAACGAGCCGGCGGCAACGCCCAGCACGTCATGGCGGGCGAGGGCTTCACCGGCGAGGTCTGCGGCCGCGGTGGCGCAGGCCAGCTCGCCGGCCAGCTTGGCCAGCTCGTGCTGCACAACCTGGTTCTTCTGCAGCGGCTTGCCGAACTGGACGCGGGTGGCGGTGTGGCTCAGCGTCATGTCGAGCGCGGCCTCGAGCGCCCCGGCGATCTGGAAGGCGCGGACGGTCGCGCCGCTGGCCAGCGGGCACCACGGCAGCGCGGCTTCGGCATCGATCGCCCAGTCGATCGCGAGCGAGGGGCGCGGGTGGAAGTTGGCAGACAGGCCAGCCTCGGCCAGCGACCAGCCCGAGCGCGGCACGCGGTAGAGCTTGTCGCCCACGGCCAGGGCCAGGCAATCGAGCTGCTCACCCCAGGCGACACGCGCGACGGTGCCGGTCAGGCGGCCATTGCTGAGCGTCAGATCGTCGGCGCGGGCCAGGCCAGCCGGGCCTTCCGCCAGCGGCAGCCCGGCGGCGGCGAAGAGCTGGTTGGCTGCCATCGTCTCGGCCACCGGCAGCGGCATGGCGTGGCTGCCGAGCAGGCGGAGCGTTTCACCCGCTTCGGCAAAGGACAGGCCGAAACCGCCCTGGTCCTCGGTCAGCAGGGCCAGCGGCAGGCCCATTTCCTCAACCTCGGCCCACAGCGCGGGCAGCCATTGCCCCTCGCGCGCTGCGGCTTGCGCGGCGTCGTCGAGCGACCGCTCGAACAGCCGCGTGATCATCTCTGCAAGCATCTAACGACCGTCCCTGCGAATGTGTTCTTGGTGCCGGCTGCAGGGATCGAACCCGCGACCCCCTGATTACAAATCAGGTGCTCTACCAACTGAGCTAAGCCGGCAATGTGGTCTTTGTGCCGGTGTCCTTAGCGTCAGGCAGCGCCAAAGGTCCACCCCTCTGTTTGGGCAATTGCCGGGGTCAGGCCGGCCGGGCGCCACAGCGCGCCGTCGTGCGCGGCGTTTCGCAGCCAGGCGGCGGTGATCAGGGCGTCGGCGGCATGATCGGTGATGGCGCCAGTGCCGACGACGGGCGCTGCGCCAAGGACGACCAGCGCCGCAGCAAGATCGGCATGATCGCGGATCTTGGACGCGCCCGTGCGGCGACCGGCGGCCCGCGCGGCGATCGTGGTGTAGATCTCGCAGACGACCGAGCCGGTATCCGGCAACGGATCGATCGGCCAGACCGGCAGACGGCCTTCCAGCCGGTGCAGCAAGCGCATCCCCGTCAGGCTCGATTTGCCGACCTGCGCCGCGCCGACCAGATTGAAATTGGAGTAGGGCCGGCAACCCATCGCCTCTTGCGCGCGCTCGGTCATGCGGAAGCGGCCGCGTCCACCCCCGAATAGATCCCCCTCGCGCCCGCCATGTCGCCGAAAATGCGCGCGGCCTCGGGATGGTCGACCAGGCTGGTGGCGGAGAGGTGCGGATCGTCGGTGCAAATCCGGTCGATCAGGGCCCAGAGTTCGCGGGCGCTGCCGGGACTTTCCGCCCAGCCGGGGAAGAAGGCCCCCGCATCGGCATGGGCGAGGCTGATCCCCATGTCGAAGCCAACAATGGCGTGGTCGGGCAGTTCGGTCAGCAGCCAGTCGAGCGCCTCGGGCCGCGACCAGCGGTGGCCGGGGCGGACCAGTTCGGGTGGAGCGTCACCGGTGCTGCACAGCGCCACGGCGATCCCGCGATGCCGCTCCCCCGCCGCGCCGGACCAATCGATCGCGACGAAGTGCCGAAATCTGCCGGGCTTCATTCGCCGCGCACCTCGCGCCGCTTCTTCTCCCACCATTCGAGCCGCTTGAGCACCTCGCGCTCGAAGCCGCGCTCGACCGGGCGGTAGTAGTCCTGCGCCGCCATGCCTTCGGGCCAATAGTCAGCGCCGGAAAAGCCGTCCTCGGCCTCGTGGTCATAGGCATAGCCCGCGCCATAGCCGATGTCCTTCATCAGCTTGGTCGGGGCGTTGAGGATATGGGCGGGCGGGGCGAGCGAACCGGTCTCCCTGGCGCTCTTCCACGCCTCCTTCTGCGCGACATAGGCCGCGTTCGATTTGGGGGCGGTGGCGAGGTAGAGGCAGGCCTGGACGATCGCCAGCTCGCCCTCCGGACTGCCGAGGAACTGGTAGGCATCCTTGGCGGCGAGGCACTGGACCAGCGCCTGCGGATCGGCGAGGCCGATGTCCTCGCTGGCAAAGCGCACCAATCGCCGCAGCACGTAGAGCGGCTCTTCGCCCGCGGTCAGCATCCGCGCCATGTAGTACAGGCTCGCCTGCGGGTCAGAACCGCGCAGTGCCTTGTGGAGCGCCGAAATCAGGTTGTAGTGCCCGTCGCGGTCCTTGTCATAGACCGCTACCCGGCGCTGCAGGAAGGCGCCAAGCCCGGCCGGATCGAGCGGCTCCGGGATCTTGGCGTTGTAAAGCGTTTCGGCCTGGTTGAGCAGGAAGCGGCCATCGCCATCGGCGCTCGCCACCAGCGCCTCACGCGCGTCCGGGGTGAGGGGGGAGGGGGCCGGCGAGGCCCTCCGCGCGAGTCAGTAGTTCATCCAGCGCCCGCGCATCGAGCCGGTGCAGGATCAACACTTGCGCGCGGAGAGCAGCGCGGCGTTGAGGGCAAAGCTGGGGTTCTCGGTCGTCGCGCCGACCAGCGTAACCGTGCCCTTCTCGACGAAGGGCAGGAAGCCATCCTGCTGGGCACGGTTGAAGCGGTGGATCTCGTCCACGAACAGCAGCGTGCGCTGCCCCATCTTGGCCGCTGTCTCGGCCTCGGCGAAGGCTTTCTTGAGATCGGCCACGCCTGAGAACACCGCGCTGACCGAAACGAACCGCATCCCCACCGCATCGGCCAGCAGCCGCGCCGTGCTGGTCTTGCCGGTGCCGGGCGGGCCCCACAGGATCATGCTGGAGAGCTTGCCCGCAGCGACCATCCGTCCGATCGCGCCTTCCGGCCCGGTAAGGTGCTCCTGCCCGATCACCTCACCCAGATTGCGCGGTCGCAGCCGGTCCGCCAGCGGGGCATCCTCGCGCGGTTCATCCGGCGCGGCACCGGGCAGGTCTTCGGCAAAGAGGTCGGCCATCGGCCCAGCATAGGCGGGCGAATGGATTCGGACGAGGGGGCTTGAATAGATGCATCTAAGATATATCTTGAGCGCATCGAAGACTCGAAAGGACCTGACATGTTTTTCCATTATGCCAATCACGGCTGCGGCAAGAGCGCTGGCGGACGCTGGCGCGGTTCGCGCTCCTGGGGGCCGTTCGCCTTCCAGTGGGACGCGGGGACCGATGATGGCCCGCGCCGCACCCGCCGCCGGATGTTCGATGGCGGCGAACTGCGGCTCGTGCTGCTCAAGCTGATCGCGGATGAGCCGCGCCACGGTTATGACCTGATCAAGGCGATCGAAGAGCTGACCGGCGGCGCCTATGCCCCCAGCCCCGGCGTGGTCTATCCCACGCTGACCCTGCTGGGCGACATGGGCCTGATCGCCGAGGCGCAGGGTGACGGCGCGCGCAAGCGCTTTGCCGTGACCGAGGAAGGCACGGCACACCTGGCCGAACGCGCCGAGGAAGTCGAAGCCTTGCTGGCGCGGCTGACCGACATGGGCGAAGCGCGCAGCCGGCCCGATGCGGCCTCGTTGCGTCGGGCCATGGGCAACCTGCGCCAGGTGCTGATCCACAAGGTCCGCGCCGGGGAAGCCGGGCCGGAGCTGATCGACGAGATCGTCACCGCGATCGACGAGCTGGCGCGGCGGATCGAGAAGCTCTGACCGGCGATTTGGCCAATCCGGTTTCCCATGATACTTTCCCCCATCCTTAACGGGATGGGGGAAATGAAATGGCAAGTTCAGCTGCAAATGGTCAGCCGACCGCGATCAAGATCGCGACCTGGCTGGGTCTTCTCTGGAATGTCCTGGGCGCCTGCCTGTATCTCTGGGCCAAGTTCGATCCGCAGGGTGCCGCCGCCGGCGCCAGTCCGGCGATGCAGGAATACATGGCCAATATGCCGCTCTATGCCCACGTCGGCTGGTCGCTCGGCATCTGGGGTTCGTTGGCCGGTTCGGTGCTGATGGTGCTGCGGCGGCAGCAGGCTGTTCCGGCCTTCCTGGTCTCGCTGCTCGGTGCGCTCGCCAGCTTTGGCGCGCAGCTGCGGGCCGGGGTGCTCGATCCCGGCATGACCGTGTTCATCCTCGCGGTGATTGCCTTGCTGCTGTGGCTCAGCCGCCGCGAAGTGGCAGCGGGCCGGTTCGGCTAGATCAGCGCCGGTTCAGGGCGGCCTTCTGGCGGATGAGCCGGATATAGGTGTCCGCGACGACCTGGTTGATCTGGTCCCAACTGAAGTCCCGGCTGCGCCGTTCGCCCGCCTCACCGTGGGCGCGGCGCAGTGCCGGGTCCTGGATGTAAGCCTCCAACGCATCGGCGAACTGCGAAACCGCACCCGGTCGGATCAGCCGGCCCGAGCGGCCATTGGCGACCAGGTTCTGGCTGCCGGTCGCAGCGGCGGCGACCACGGGCAGGCCGCTCGCCATGGCTTCCAGGCTGACATTGCCGAAGGTTTCGGTGGTCGAGGGGAAGAACAGCACGTCCATGCTTGCGACCGCCTTGCCCAGGTCCGCACCCGCCATATAGCCGCCGAACACCGCCTGCGGCAGGCGTGCTTCGAGCCACGGCCGCGCGGGGCCATCGCCGACGATCAGCGTGCGATGCTTGATGCCCTTGCGGCGCAGCTCGTCGATCGTATCGGAAAAGACGTCGAGCCCCTTTTCCATCACCAGCCGGCTGTGGAAGCCGACCAGCACCTCGTCATCGCCGATCCCCAGGCTGCGGCGCCATTCCAGCGAGCGGTGGCCCGGATCGAAAATCTCGCGGTCGACCCCGCGTGACCAGATATCGATATCGTAATTCATCCGCTGGTCGCGCAGCACCTGAGCCATCGATTCCGACGGCGCGACCAGGGCATCGCAGCGGCGGTAAAGTCGGCGCAGCAGGGCCTCCACGACCGGCTCCAGCCAGGCCATGTTGTAATAACGGAAATAGGTCTCGAACCGGGTGTGGACCGATCCCAGCACCGGAATGCGGCGGTGCCGCGCCCAGGTTACCGCGCGGTGCGCGGCGAAATCGGGCGAGGAGATCTGCACCACGTTGGGATCGAAGGCCTTGAGGTCGGCCCGCACGCGCGGGCTCAGCAGCAACGGCACGCGGTATTCGCCGCGCCCGGGGAAGGCGAAGGACGGCACGCCGACCAGATCGCCGGTGGCCGGAAAGGCCGGCTCGTCCACCGTTGGCGCATAGACCCGCACCTGCGCGCCCTGGCGCAGCAGATAGCCGACCAGCCGGTTGAGCGCCTGGTTGGCGCCGTCGCGGACGTAATTGTAGTTGCCGCTGAACAGGGCAATGCGCAGGTCACTGGTTTCCATCGCAACCGCCTCTAGCCGATTGCAGCCGTGGGCGCGAGTCAGCGCCGGGCGGCCGGGAAGGTCAGGGCAAAGGTTGTCCCCATTTCGCACGGCAGCAGTTCCAGCTGGCCATGCCCGTTTTCGGCCAGCGCGCGGGCGATCGGCAGGCCCAGGCCAGTGCCGCCCGCCGCGCGCTTGCTGGTGAAGAAGGGATCGAACACCCGCTCGCGGTCGGCTTCGGGTATGCCGGGACCGTTGTCGCTGAGGCGGATCACGATCTCGTCCTCGGCCAGACTGGCGCTGATCGCGAGCTGGCTGGCCCCGGCCTGCTGCGCATTTTCGCCCAGCGTGGTGACGATTGCCTCGAGCGCCCCTCCTTCGGCGGCCAGCGGCGGGAGATTGTCGGGAAGGTCCAGCGTGACGGCAAAACCATCGCGCCGCAGTCCGTCCGCCACTTGCGCCAGCACCGGCAGCAGCTCGGTCCGCGCCTCCGGATCGCTCCGGCCCATGTCGGCCTGGGCCAGCTCCATCAACCGGCTGACCAGCCGCGACAGCCGCCCCGCATCCGCCGCCATATTGCCCAGAAAGCGCTGGCGTTCTCCCTCGGCCATGGTTGCGCCGTGATCCTGCAGCAGCTCGATCCCGCCCGAGAGGCCGGCCAGCGGCGTCTTGAATTCATGGCTCAGCGCCGCGGCGAAATCGCGCAGGTAGCGCGAGCGGCGGGCAATCGCGGCCGACATCGCCGCGAAATCGTCATAGAGGCTGCCGATCTCGCGCACCTCCAGCGTCGGCCGGCGCGGCGCGGCGTGGCGGCCTTGCGCCAGTGCGCGGCTGGCGCGGCTGAGGCGTTCGACCGGGCTGACGATGGCGCGGGCCAGCACCCCGGTCAGCACCAGCAGCAGCGCAAAGATCGCCGCGACGCCCAGCGCGATCTTGCCGCGATCCTCCCACATCCCCCGGAACAACGCGCGCGGGGAGCGCGAGACCAGCACCGCGCCGACCACCTCGCCCCGCACCGTGATCGGGCGGGCCTGGTGCATCCGGATCGAAGTGGCGCGGCTGATCCAGTCGAGCGGGGTATCGCGCAGATAGGCATCGTTATGGCGCAGCACCGTGCGCGGGGTGCCGGACAGGGCACCTTGCACCTCGGGCACCTCGGCCAGGCTCAGCCCCCTGTCACGTCCGCTCAGCAGCACGCCTTGCCGGTCGAGCAACAGGATCGAAGCGAGCGTGGCGCGCTTGGTTTCGGCAATCGCGGGGGCGAGGCGGTCGGCAACTTGCTGCGCGACCGGATCGGCGCGGGCGGGGCTCACGCTGGCGGCGGGGCGTTCGGGCAGGACCGGCGAGGAGCGCAGGTCGACGCCGCTCGGGCCATCCTCATAGCTCTCGCGCGGATCGTCCACGCCCTCGGGCGGTGTCGCAGCGGCGGGTCCGGGCCAGAGCAGCGCCGCGCTGGCGGCAATCGCGGCGCTCTGCGCGGTCAGCTCGGCCTCGGTCTGGCGGATCAGGGCATTCTCGTAAACCCGCAGGCCCAGCGCGGCGATGCCCGGCAGGGCGGCGACGAACAGCAGCGTCCCGAACAACAGCCAGCGCAGCCGCGGTACCGGCCAGAGCCGCAGGGCGAGTGCGCGCAAGGCGGCGATCATGCCGGGGTGCAGGGCCCGAGACGGTAACCCACCCCGGCCCGTGTCTCGACCAGGCTGTCACACCCCGCCTCGGCGAACTTGCGGCGCAGGTTGCGGACGTGGCTGTCGATGGTCCGGTCGGTGATCGCAAAGCCGGGGCCGTGGAGCCGGTCGATCAACTCATCGCGGCTGAAGAAGCGCGTGGGATTGGCGGAAAGCGTGCGCAGGAGGGTGAACTCGGTCACGGTCAGCGCCACTTCATTGCCCTGCCAGCGCGCCGCCCAGCCATCGAGATCGAGGCTCAGGCCGCCCCGGCCCAGCGCCTCGCCGGCGGGCGCAGCATCGCGGGCCGAGCGGCGCAGGATCGCCTGGGCGCGGGCCACCACCTCGCGCGGGGAGAACGGCTTCACCACATAGTCGTCTGCGCCCAGCTCGATCCCCAGCACCCGGTCGAGCTCGTCATCGCGGCTGGAAAGGAACAGGATCGGCAATTCGCCCTGCGCCCGCAAGCGGCGGCAGACCTCCAGGCCGTCCATGCGCGGCATGTTGATGTCCAGCACCACCAGATCAGGCGGATCGCGACCGATCAGCGCCAGGGCTTCCTCGCCGTCGCCCGCCTGGGTGGTGGCGATCCCGGCCTTGTCGAAGGCGAACACCAGCACCTCGCGGATGTGCGGGTCATCGTCGACGATCAGGACGCGGCGGGCCATGGCCTTGCCTTGTGGCGGTTTGGCGGCGGCAGTCACTGACGGGCGCTGCTTCATAGGGCTGGCCGCTGCAATCGTAGCGCGGCGCCGGCGGATCCTTGGGCAGGACCGCACCAAGTTCCTCGGCCCGGCTCAGCCGATATTCGCCCAGCAGCGTCCATTCCCCCTGCCGCAGCATCTGCGCCTGGCGGTGCTGGACCTGCTCGCGCAGCATCCGCACGCGCTGCTGCAGCATGGGATCGAGCGGGCGGTTCTCCAGCTCGATCAGCGGCAGCAGCGAGGCAGGGCCGAGTTCGGCGAGGTAGCACAGGTCTATCCCCGCGCCCGTGCCATCCACCTCGCGGGCGTGGCGCACGTTCCACTGCGCTGCCAGCGCCCCGGTATCGACGAAGGCGTAGCTGCACAGCAGTATCGCCGCCGCGCCGCAGTTGGCGTTGATCAGCCACGGCGCGGATTTCTCCTTGAGCAGCCGCCACAGGATCAGGCCAAGGCCCACCGCCACTAGCCCCATCCAGACCAGCGCTGCGATCCGCAGCCGGGTCAGCGAATAGGCGTCGATATAATCGTAGAGCCGCAGCATGGCCGAGGCGACCAGCACCACGTTCTGCGCGATCCACAGCATCACCAGCCGCCGCACCAACGGGCTTGCTGCGGTCTGCGATCCGGGGCGCAGCGTGATCAGCACGAACAGCGCGGCGAGCAGCGCGGTGACGATCAGCGGATAGGCGCCGCGGTGGGCATAGTCCGCCAGGGTCATCCCCTGCGGCAGCTGGACGAGCCCCCACAACCAGGCCAGGTCCATCGCGTTTTGCATGGCGAAGAGCAGGTTGAAGGCCAGCAGCGAGAGCAGCACCGACGTAGGGCTGACCCCCGGCAAGACGAGATCGCCCGAGCCATCGAAGGTGCCGAAGAACGGCCGGCTGCGGCGCGGACGCAGCACGCCCCAGACCACGACCGAAACGAAGCCCCAGAAGAACAGCCGCTCAAACGCCGTATCGTCCAGCATCGGTAGCGACAGGCTGGTGAGGAACTGCTCGATCACCGGATTGGCGGCGGAGAACAGCGCCACGATCACCGCCGAACCCAGCAGCGGCAGGACCAGCGCGGGCAGGGTGCGGCGCAGGCCCTGCACGGTATCGGGCTTGCGGCGGCCGGTCCGGGCCAGCTTGAACAGGTCGATCAGCGGCCCGAACAGCGCCTTACCGCCATGGGCGAACAACCGTTGCGCCCAGCGCCAGGCATCGTCGAACCGGGCGGTGGCGGGCAGCAGGATGGCCAGGCCCAGCGCGATCCAGAACAGCGCGAAGGGCAGCAGCGCCGCGTCCCAGGCCATCGCCCCGGCCATGGCCAGCGATACGCACAGCGCCGCCAGCGCCCGCCGATCGCGTCGCAATGCCGGCAGGGCGAGCGCCGCCGCCAGCGCCAGCGCCGCGCCGAACAGGCCGAGCCAGCCGTGACTATGCCCGCCCTGGTAGAACACCCGGTCCGCCAGCGCGACCAGCGCGGCGGCGAGGCCCAGCTTGAACCAGAACCCGTGGCGATGAACGAGCGACATGCGAAAACTCCCCTGAATGCAGGAGAGGCTCTAGCGCGGCACCGCGCAGACCGTGCTGGTGCGGCGGTGGGCTTGTTGTGCAGATCCGGTGCAGAGCGGGCTTTAGTACCCCTGCGCTTGCCCGTCCTTGCGCATCTCGGTCGCGCCGGTCAGCACGCCGGTCTTGGGATCGCGGGCGATGGCCTGATAGCCGCCGAACATGGCGCCGTCCTTCACCACTTCGACCTTGTGGCCCATCGCCGTCAGCGCTGCGACGGTCGCTGCCGGGATGCCGGGTTCGACGTAAAGCGTGCCGAGCGGGTCGATCGCCGGGCCGGTTGACGGCTCGGTCGGCTCGCGCCCGCCTTCGTGGTTGAGCCGCGCGGCATCGCCGGCTTCCTGCAGGTTCATGCCGTAATCGACCAGGTTGATCAGCACCTGCACATGCCCCTGCGGCTGCATCGCCCCGCCCATCAGCCCCAGCGTCATGTAAGGTTGGCCATCCTTCTTCACGAAGGCCGGGATGATCGTCTGGAACGGGCGCTTGGCCGGCGCATAGGCATTGGCGTGCTTGGGATCGAGGCTGTAAAGCTCGCCCCGGTCCTGGAACATGAAGCCCAGACCATCCGGCGTTAGCCCGCTGCCCATGCCGCGATAGTTGGATTGGATCAGGCTGACCATCAGCCCGTCCTTGTCGACCACGGTCATGTATGTGGTGTCACCCGGCCCCTCCAGCTTGGGTTCCGGCTTGGGTTCGCCCGGCGCGAACTCCGGTGTCGCGCGCTTGGGGTCGATCAGGGCGAAACGCTTCTTGCCATATTCGTCGGACAGCAGGTCCATCGGGAAGGGTGCGAAACTGGGATCGGCATAGAACTTGGCGACATCGGCATGGGCCAGCCGCTTCGCCTCGGTGATGTAGTGCAGCACTTCGGGGCTGCCGCGCTCCCATTGTGCCAGGTCGACGTTCTTGAGGATGTTTACCATCTGCAGCGCGGCGAAGCCTTGTGTGTTGGGCGGCAGCTCGCACAGTTCATAGCCCTTGCGGTAGGCCACGCAGGCTGGCTCGAACCAGTCGCTGCGGTGGGCGGCAAAGTCCTCGAGGCTGTAGGCCGAACCCTGCCGCTTGAGGTAATCGACCATCACCTTGGCGCTCTGCCCCCGGTAAAATTCGTCGCGGCCGTTCTGGCCGATCCGCTCGAGCGTATTGGCGAGGTCCGGGTTGCGGAACATCTCGCCCGTCTTGGGCGCGCCATTGGCAAACCAGGTGGCGCGGGCATTGGTGAAATCGAACTTGGCGGCATTGCGATCGAAATTGCGAAACGCGCGGCGGTAATACTCGGCGATCACCGGGGCGACCGGGTGGCCCTCACGCGCATAGCGGATCGTCGGGGCGAGCACGTCTTTCATCGGCAGCTTGCCGAACCGGGCGTGCATGGTGAACCAGGCATCGACCGTACCGGGGATCGTGACGGAAAGGTGGCCCAGCGGCGGCAGGCTCTTGGCCTCGCCCAGCTTGGCCTGCAGCTGCTTCAGCGTCTGCCC
>JACDQK010000028.1 GCA_015657645.1 Novosphingobium sp.
GGGGGCCTCGCCTGCGCGATCTGGCATGATCCAGATCTGGAACAGGGTCGTGGCTTCGTCCTCAAGGTTGTATTCGGCATGGACGATCCCCGTTCCGGCGCTCATCACCTGGACATCGCCAGCTCCGGTCCGGCCCTTGTTCCCCAGGCTGTCCTGGTGCGTGATCGCGCCGCTTCGAACGAAGGTGACGATTTCCATGTCATTGTGTGGATGCGGCGGAAAGCCGCTGCGCGCGGCTATGGTATCGTCATTCCAGACGCGGATCGCGCCCCAGCCCATGCGGGCGGGATCGTAATAGGAGGCGAAGCTAAAGTGGTGGCGGGCGTCCAGCCAGCCGTGGTTCGCGTGGCCAAGGCCAGCAAAGGGTCGTACTTCGATCATGTCTGCTATCCACCTCGGCGGGGTGTTGCCGCCGGAATGATGGGGAGATGGGAAGGGTCTGGGTTATTTCAACCCTGCTCGCCATGGCCCAGCGCCATGTAGTCCGCGCTCTGCATCTCCATCAGCCGGCTGACCGTGCGTTCGAACTCGAACCGGCCATCACCGGCGGCATAGAGCTCTTCCGGGGTGGCATCGGCGGTGGCCAGCAGCTTGACCTTCTGCTCGTAAAGCGCATCGATCAGGGTGACGAAACGGGCGGCCTCGTTGCGGTTCTCCGGCCCCATCTTCGGAATGCCGACCAGGATCACGGTGTGATAGGTCTGGGCGATCGCCAGATAGTCCGGCGCGCCGCGGGCTTCGGCGCAGAGCCGCTTGAAGCTGAACACGGCCACGCCCTTCAGGCTCTTGGGGACGCGGAGCATGCGTCCGCCGCCCACGTCGAGCTCAGCTGAGGGGACGTGCTCTGCATCCTCTGGGGGATAGTCAGTCAGGCGGAAGAAGGCCTCGCGCACTTGCGCCGTGGCAGCATCGCCCAACGGGGTGTGCCAGGTCGCCATTCCGCCCAGGCGCTCCAGCCGGTAATCGACCGGGCCGTTGAGTGCGAGCACGTCGAGCTCACGCTCGATCAGGGCGATGAAAGGCAGGAAGTGTTCGCGGTTGAGGCCGTCCTTGTAGAGCTCAGACGGCGCACGGTTGCTGGTTGTGACGATGACCAACTGGTGCTGGGTGATCAATGCCGTGAACAGCCGGCTCATGATCATCGCATCGGCCGAATTGTTGACCACCATCTCGTCGAAGGCGAGCACCCGCAGGCCCTCGGCGATGGCGGCGGCGACTGGCGGGATCGGATCGCCGCTCTCGCTCTTGCGCGCCTCGCGCAGCCGGGCGTGGACTTCCTGCATGAAGGCGTGGAAGTGAACGCGGCGCTTGTCGGGGATCGCCAGGCTGTCGTGGAACAGATCCATCAACATCGACTTGCCGCGCCCGACCCCGCCCCACAGATAGAGCCCGCGCGGCGCGGCCGGCTTTTTGCCAAACAGCTTGCCGAGGAGCCCGCCGGCTTGCGGGGCTTCAAGTTCCTGCTGCAGCCGGTTCAAGCGCTCGGCAGCGGCGCGTTGCTCTGGGTCGGGGCGTAACTCTCCGGCACCGACCAGCTCCTCGTAACGCGTCAGGACACCCGTCATCGCGGTGCGGTAGGCTTGCGGATCGTGCCCGAGTATGCGGCGATCAGGTTTTCGTCCTGTTCGACGATACCGCGCAGGAACACCAGACGCCGCGTTTCCTTCAGCACTTCAGTGACTGCATCGCATGGCACGTCGGGCTTGCCCGCGCCGATAAACTGGACGTTGAGATCAAGCGTGACTGCTGTACCTGCTTCGATAATCCCCAACTGGCGCGAACATGCGAACAGCGCGATGTCGACCAGCGACATCACGGCGCCGCCGTGAATGTTATTGCCCAGGTTGGTGTGGCGATGCCCAGGAAACATCCGCAGTCGCGCCTTGCCATCTGGTTCGGCGCGAACCAGCAGCTTCGGGAACATCCAGCTGTTGAACCGGGTGTTGTCCTTGAGCTGCCAAGTGTACCAGCCCGGGTTCTCCGAATCTGGCTCGCTGCGGAATCCGCGGTCGTCGCCGCTGGCGGTCTCGCTCAAGCGCGGCACCCGTCACGCATGCTTGGCAGCCTGCATCTTCTTGATTTCGGCAATCGCGCGCGCCGGTGACAGGCCCTTGGGGCAGACGTTGGCGCAGTTCATGATCGTGTGGCAGCGATAGAGGCGGAAGGGATCTTCCAGCTCGTCCAGCCGCTCACCGGTCATCTCGTCGCGGCTGTCAGCCAGCCAGCGATAGGCCTGGAGCAGAATCGCCGGGCCCAGGAACTTGTCGCTGTTCCACCAGTAGCTGGGGCACGAGGTCGAGCAGCAGGCGCACAGGATGCACTCGTACAGGCCGTCCAGCTTTTCGCGCTGTTCGGGTGACTGGAGCCGCTCCTTGCCCGAAGGCGTGGTGCTGACGGTCTGCAGCCAGGGCCGGATCGAGGCATACTGCGCGTAGAAATGGGTGAAGTCAGGCACCAGGTCCTTGATCACTTCCATATGCGGCAGCGGGGTGATGCGGACTTCGCCCTTGAGGTCCTCGATCGCGGTGGTGCAGGCCAGGCCGTTGCGGCCGTTGATATTCATCGCGCAGGAGCCGCAGATCCCTTCGCGGCACGAGCGGCGGAAGGTCAGGCTGGGGTCCTGTTCGGACTTCATCTTGATCAGCGCGTCGAGCACCATCGGCCCGCAGCTGTCGAGATCGATCTCGAAGGTGTCGTAGCGCGGGTTTTCACCACTGTCGGGATCGTAGCGGTACACAGTGAACTTTTTCACGTGGGAAGCGCCATCAGCCTTGTGGTGCTGGGCCTTGCCCGTGATCTTGCTGTTAGCAGGAAGCGTGAAAGTAGCCATGTCGGTCCCTGTCGCTGCGCGGCGATATGGCCGCATCGGCTCCCCATCTAGCGATTCAGCGCCAAGGAGCAAGCACCTCTGTGCAGCTTTGTCAGCCGCCCCCGGTAAAGCCGACCAGCGAGGTTATGGTGGCGGCGGCAGCCATGCCGGCCACGACCAGAACAGCCACGATGATCGTGCGGAGGAATGCGGCAGAAAACTCCTCCCGGTCGAGCCAGGCTAACCCGTCCGGGAGGAGCGAATGGGAAGGTTGCGACCCTGATCCAGGTAGGCGCGTCTGCGTTTGCGCAGCTGCTTCGCCGGATGGACCCTCCACAAAACCGCTCTGGCTGGATGGCGACTCCGATTGAACCTGAATTTTCTTCCATGTTGGCGGGAAAGTGGCGGCAATCGTTTGTTCGCGGGTAAATTCCTGGCGGTAGAGCCGGGCCATTTCGCCGCGCGGAATTCCGCCCAGGCGCGCCCGGATGAGCTCGATCCGCTGGTTGACGGCGGATTCGGAAATACCAAGCAGACCAGCGATTTCCTTGCTGGTTCGGTTGTCTGCAACCAGGGCCATCACCTCACGCTGCTTGGGGGTCAGCTGGGGGAGCACCACGGGTTCAGACGATGGCCGAGTCTGCGTCTGCATGACGTGGGAGCATAAGCAGATGCGTGGATCACGCAATTGCTACAATTGATTGCCGGACGCTAAATCCACGACAACCTGCAATATTCTTATACGGCGGCGCGGGCGGCGGTCATAATCGCTGCGGCAAAGTCCGCAGGATCGTCTTCCTGGATGAAGTGTCCGCCGCGCAAAGTGGTGTGCGGCATGCCCTTTGTGCCGGGCACGCGGTCCAGCCAGACGGCATCGCCGCCCCGGGTGATCGGGTCCCCGTCAGAGAAGCAGCAGAGAAATGGCTTGTGCCATTGGCGGAACACGTCCCAGGCGCGCAGCTGGTCCAGAACGGCCGGGTTACCCTTGAAGGGAACCAGCGGCGGATAGGCTCGCGCTGCCGCCTTGCTCGCGGTGGTCGGGAAGGGGGCGTTGTAGGCGGCTACCTCTGCTTCGGACAGAGGCCGCTTCGTGCCGCGCTTAACGATTCCCCCGATCGGGAAGACCGGGCTGTACTTGGCAAAGGCCCGCCAGATCGCGAAAGCACGCGGAGCGTCCTGACCATCGGGCAAGCCGCCGTTGGACAGCGCCACTGCGGCAAAGCGTTCCGGCAGATCGGCCACAACCCGCAGCCCGATCAGCGATCCCCAGTCCTGACAGCCCAGCGTTACATCCTTGAGGTCCAGCGCCTCGACCCATTCGCGGATCCAGGCAACCTGGCCGGCATAGGAATAGCTCTCGCGGCCCAGCACCTTGTCAGACCGGCCGAAGCCGATCAGGTCGGGCGCGAGGACCCGAAAGCCTTCAGCCACGAGCAGGGGAATCATGTGCCGCCACAAATAGCACCAGGTCGGCTCGCCATGGAGCAGCAGGACCGGGCGACCATCGCGCGGTCCTTCATCGATGTAGTGCAGGCGCAGGCCGGATTTGAGGGTGTGGAAGTGCGGCTCGAACGAGTAACCGGGCAAATTTCCGAACCGTTCGTCCGGCGTGCGATAGACCTGCATTGGCACTTTCCCCCAAGGCGATTTCTGGCATCATGACGTCACAAAACCGGCAAGGGAAGAGGGGCAGGTAATGGGATTCGCCAACTGGTACGACGAGCACGTGGTTCCGCGCCTGATCCGCTGTGCCTGTTCCGGACCGGCGATCATGAAATTGCGCGAACAGGTGGTGCCGCTTGCGTCGGGTGCAGTATTCGAACTGGGGTGTGGCGGCGGACTGAACCAGCGGTTTTACAATCCGGCCCAGATCACTTCCTACGCCGGGGTCGATCCATCCGCGAAAGGCCTGGAATTCGCCCGCGCCGAAGCGGAGCGGAAGGGCTGGGCACACGACATACGCGCTGGGACCGGGGAGGCGATCCCGTTCGCGGATGACAGCTTCGATTCGGTGGTCTGCACCTTCACGCTCTGCTCGGTCCAGGATCCTGCGCAGACGCTGAAGGAAATGCGGCGGGTGCTGAAGCCTGGCGGGCAATTGCTGTTTGCCGAGCATGGCGCGGCGCCGGATGCCGGCGTGGCGAAGTGGCAGGAGCGGATTGAACCGATCTGGACGCGGATTGCGGGCGGTTGCCACCTGACGCGGCCGGTCGGGTCGGCGATCGATCGGAGCGGTTTCGCGCTCGAACCGCTTGGCGCGCAATATGCCCCCAAGGTGCCCCGATTTGCGGGCTGGATGGAGTGGGGCGTGGGAGTGAAGGCCGGGTAGCATCGCGCCACCCGGCCCAAATCACTCAGTTCCCGAAGGTCCGCTGCCACCAGCCGCGGCGCGGCGTGCCGTCGGCTTCAGCTTCGGCCGAAACCGTTTCATCGGCCTGGGCGTCGGCTTCTGACGCAACCGCCTTCTTCCGGGTCCGCTTCGGCTTGGCCGGGGCTTCCTCTGCGACCGGTTCGGCGGCGGGTGCTTCGGCTTCGACCGGCGCTTCGTCAGCCTTCTTCTTGCGGGTCCGCTTGGGCTTGGCTGCGGGTTCTTCGGCCGCAGCTTCGGCTTCAGCAGGTGCTTCGGCGACAACTTCCGCTTCAGGCTCAGCCGGAGCGGCCTTCTTGCGGCTGCGCTTGGGCTTGGCCGGTGCTTCTTCAGCCGCTTCGGCCTCGGCTGCTACCGGCTCGGCTTCGGTGGTTGCTTCGCCACCTTCGCTGGCCTGACCCTCACCGTTTTCCTCGCGGTTGCCATTGCGGCCGCGGCCACCCCGGCGGCGACGGCGACGGCGCTTGCGCTGCTCGTCGGTTTCGCCGGCGGGACCTTCGTCGCGGTCACCGTCTTCGCTGTCGCCGGCTTCGTCGCCCTCGCGGGCTTCATCGTCTTCGCCAGCTTCGCTGTTCTCGCCAGCTTCGCCATCTTCGCGATCGCGACCGCCCCGACGACGACGACGACGGCGGCGCTTGCCGCGCCCTTCGCCTTCACCTTCGCCCTCGTCACGGCGACCGCCACGGCCTCCGCGCTGACGGCCTTCGTCCTCGTCGCCTTCGTCTTCTTCGTCCTCGTCGACCAGGTCGGCGATGTCGTCATCGTCTTCCAGGGCGATCGGCTCGAACTTGGGCACGAATTCGGGACGCGGCCCCGACGAGGCAACGCGCATCTTGGCGCCTTCGTTCTCACCTTCCGGCAGAACTTCGACGCGCACGCCGTACCGCTCTTCGATCTCGGCCAGATCAGCGCGCTTGGCGTTGAGCAGGTAGACAGCCGCTTCGGTGCTGGCGAAGAGCGAGATGATCGAACCGCGACCCTTGGCGGCCTCGTCCTCGATCAGGCGCAGTGCGGAAAGGCCGGCGCTCGACGCGGTACGGACCAGGCCGGTACCGTCGCAGTGCGGGCACTGGCGGGTGGTCGCTTCGAGCACGCCGGTGCGCAGGCGCTGGCGGCTCATTTCCATCAGGCCGAAGCTGGAGATCCGGCCAACCTGGATCCGGGCGCGGTCGTTCTTCAGCGCGTCCTTCATGGCCTTCTCGACCTTGCGGACGTTCGAGCCATATTCCATGTCGATAAAGTCGATCACGACCAGGCCGGCCATGTCGCGCAGGCGCAACTGGCGGGCGATCTCGCGCGCGGCTTCAAGGTTGGTGTTGAGCGCCGTCGCCTCGATCCCGTGCTCCTTGGTGGAACGGCCCGAGTTGATGTCGATCGAGACCAGCGCTTCGGTCGGGTTGATGACGATATAGCCGCCGCTCTTCAGCTGGACCACCGGATCGTACATCGCGGTCAGCTGGTCCTCGGCGCCATAGCGCTGGAACAGCGGCACTGGATCGGCATACTGCTTCACCCGCTTGGCGTGGCTCGGCATCAGCATCTTCATGAAGTCGCGGGCGAGGCGGTAGCCATGTTCGCCTTCGACGATCACGTCTTCGATCTCGCGGTTGTAGATGTCGCGGATCGCGCGCTTGATCAGGTCGCTGTCCGAATGGATCAGCGCTGGCGCCGTGCTCTTCAGCGTGGTTTCGCGGATATCGTCCCACAACCGGGCAAGATAGTCGAAGTCACGCTTGATCTCGGTCTTGGTGCGCTGCAGCCCGGCGGTGCGGACGATGCAGCCCATGGCCTTGGGCAAATCGAGTTCAGCGATGATCGACTTGAGCCGCTTGCGGTCGGAAGCCGAGCTGATCTTGCGGCTGATGCCGCCGCCATGGCTCGAATTCGGCATGAGCACGCAGTAGCGGCCGGCCAGGCTGAGGTAAGTGGTGAGGGCAGCACCCTTGTTGCCGCGCTCTTCCTTGACGACCTGGACCAGCAGCACCTGGCGGCGCTGGATCACGTCCTGGATCTTGTAGCGGCGGCGCAGCGCCATGCGCTTGGCGCGCAGTTCGTCGGCTTCCTTCGCTTTGCCGCGGCCACCCTGGCCCTGACGGCGACGCCCGCGCCCGCGGCGGCGATCATCGCCGCCTTCGGCTTCGGCGGCTTCTTCGCCTTCATGATCGAAGGCGTTGTCGATCTGGCCATCCTCGATGGTCGCGACTTCGTCCTTCTCGGCGGTGTCGACTTCGGTCAGGCCGTGGCCGTCATCATCGTGATAGGCTTCGTGCGTGGTCCCGGCGAGGTCATCGGCCAGGGTTTCGCCCAGCTCATCGTCACCAACGAAGTCTTCCTCACCCTCGGCAATGGCGCGCAGCGCGGCCTCTTCCTCGGCGTGAGCAGCTTCTTCCGCCAGCAGGGCCTCGCGGTCCTCCTTGGGGATCTGGTAATAGTCTGGGTGGATTTCGCTGAAGGCCAGGAAGCCGTGGCGATTGCCGCCAAAGTCGACGAAGGCCGCCTGCAGCGAGGGTTCGACCCTGGTTACCTTGGCGAGATAGATATTACCCTTGATCTGCTTGTGTTCAGCAGATTCAAAGTCGAATTCCTCAATCCGGTTGCCCTTGAGCACCGCCACCCGGGTTTCTTCCTGGTGGCGCGCATCGATCAGCATGCGCATTGTCATTTATAACTCTCCGTGCGCGCCATGCCTGGTCAGACCTGATGAGGCCTGGACTGGCTAGTGTGGCGCGATCTTTTACGAAACGGCCGCGCGCCGGGGGATAGATCCCGGCGTGGCGCGCGACAGTGTGGGAATAGCCGGTGGCAGAGGGCCGCCCGGCGGCGTGTTGTGTGTCTGCGGTAAGGATCAGGCGCAGTGACTTTTCATGCGCCGGTTGCCGCACCGCCACGGCCACAGCCCGGACGGGCAGGGTCTTGGCAGGCAACAAACCACTTCTCATTACGGCATCAACCTGTGCATCCGGGCGTGGCCCGGGATTCCTGGCGAGAAATGCCCGCAAACTGCTTAATAAGTAATGCCAGAGGCCTTACGAATGAACGCTGCGGGTTTCGCGCATCGGTTGCCTAGCATCATGGTAGGCAGGCGGCAAGGGCAGCGACGAAGGCTTAAACCGCCACCCCGCCCATTGCTCTCGCAATTTTCCTTGTTTAGCAGAACAACGTAATGCGCCGCGCCGCCGTGATCCTTGGACTTTTTGCTGCCCCGCTGGCGGTCTTTGCAACGATGGTTGCGGCCGACCGGTTTTTCGGCGCGCCCGGGCGGGGCTATGGCTACGTCGTCCAGGTCAATCTCCCGGATGAAGACGCGCGGCAGGGGCTGCCGCCGGTGCGCGGCCCGCAGGATGCCAGCCGGCCGCTCGTGGTGATTGACCCAGGGCATGGTGGCAAAGACCCTGGCGCGGGTCTTGGTCCGCTCAAGGAAAAGGACCTGGTGTTGCGGCTCGCTCTGGCCTTGCGGGACGAACTCTTGCGCCAGGGCGGGGTCCGCGTGGCACTGACGCGCGAGGATGATCGCTACCTGATGCTGCCGGTCCGTCCGGACATCGCGCGGCGCTTGCAGGCCGACCTGTTCATTTCGATCCATGCTGACAGCACCGAGGTGGGAACCGGCGCGCGCGGGGCCACGGTCTATGTCCTGTCCGACAAGGGCAGCAACGAAGCCGCAGAGCGGATCGCGGCTCGCGAAAACGCGGTGGACGAGGTCAATGGCATCCGGATCACCGACCAGAGCGACAATGTTGGCGCGATCCTGGTCGATCTGTCGCAGCGTGAGATGCAGGCCAAATCAGAGAGCTTCGGCAGCCTGATCCTGCGCGAAGGACGCGGGCGCCTGCCGTTCCGCGACGACGCGGTCCAGTCTGCTGCCTTCGCCGTCCTCAAGGCGCCTGACGTGCCGTCAGTGCTGTTTGAAAGCGGCTATATCAACAACCCCGATGATGCCGCGCGGCTTGCTTCGCCTGAGGGACAGCGGGCCTTTGCCCAGACGCTGGCCGGTGCGATCCGGATCCACTTCGCCCGTGAAGCTCCCCTGCCGGCGCTGCAGCCATAGCTTGCCACTGGCCTATCGCCGTTTCGCCATGCTAGAGCCGCGCCCAAGATGAGCGAGCAATCCGAATCCATCCGCCTGCGTATCCGGCGCGAAGCCGGGGGGCTGCTCGGCAGGTTGCGCGATCTACCTGCCGGACAGTGGTTCTCCAGCAACTGGCAATCCAGCAAGCGCTTCCGCATGGTCGGTTACGGGCTGGCCGGGCTGGTGGTGCTTTATCTGCTGCTGTGGGTCACGGTGCTGCGCGGTTTGCCTTCAGCCGATCGTCTACTCAGCTACCAGCCGCCGCTGCCGACGATGGTGCGCGGCGTGAATGGTGAGATCGTTTACAGCTATGCGCGTGAGCGGCGCGTGCAATTGCGTTTCGTAGATCTGCCGAAGCCCCTGATCGACGCCTATCTTTCGGCCGAAGACAAGACCTTCTGGTCGCATGGTGGGGTTGATATCACTGGTACGCTCGGCGCTGTGCTGGACTATGCCAACCCGCTGCGACACCGGGCGGCGCGGTCGGCGGATCGACCATCACA
>JACDQK010000282.1 GCA_015657645.1 Novosphingobium sp.
AAAATCGGCTCTATCGGCGAAATGAAGCTGCTCGGCCGGATGCTCCTCGGCCGGATCAAGCCGGCCATCGAAATGACTGCGGCCATCGACCACGAGGACATTGTGGGCAATTGACTGCTTGGCCCAGGTTTCGTTCTCTGGCAGGTAACGCCCGCCGTACTTGGCTTCGATGTTTTGAAAGCGAGCGGCTCCATAGTCGGTCACGATCTCGTCGCCGCCATCGAAATAGAGCCAGTTGAGTCGGTCGAAATGGCCGTGCCCCATGCCTTGCGAGGCAATCTTGGTCATCAGCAGCTGTCCGGTCTCGGAATCGCCGCTGCGGATCAGCGCGACCGCGCCGGATCGGCCCTCGGCCCCGTCGCGCAAGAGACGCGAACTGAACGGGAAGGGCTTGGCCTTCCCGCTGGCAAGATCCGCGGCGACCATCCGGCCTTCGGGCGATAGCGCCACGCGCCCCTGCCACTGCGCCACCGACAGCAGAGCCGGATCGCGCGATTGGGCATAGGCGATGGCCACGCTCTGATAGAGCTCCTCGGTGTTGAGGCTCTTCTCTTTCAGCGCATCGTTGAAGGGGATGAAATGCCCGCGATAGGTCAGATCGATGGCCGTGCGGACCGTCTTGACCAGAATTCCATCGCGGCGGCGGAAGATGCCGACGGCCGGGTCATGCCGTTCGATTGCATTGGCGAAGACCATGAACGGCCAGAGCGCATAGCGCTGGTAGTAGCCGCCCTCGGCATAATATCCATCGGGTGAAAGCAGGCTATCAACCTGCCGCAGGAAGCCAGCTGACCCGTCCTTGCGCGAACCCTTTAGCGCGCGTTCGACCAGATCGCGATCGCCCAGCACATAGCCGGTCATGCCTACCCCGGCGGTGGCCCAGGTGGCGTGGTTGTGGATCAGGTCAAACGTGGCGACACTTTCCACCGAAAGGAAGTTTGCCATCTGGCGGAACAGCGGATCGATCCGCTGACGCTCATCGGCCGAAAGATCGGCGCGGATCGCCTCGTAGCCCTGAATGCCGTTGACCAACCAGACTGCGTCGTTGAGGACCTGCCAGAACAGCTTGCCATAGCGCTGGTCATTCGACCGCGCCGGGTGCGGGCCAAGCTTGGGGTAAAGCTCGGCATAGGCCAGCAGCAGGTCGCGGGCGAAATCGCGATAACGGCGCTCGCCCGTCAGGCGGTAGAGCTGGCCAGCCTCATAGAGCGCCCGGTAATTGCGCTTGTGCTGTTCGTGGCTGGTCCCGCCGCCCGGATCCTTTGGCTGCGGCACGTCCAGCCCGACGCTCATCATCTGGTCCAAAAAGATCCGCGACTGGGCCGCCTCGCGCGCGAACAGGTCCGGCGTGGCCGTGCTGGATACAGCCGGTTGCCGGGCCGCTGCAGCCGGGCTTGCTACAAAACCTGCCGCAAGAAGGGCCATGGCGAACGTCCTGCTCATTGCGACTGGTTGTCCCGGATCTCGGCCCGCGCCGGACCGGTGAAATGAAGTTCGGTTACCACCGGGGGCGGGGTGGCGATGAAGCTGTTGCCCGTGATCCGTGTCAGCGGCTCGCCGACACTATGGGTCACGGCAATGCCGCCGCTGCGGACGAAGCGGTTGCCCGCCACCTGGGTTACCTGCACGCCGGACAGGCGCAGCGCGCCGCTATCGTTTATCTGGCTATCAGCCAGGCTGACACGCGGTCCAAAGGTGCTCTCATCCGTGCCCTGGCGCAGGACATCGGCGATCGTCCCCACCCGCGTCAGCTGCAGCCGCTCCAGTTCGACCAATTCAGCCGGATATAGCCCGGCAGACCCGCGTTCGGCAGCGGCGGCGACAACGGTGCCGCTGAGATCGCTGATCTCGCTTGCGGCGATGCGGATGCGGGCAGCGAAAGTGCCGGGCGTCGTGGCGATCAGGTCGAAGCCCGCCGATCCGGCCAGATCGGTGAAGCGGCTATCGGCGATGTCGATCGTGTAGTTTGTCAGCATCGCGCGCGGGGCCGAGCGGATGACGGCATTGCCGGCGGCGAGGGGCGAGGCTTTGCCCGAGATTTCGAGCCCGCGCAGAGTCAGACTGCCGCCCTCCTCAACTGCAAACAGTGTTTCGGCGCGGAACGAGAGCCTGGCCCGGTTGCCGGTGAGCGTGAGGCGGCGGCGTACCGGCAAAGTCTGGTCCAGCTCGAACTGACCCGAACCCAGGTCAATCACAGCCCCGTCCGGGGCGGAGGTGACGGCGGCAACCAGGGCCTGGGCAGAGCCGGACGGCAGGACCTTGAGCGTTACCGGTGCGACCTTGTCCGATGCTGCCAGCCGGTACCACTGCGGACCAACTTCGGCGCGGCGGGGCTTGATCAGGTTGCGCGGGGCGCCGGTTGCAACCAGCGCCGGATCGACCGGATAGAGCAGGCCATTGCCGGCCCGGCGCAGCGCAACGGACCGCTGGGTGAAGCCGGCGTCTGCCGGGGCCGCCACATCAGTCACGTTGCCAGAGAAGCGGATGCCGCTGGTCGGCGCGTCGATCCTAAACGGGGCCGGGGTCTTTCCGGCCACGACCAGGTTGCTGGCCAGGCCGATCCCGGTCGGTGCGGCCGAGCGTTCGGCACTGGCGCCGGCGCCGAACAGAATTGCCGACGGTTCGATCAGCGTATTGTTCGCGATCTCGCCGCCAACCACCTGATGGTAGCGGTTGATCACCGAATTGGGCACGCCGTTCATCACCGACAGGGCGGCGGTGAAGTTGGTTCCGGCCAGGCCTTCCAGGTAGTTGTTGCGGACGGTCTGGTCGCGGTTGATCACCCGGATCCCACCGGTGTTGGCCGCGCCCATGCCCAGGAACACGTTTGCTTCGACAAGGTTGCCATTGCCGTGGCGCAGCACGACGGCGCCTTGCGAGCGCAGGAACAGATTGCCGCGAATGACGTTGCCGCCGGATTTGATCGAAACGATCTCAACCTCGCCATCGCAGCGCTCGAAAATGTTGCGCTCGATGATCGAGTTCGAGGCACTGAGCGATTCCTCGCTCGTGCCGATCCGGATCGTCTCACCGGTGTTGGAGCCGAGCAGGGGGCGGGGACCGAAGTAGTTGCGCTCGATCCGGATCCGGTTGTCGAGCGGCCAGCCCGGTAGACGCACGACCACGAAGGTTGCTCCGGCGTTCTGCTTGCCCTCGATATGCGAATGGTCGAACTGGATGTTACGACCATACAGGGCAACCCAGTGATCTTCCTTGCGTCGGTCGGGGTTGCTGAATTGCTCAATGACGATGCCGGTCAGGCGCGTATCCTCGGCCCAACGCGGCCCAATCCGAGTGACGATTGCAGCTTCGCCAAGCGGGTGACCACCTCGAAAGACTAGATCGCGGACAATTAGGTGACGCCCCGACAGGCGTAGTGTCGACTTCCCGGCAATGATTGCTTTGCCAGGCGTCTGGGGCCTTAAGGTTATTGGCTTTGCTGCCAGTCCGTTGGCGACAAAACTGATGTCGACATCAGACCAGGTGCCGTTTGCCAGCACTATCGAGTCGCCGGGTGCGGCGGCGGCAACAGCACCTTCAAGTTCTGCACTGGTTCGTACCAACCGGTCCCGAGCATGAAGTGGGGCCGCAACCGTCCCTAGCGCTGATGCAAATAGAGCTAGCGCAGCAATTCTATCCATTTGGCAAGTGAGTGTGGCCAACGTTCCCTCACTGGGCTGACGCGATTCTCTGCGTCCGGTTTAGGGCCGAGCCGCCGGTTGTCAACCAAATTAGCATACCAAAATGTCTTATCGGTTCATGGGCGGCATCGCGGAAAGGGAATAGAGATCGCGTTATGGTTGCTGCATCACTTTGGTATGGGATCGCGCAGGTTCGCTCAAATATATCAATAATAGATAGAAAACTGTCGCCTAGGCTATCCCATTGGTGTCATGTGAATACCAAAACCTAGAGGTTTCCATGCCAATCGGTATGGATTAGTGGTTGACAATATGCCCTGATCTCGGCAGCCACGACGGAAAGAATGTAGTTCCAGGGAGGACGATTCGATGAGTAGAGCCACTTCGGGAAAGCCCGGCGCCCAGAACCATATCCGCTTTGGGCGAGAGTTTATTTCGGCACTCCTCACAGGAACGGCTGTCGTATTCGTCTCGGTGCCAGCAGTCGCGCAAGACACAGCAGCTGGCGAGGACGATGCAATCGTCGTCACTGGCATCCGCGGATCGCTGCAAAATGCCCTCAATGAAAAGCGCAATGCCGACAGCCTGGTCGAAGTGATCCAGGCAGAGGATATTGGCAAACTGCCTGACCAGAACCTCGCCGAGGTGCTGGAAAACTTGCCGGGAATACAAATCACCCGCGAGGCCGGGATCGGGACCGGCGTGCAGATCCGTGGCTCGAATGACAATCGCACCGAGATCAACGGGGTTGGGACGGTTGGATCGGGCGCTGGCCGCGGGGGGGTCAGTTTTGAAGACGTCAATGCGGCAATCATCGCCTCCGTCGAGGTGATCAAGGCTCCAACGGCGATGACCACCGAGGGATCGGTCGGCGGCACGATCAACCTGCGGACCCTGCGGCCACTCAATCTGCGCGAGCCGCTGATCGCGCTGCGCGCCCAAGGTGAGTATTCCGAGCTCTCGCGAAGCATCCAGCCGCGCTTGTCCGCCAGCTTCGGTAACAAGTGGTCGCTTGGCGGCGGCGAACTTGGGATCGTGCTGAGCGGTAGCTATGCCAGGCAGGATGCCTTGTCATTCCGACCTCGCGTGGATCGCGATACGCTGACGACACTCGGCGGTGTCTCTGCCACGGGGGCACCGGGGCCAAACTTCAGCTATTTGGGCATTCAGTTCCTCAACCAGGAGCTGGAGGATTTCAAATACGAAACCTACAACTTCGCCGGCACGATCGAATATGCGCCCAGCGAAAACCTCAAGCTGTTTGTTGACGGCTTCTTCAACAAGCAGACCCGGCGCCAGGAGAGCACCAGGATTCAGGCATCGGGTGTTAGCAACGTGCAGCGGACAAATGTTCCCGACACGTTTGAGACCGTTAATTTCGGAAACCTTGGGGGCGTCAACTTGGGTTCGCTCCAGGCTGCCCTGACTGGCACGCTGCAGGCCAACGTCGCTAATCGGCCAAATCTTCGCTTTTCGAGCGATGTTGGCGCGCGCTTGACCGACAGCAATCTTGTTCGCGTTGGCGGCGAATGGGAAGGGGGTCTGCTGAAGGCGCGGATTGAAGGATCGCGAACACTCTCCAAGACGCGCAATCCCGATCTCAGCACGACCTTGAACTTCATTAACCCCAAAACGGCGCTGACGGGTGCCAATCCGCCTAATGAGAACGGGACCCCGTTCCGCTATGACCTGACTGGCGGGGCGCTTGCATTCGGGATCGATTCCGCCTCCGCCTTTGCACCAACGGCTTCCCAGCTGCGCGATCCAGCCAACATCGTCTTCGATGCAGCATCGGTGGGCAACAACCGGACCCGGAATACCGAAACCGCAGGACGGATGGACCTCTCACTCGATCTGCAGGATCTCACCGGCTTCATAACTTCGTTCGATTGGGGCTATCGCTTCAACAAGACCGATACGGAGTTCAACGAGTTCAGCTCGAACATCAACCTTGCCCTTCTCCGCGATGCGCCGCGCGGCACTGCATTTGCCGACTTGCTGGTTCCTGGTCCGGCCATTTTTGGCAGAGCTGATGGCCGGTCGCTGTTCTTTGGCGATTTCCTGATCGTTGATCCGCAGCGAGCCTATTCTGATCAAAATGGTGTGCTCAGCACCTTGCAAGCCGCACTGCGGGCCGCACCTGGCGGACGCGTATTGACCGACGCGGTGTTCAATCCAGCGTCGTTTTACAAGATTTCCGAGACGACTCATGCAGTCTATGGCCAGGTCAATTTCGAGGCCGGTGCGGTCAGCGGGAATGCAGGCTTGCGCTATGTGGATTCGATCATCAACTCGCTCGGCAACAACATCGGCGCGGGGGGG
>JACDQK010000283.1 GCA_015657645.1 Novosphingobium sp.
CGCGCGGCGATTGCTGCAGGGATTGCTGCGGCGGGGCGCGATGACATCGTGCTGATCGCCGGCAAGGGCCATGAACAGGGACAGATCATCGGTGCAGGGGATTCCCTGCGCGTGCTGCCCTTCGATGATGTTACAGTAGCCAGGGAGTGCGCCGCATGAATGCCGTTGCCCGGATCCTCGAGTGGCCGATCCTTGCCGATGATGCCCACGGCCTGGCGCTGTGGACCGCGGCCGAAATCGCCGCAGCAACCGGCGGTGTCGCCAGCGGCGATTTTGCGGTTTCGGGCGTCGAGATCGACAGCCGCGACGTGATCGAGGGCGATCTGTTCTTTGCGCTTAAGGGTGAGGCCATGGACGGCCATCGCTTCATCGAAGCGGCCTTTGCCAAGGGCGCTGCGGCGGCCGTGGTTGATCGCCCGATCGCTGGTCCGCATGTCTTGGTTAACAATACCTCAACTGCACTTGAGCTTCTTGCCAAGGCGGCGCGCGAGCGCACCTTGGCGCGGGTCATCGGGGTGACGGGCTCGGTCGGCAAGACCGGGGTCAAGGAAGCCATTTTTGCTGCGCTCGACCGCTCGAGCCGGGGGCGCGCGCATCGCTCGGTCAAGAGCTACAACAACCATGTCGGCGTGCCGCTCAGCCTGTCGCGCACCCCCGCCGCGACGAAGTTCGGCGTCTTCGAAATGGGCATGAACCACGCCGGCGAAATCCGCGCGCTGACCGGCCAGGTCCGGCCGCACGTCGCGCTGATCACCACCATTGCCCCGGCGCATATCGAAAACCTCGGCTCGATCGAAGCGATCGCCGATGCCAAGGCCGAGATCTTCGAAGGCCTCGAACCCGGCGGCACCGCGATCATCCCGGCCGACGTTGCCCAATATGGCCAGCTGCGCCGCACCGCCGAGCGGCTGGGGGTGAAGATCGTTTCCTTCGGCCGCAGTGACTTTGCCGATGTCCGCCTGCTCGATGCCGTACCGGCTCCCGGCGGCGGCTCGCTGGTGACGGCCGACATGGGAGACCGCCGCCTGTGCTACACTGTCGCCACGCCGGGTGAGCACTGGGTGGTCAATTCGCTCGCCGTGATTGCCGCCGTCCGCGAACTGGGCGGGGATCTGGGCGCTGCCGGCCTGGCCCTGGCCGAGCTCGAAGGCCTCAAGGGCCGCGGCGCGCGCCACCGCCTGCCGGTCGAGGGCGGGATCGCCCTGCTGATCGATGAAAGCTACAACGCCAACCCCGCCTCGATGAAGGCCACTCTGGCCGATCTGGGCGCGACGACCGCGGCCCGGCGCGTGGCTGTGCTCGGCGCGATGAAGGAGCTGGGCGAACATGGCCCGGCCTTCCACGCCGAGCTGGCGGTGCCCCTGCGCGAGGCGGAAGTCGACCATGTGATCATGGTGGGCGACGAGATGCTCCCGCTGGCCGAGGAACTGGGGAAATCCGCCGCTACGGCGCTTGGCAAGCCCATGTCCTTCGCCCATTGCGGGTCTGTTGGGGATGCACTGGTGGCGCTTGGGAAACTGGGTTTGCGGGCAGATGATGCCATTCTCGTCAAAGGGTCGAACTCCGTCGGATTGGGGGCTGTTGTCGCCGCCCTGACGCAGCACAAGGATTGAGATCAGGATGCTTTACCTGATCGCGGAATATTTCGAATTCTCGGGCCTGGCGAACCTCATTCGCTACCAGACCTTC
>JACDQK010000284.1 GCA_015657645.1 Novosphingobium sp.
GACCAGCATGACGTCACCGGTGCCGAGCATGCCAAGGTCGCCGTGGCCGGCGTTCGCTGGGATGGACATAGATGCGCTGGCGTGCCAGTGGCGGCGAAAGGTTGCAGGCCACCTTGCGGGCAATGTGGCCAGACTTGCCCATGCCAGTGACGACCAGCTGGCGGCGAACCCTGGTAATCGCACTGCAGGCGTCGGAAAATGCCCCGTCAAGCAACAGCGCAAGCTGGTTCAGCGCCTCGGCTTCTGCCTGGATGACCTCGCGGCCGCGGTTCAGGACTTCATCTACGGATAGGATCTTGCTGGCCATCTCTGTCGTCATGCGTTGTAATGCGGAGCAGCGGGCGTGCCGGCCGGACCAGGCCGATTGGATCCGGTCTGTGGCGGCCCCAGCCCTGATTCAACAGTCCGTTTCATGCTGTTGTCCGAAGTGCGGGTGTTCCGCGTGGCATGGGCTTGCCAGCGTTCGGAGCGCAAGTCACGAAATATCCCATCTGGTCACCACGTCGCGGAGCTCCTTGGCACTTTGCTGCCAGGAGGTGGCCTTGATCCCGTTCGAGCCAGGGGCAGTGCCGCTGGCGGCGCGCTTGCACCAGGCTTCGATCGCCGCAGCAACAGCCTCTGGGCGGTTGCTATCCTCGAAATAACTGGCGTTTTCGCCCGCGACTTCCCGAAAAACGGGCAGGTCCCGGACCAGCAGCGGCACGCCGTGGGCAGCGGCTTCGATCAAGGGCAAGCCGAAGCCCTCGCCCAGCGATGCGCCGATCAGGCAATCGGCCGATCCATAAGCCAGTTGCAGAAACTCGTCACTGCCGTGCTCGACCCAGCACAGATTGGGCCGCTCTTGCTGCAAGCGCCGCAGCCGCTCGACAAGCTCTTCCGTACCCCATCCCTGTCGTCCGATTATGGTCAGGCTTAAGTTCGGGTGGTGCGGCCAGAGCAGTTCAAATGCATCAAGGACCTGGCTGTGGCCCTTGCGTGGCTCGACCGTGCCGACCATCAGAAAGCTGGTCCCGGCGCGCATTCGCGCAAGGATCTCGTCACACTGCGGGGGCAGACCAGAGGTCGGATCGGCGTGGGCGAGATCGGCGCCAAGACTGAACCACGTGTCGCCGGGATCTGCACTCTGATCCTGCGGATGCTGGCTGCGCCATTGCTTGACCTCAGCCATGGTCGCGCGGGAGATCGAGATGGTCCCGTCGAACTGCGCAATGGTCTCCATCCATCCCTGCTGCGCCTCTCCCCAGCCCGATGGGAACAGGTCCGGAAAGCGGAGCGGCAGCAGGTCGTAAACGACCGCCAGCGCAAGCACGCCGCGTTCGCGCCAAGATTTCAGGACAGCGGCCTGACGGGGTAAGATGTGCAGTTGCAGGTCCAGTGCCACGAATACATCGCCGCTCCAGACCTCCACTTCGTCGTCTTCCCGCCATGGTCCTTCGCCGCCGTTGAAGGTGTCCATGAACCGCCGAGCATAGCGGAACCCGTGACTTTCCATCGTGGCGTAGACCGGCTCAACCTTCCAACCAGGCAGGGGATCGCCGAGCCAGCTCTTCAGGATGTTCCGGACCACGCGCTGCACACCGGTGCGGGCGTCGCGGGCAACCAGTTCGGAGATGTCGACCAGCAGCTGTCGCCGGCCGTCGGGCGGGAACGTTCTAGCAATGGCCCGGCCCAGTTCGATCGGATCGACGACCGACATTTCAGGTGCCGAGCGGATTTCGCGGACAAACGCCTGCCGCGCCGCAGTCAGGCGCGCATGGCTCAGCGGTTGCCTGGGGCGAACTACGACATGCTCCTCCAGGAACTGCAGGGCCTTCCGGGCCGTGGCGTCCCAGGTAAAGCGTTGTAATTGTTGGCGTCCATGATCCACCAGCTTCTGGCGGAACATCGGGTCAGTCAGGACCAGGGACATCTTTACCGCCATGTCGCCGGGCGATCGCGGATCGAACATCGCCGCTTTAAGCCCGTGCACTTCCTCCAGGACGGGAATGTCCGAGCAGATCACCGGCCGATCGAACGCCATGGCTTCGAGCACGGGCAGGCCAAAGCCTTCGAGTGTGCTGGGAAAGACAAAACACAGACAGCCGCGATAGAGGCCGCGCAGGGTCGCTTCGTCGACATGGCCAAGGCAGACGAACTGGCTACGCTGCAACCCCGCCGCTTCGGCAGCGTGATAAAGCTGAGCCACGTGCAGGTCTTCCATATGTCCGGCCAGAACCAGCTGGTGCCGATCGCGATGGGCCTTTGTCAGCTGGGCAAACGCCTGGATCAGACCGCGCTGGTTCTTGCGTTCGTCCATGCCTGAGACATAGAGGAAGAAGGGCTTGGATATGCCCAGGTCGGCCAGGCCGTCGCGGGCTGGACCCTTGGCGAATTCCGCTGCTATCCCGCCGCCAATGTTGACGCATTGTCCGGCTGGGTAATCGAGAAAGCGGACTGCATCGGCGACCGACTGGTCCGAGATGCCGAGCAGATAGTCGGCCTTAGTCAGATGCGCGATCTTCTCGCGGTACCAGCGCAGCACGCGCGGGTCGGAAAGATAGTCCGGCGCGCAGCGCAGCGGGATCAGATCGTAAAGGATGGCAGCCGTCGGGATTTCGCACCATTTCCCGATCGAAGTGACTGCATCGTCGGCGGCGCCTTCAATCAGGCTTGAGACAACGACGATATCGGGATCGAGCGCGGCCAGAAATGCTTCGCGCAGACATTCAGAAAGGTGCCGGCGGTGATCGTTTCGATCATCCACATGATGAACCCCGGCGACAGGATACCAGGTCAGGAACTGCTTAGCGGGAACGTGGCTCTTCAGAAGTTGGCGGATCCCCCGGTTGGCGGCCGGTTCCATCCCGTTCAATAGGATCAGCAGTTCGTGCTGTTGGCCCGCCAGGCGCGCCAATGCCTCGGCAAATGCCAGACTATAGCGGCCGATACCGCGATGCCGGCTGGTGCTTTGCGCGCCTTGGAGATCGATGACAATTCGCATCAGCAATCAATGTGCTGCCGCTGGGAGCACCAGCAAAGGTATACAACAGTGAGCATGGTCTGCCGGTTCATTGCCCGGTGAGATCGCGGGCAATACTCCGGACATAAGCATTCGCAATCCCGGCATTGTTATTGCCCGGCCCGGATCGCAACAGACCCAATCCGCTTGAGCGCGCCAGACCCCCGGTCGCACCAGAGGACGCCAGGTCGGCGGAAATCCGCCACAAGACATTTTCGACCCGCCGATGCCGGCGGGCGCGGCGGCTGTTGGATTCAGCGCCAATCACAAATGCGAGCAGGCTGCCAATCACCGGCAGCCGGCACAGGGCATCCTGCCTGATGGCGCGGTCCAATCCGCGCACCGGCTCAGGACGGATGCGCCCTTCGCCGGATCGGCGCAGGGTGGCCGCAATGCGCATGCGATGGTCGCCAAGGCGCAGCCGGGCAGTGTAGTGGGCGATACCTTCGGGGTCTGCTTCGCGGCCCAGAATTGTCCAGTAGGCGCAAATCACGAATTCCTGATCGGCAAAGGCCATAAGTTCGGCCAGCGTTCGCGCGGCGGACCAAGGCGGGGCCGCGTTATTAGGATCCTGCCGCATCTTGTTGTGCTCCCTGACAGCAGCCGGTGCCGGATGTCCGATGCCCGCCTTCAGGCCACCTCTAGACCGAACTTGCGGACCAACTCAACCTTTGTGGGCCAGGAGCGCCCCGGTCCCTTGACCAGCAAGCATCTGGAAATACCAAATATCATAGGTCTTTAAGAATCATCTTCGCGGGTGCTTCGGGGACGGACGCGAAGCCGGGCGGCCTCGTTTGACGTTGCTACGTCAACTTGCCTTGGCCTCAAAAAGATGCAATTGGGCCGCTCGCTTGATGCACCCCTTCCGGGTGCACCGCCGGCTCGGGTCTGGAGAAAGCCGCTTTGCTGAACTTCGGAAAGCATTGGCGCAACCGTCGAGACTTGTTCATCCTGCTTGTGCCGACCTTGTAAGGGGGCGACCGTGCAGGCAATGAACGGCCAGACCTTGCCGCGCCGTTTGCGACCGGCTTTATGATCAGGGCAGTATGTTGAACTTCATTATCGCCAAAATCAGATCGCTGGGCTTGATCTTCGTGGTCACGGTGCTGGCGCCGACCCTGGCCGCCTCCGTTTATTTCGGCCTGTTCGCATCGGACGTCTACATTTCTGAATCGAAGTTTGTGATCCGCAGCCCGGATAAGTCGGCGCGCGGCGGCCTTGGCTTGCTGATCAGCACTGTCGGGTTTTCGCGGGCTGGCGATGAAGTCTATGTGATTGATGACTATGTTGTTTCGCGCGATGCTCTGGCCCAGCTCAACAAGTCTGACCAGTTTCGCAAGGCCTATCAGCGCGACGAGGCCTCGATTTTCGACCGGTTCGATCCGCTGGGCATAAGCGGCACCTTCGAGGATCTGTTTGAGTACTACCAGAAGCGCGTGAACATCGCCCACGATTCGGCCACGTCGATCACGACCCTGACCGTGCGGGCCTTTGATGCCAAAGACGCCCAACAGATCAACGAGCAGCTGCTGCAAATGGCCGAAGGCACGGTCAATCGGTTAAGCCAGCGTGGACGGCAGGATCTGGTCGCCTTTGCTGAGCGCGAGGTCGACAATGCGAAGGCGGCCGCATCGCGATCGGCAATTGCCTTGGCCCGCTATCGCAATCAGGCGGGCGTGATCGATCCGGAACGGCAGGCCGCAGTGCAATTGCAGATGGTTTCCAAGCTGCAGGATGAATTGATCGCCAATCGCGCGCAATTGCGCGAACTCAAGGCGCTTGCCCCGCGTAATCCGCAGATCGCCAACCTCGAGACTCGCGTGCGCGGGCTTGAAGGCGACATCGATGCAGAGCTTGGCAAGGTGGCTGGAGACCGGCGCTCTCTGGCGGCTACCGCTGTCGAATTCCAACGCCTGAACATCGATAACCAGTTTGCCGAAAAGCAGCTGGCGAGCGCCATGGCGTCGCTTGAGGACGCCCGCAACGAAGCGGCCCGCAAGCAGGCCTATGTCGAGCGTGTGGCCCAACCGAACCTGCCGGACAAGGCGATTGAACCCCGCCGCCTGCGTGGCATTCTGGCCACTTTGCTGCTGGGCTTGGTGGCCTGGGGTGTTGTGACCATGCTGCTTGCCGGGGTCCGGGAGCATCAGGACTGAGATGAGCAGCGCCGGCGCATCGCCTCACAAGGGACTGGCGCACTCGTGGGCAGTGCAGCGCAGGGTGATCAGCGCCTTGCTCATGCGCGAAGTGATGACCCGGTTCGGACGGCACAATATCGGGTTTCTGTGGCTTTTCGTCGAGCCGATGATGTTCACCCTGGGCGTGACGACGCTCTGGACATTGACCGGAATGAACCACGGTTCGTCCTTGCCGATCGTGCCCTTCGCCATCACCGGTTATTCCAGCGTGCTGCTGTGGCGCAACATGCCAAACCGCTGCATCCTCGCGATCACGCCAAACCTGGCGCTGATGTACCACCGCAATGTTCGTGTGATCGACATCTACTTTGCCCGGGTGGTGCTGGAAGGGGTCGGCGCCACGATTTCATTCACGATGCTGGCGTTGATTTTCACGGCAATCGGCTGGAGCAAGCTGCCAGAAGATGTCCTCCAGCTGATCGGTGGCTGGCTGATGATTGCCTGGTTCGGTGCATCGCTGGCCATCTTCCTTGGCGCACTGTCCGAGCAGTATGAGCTGGTCGAGAAGCTGTGGCATCCCTCGGCTTACCTGCTGTTCCCATTGTCGGGCGCCGGGTTCATCGTTGACGGGCTTCCCCATGCAGCCCAGCAATACATTCTCTGGCTGCCGATGGTGAATGGCGTGGAATTTGTCCGTGAAGGCTATTTCGGAGCCAGCTTCCACGCTCACTACGACATGGCCTATATGGCTGTCTGTAATATGGCGTTGACGATTGCGGCCCTAGCGCAGGTGCGCAAGATCGGAAAACTGGTGACCCCGGAATGATCCAGCTGACAAACGTCGGAAAAGTCTATCCGACGCGGTCGGGCCCCAAGACCATCCTCGATGGCGTCAACCTGACCATTCAAAATGGCGAGAAGGTCGGGATCCTCGGCCGCAACGGCGCGGGCAAGTCCACCCTGATTCGGATCATCAGCGGGGCCGAACTCCCAACTTCAGGAGCCGTGCAACGCGACATGAGCGTTTCCTGGCCGCTGGCCTTCGGGGGGGCGTTCCAATCGGCGCTCACGGGGTTCGACAATCTCCGTTTCATCTGCCGGATCTACGGCGTCGACCCCGATGACAAGGAGCCGTTTGTCCAGGAATTCTCGGAACTGGGCATCTATCTGCGCGAGCCAGTGCGGACCTATTCGTCTGGGATGCGCGCCCGCCTGGCCTTTGCCATCTCGATGGTGATCGAGTTCGACTGTTTCCTGATCGACGAAATCGTCGCCGTCGGGGACAATCGCTTTCAGGAAAAGTGCCACACCGAACTGTTCGTCAAGCGGGCTGACCGGGCGATGATCTTCGTATCGCATGACGCGAACTATATCCGCGAGCATTGTGATCGCAGCCTGGTGCTGCGCGACGGCAGGTTGCACGAATTTGCCAGCATCGACGAGGCCTATGACTGGTACTACGCTGGCTGAACGCGCGCTATGGTACTCGCTCTTTTGAGGTTGGCCCGCTCGGCCCCACCGGTCTCCGGGATTTTCAGTCCGATCCATCGCGCCATCGCCGGTTGGTCGCTTGCCAGGCTGCTTCGCCGGGGCACGCGGCCGGTCGATGTGGTCGATCCCGCCGAGGCGCGGGCTGGCGGGGGCAATCGCCTGATGCTGGATGTCTGGTCGGTCGGCCGCGGCAGTCAGGCCGGGGTGCAACGGGTAAGCCAGCAATTTGCAGCGGCTCTGGCCGAGACCGCGCCTCCTGGCTGGACTGCGCTGCAGCACCCCTTCCGAGCTGCGCATCAGCCAGATAATGTGGTCAGGCTTGCCGAACTTGGTCGCGGAGACGTGTTCCTGGCTCTGGATACCAACCTCGATGGCCTTCCTCGGCTGGACGGGGAATTCAAGGCGATGCGTGAGCGCGGTGGTCGCTGCATTGGGGTGGTCCATGATCTGCTACCGCTGTCCAATCCGGAATGGTTCAAGCTCGGGTTTGTGCGGCGGTTCCAGCATTGGGCGCTCTGGTTGGGGGAAAACGCCGACCACCTGCTTTGCAGTTCGCAGGCCACTGCGGCAGCGGCCCGGCACTGGCTGCCGGGCTGGTCCGAGCGGGCTGCAGACATCTCGATCGTCTCGCTGGCTGGCACGGCATTGACGGGCCAGGCCCAGGCCGCCGCACCGGCCGTTCCAGCCATGCCCTACCTGCTGATGGTCGGCACAATCGAACCGCGCAAAGATCACGCCAGTGTCCTCGCCGCCTTCGAGCAGCTCTGGGCGGGCGGCGTTCAGCTTGGCCTGGTCATCGCCGGGCGACCGGGCTGGTATACCGAATGGTTTCAGTCGCGGCTCCGGCGGCACCGCGAGCTAGGCTCCCGGCTGGTTTGGCATGACAATATCGACGATGCGGCGTTGGCCCAATTGTACGGTGGCTGCGCCGGCGTGATTGCCGCCAGCCTGGCCGAAGGTTTCGGCCTTCCGATTGCCGAGGCGGCCAATTTCGGCAAGCCGGCGCTCGCCCGGAACATACCCCCGTTCGTCGAGCAGGCCAGCCCGGACGTCACCTACTTCGGGCCGCAGCTTTCGACTGATGATCTGGCCCGCGCGATCGCTGCTTTTGCCGCCACCGCCGCAGACCATTCGGCCCCGCCCCGCACGGATGGCCCGCAGCTGTTGCAAGACAGTGCCGGGCAGATCTGGGCCCAGGTGCTGCAGGCAGCATCCTGCAGCGATGCGCGGGACAAGACCCTTTCGCTCGGGGCCGGACCCCATTAGGCTTCAAGCAAAATGCAGCCGGACAAGGCAGCAACCGGGAGAGGTAGTTTGCAGGATACGTTGAATCAGTGGAGCCTGGAGCTGCTCAAGTGCTGCAATTGCAGTGGCGAAGTTGCGCGGCATGAGCAGGCGGCATTGCGCTGCGGCAGCTGCGGCACGAGCTATCCGATTTGCAACGGCGTGCCGATGATGCTCCCGGCGGATACCTTCCTCGATTCAGCCCAGGTCATTGCCGATGCGGCTGGCGGCCTGGACCGGGAGCAGATTGCCGTCGCGCTCGCCTCGGCAAACCGTTACTGGCTGCGTGACCCGGCGCTGCGGGGCGAGTTCTCGCAGATCATCAGCCGTTACGGCTCGTTTTTCCCGGCCGTCAGCAATGCCGCGGCGAACACGGGACCGGCGCTTGAGACCGTGGCCGAGTACTTTGCCGCAAGGTTTGGCCCCGGCCAGTCTGCTTTCCGATCGATCCGGATCCGGAACAACTCGGCGCAGGCCTTCGGGTCCGAAGGCGCGCAACCCTTCTTCATCAGCTACTTCCTCTATGACGCGACCGGCGCGGTGGTCCAGGAAGGGCCGCGCTCGCCGCTGCCGATCGATCTTGAACCAGGCATGGAACTGACCGTGCCGATCCTGATTTCTGCGCCGCACCAGCCCGGCACCTATCGGATCCGGATCATGATGGTCCATGAATATGTCCGCTGGTACGAGGAGTGCCCGCTGCTGGAAGGCCCGCTGGTGGTTGACGCAGCCCCGCGCTTTGCCGACCAGGTCGAGCAGGTCCCCCACCAGGGCTTCTTCGATTTTGAGCAGGATCTGGCCTACTGCGGCGAAACCCTGAACCTGGCAGCGCGCCTCGTGCGCGAGCGGCTTGCCGCAGATCGCCCCTTGCGTATCCTCGAGGTTGCCTGCGGCAGCGATCCACAGGCGATGCGGCACTACCAGCCCGGCACTCAGGTGATGGCGATGGACCTCTGCTACCCGCAGGTCCAGATCGCTTCGCTGCAATTTGCCCGGGGCAAGAACATTCCGGTCGGCGATTACCAGTTCCTCTCGGGCGACCTCGGGCGCGCGCCGATCAAGGCCGGGTCATTCGATATCGTGGTGATCAGCGCGGCGCTTCATCACTTCGCCGATGTCACCAAGGCTTTGGGGTGGATGCGGGACCTGACCCAGCCAGGCGGCTGCGTTGTGCTGCTGCGTGAGCCCAGCAAGGTCTGTCACGATGACCCGACCTACATCGCCGAACTGAAGGCCGGCTTCAACGAGCAGCAGTTCGAGCTTGACGAATACGAGGTCATGTATGCGCGGGCAGGGCTGGTGCCGGCGCATCACAAGGTGCACTTCGAATGCTCCTACAAGGCTGTACTGTTTCGGGCGTGACTATGGAGCCGGTCGCAGCCGCGACGATCCGGGGCATTGGGAGTTTGGAAATGCAGGATGCTGACCACCTGTCGCTGGAAGGGGCCAATATTGGTCCGGTGACTTCCGCACAGATCGAAGAAATCTACTTCAAGATGATGGAGTCGAATTTCTACGACGAATCCTACAATGCCGATCTCTGGATCAAGGAACCCTACCGGCTGCTCGCCAACATCATCAATTCGGTCTCCAATCCTGGCGAATTGCAGAAGGTGGTCGATCTGGGATGCGGACAGGGATTTTTGGTGGAATCCCTCAACGATATCGGAATCGACGCCTACGGCTACGATTTCAGCGCTTCGATCCTTGGCCAGACGAGCGGGAAGTATCCCGACCGATATCGCTCTATTAGCCGGATTGATGAAATCAGTCTCGACGACGTGTCATTGCTGGTCGCAACTGAAGTTTTCGAGCACCTGCCAACCTCGATCCTGATCGACAACATGCGCTGGATGCGGAATGGGTTGAAGGGGCTGGCGTTGCTGACCATTCCCTCTTCGGGCCACGATGCCCGCTATCCGAGGTTGGGATTTGTCGAGACGGACCCAATTCGGCTGACTGACATGGCTGAGGTGCGGATGTTCCGGAACCTCGTGGCGGACAGCAATGGCTGGCCTTCGGCTGGTCACATAACGCTGGCCGGTTGGCGTTGGTGGGATGACCTGTTCCTGTCCCAAGGACTGCAGCGCGTCGCACCTCGCGAGGTTCGCTTTATCTACTATCTCAACGAACTCGACGCCTACAGGTGGTGTCCCTACGTGTTGAAAGCGGCAGGGCTTGATCAGGTCGAACTGGGCAATGGCTGGGCATATTCTGAGGACGGTGCGATCAGCGCGTCAGTTGCCGAGTTCAATTTCATCACTGATCGGCCCCAATTCCAGATTGTCATGGAGGCGGAAACACCTGACGCGAACTTTGCTCCTGACACCAGTCTCATTTACGAAGTGTCCCGCGTCTCAATTTCGGGCGACTTCATCATGAAACGGGAAACGGTGGCCGTTGGCAGCATTGAACTGGAGCGGGGTCAAACCACTGTCAGATTGCCAGTCGTGCCAGGCGCAACAGCAACCAGCCCGGAGGCAGAGCGGGTCGGTGCTGTCCAACCCTTCACAGGATACCGGGTCAAGCTTTGCACTCCGCCCATGCTTAAGAGCGAAGCCGGTTCCGGTGAGCCGAATACTTTCCGGTTCCGAGATATTTCAGTGCGTTGAACAAGTGGCGCGGGGCTAACCTATAGCCTCGCTCGGTGCTTTAGGCTAGGGACCTCGCAGCAGCATTCTGGCAGGAGCGTAGCACCGTGTTTTCATCTTCCCGGCGGGTCGCTGCATGATTGCCCTGTCGCAGCCGCTGGGCCGGATCAATCCTGTCATCCATGGTTCCGCGACATCCGATCCGTGGCGGCTGACCGACCACCTGGCGGAGCTTGAACGGCTGGTCGGACAAGCGCTAACGACCAGCGTGCACCCCCTCGGCGATGATCTCTCCGGCTACTTGGCGGATCGCGCCAAGGGCGTTTTTGATCTGTGCCAGATTGCTGCCGGCCGCTTGCCGGGGGCTACTGCGCTCGCCCAGCGCGTGCGTCACCATGCCCTGGCCATGACAGTGGCGCCGGGTGAGCCTGTGCCGCTGAACCTCTTTGCTTTATGCGCCTTTATCGCGGCGGGCGAGCGGACGAGCCTTCCGCCGCTGTCGCGCAGCGCGAAAATCCTGGAATGGTATCTGTCCAGCTTCCTGGTCGATCAGCCGGCCGAAATAGCGCCCGCAGACTTCGCAACCCTGCGGGCGGCGCAGCAACCGCGCAGCGAGCTGGCCCCGGCCCTGGCCGGGATTGAGCTGATCACCCCGCCGGCCCAGCCGATCAGCCGAAGCGGCCACAAGACCGGCAATGTCCTGCGCTCTGGCCAGCACGCCCTGTTGATCAACCAGGGCTCTGGCAGCCGCTACTTCCTGGCGGGGGACTGGAATGGTCCGGAACCAGACCATACCTGGTCGCGGCCCTGTTCGGCCATGCTGGCGTTCGATCTGATCGAACCGATCGGTGAGCACTGCCTGCTCGAGATCGATCTGATGCTGCCGCACCTGCCCGCAGGATCGCCAGAGCAGTGCACGATCACCTTGAACTCCGTCCCCCTCACCACGCTCAAGCGGCACGGTAAGCGGAACCTGCGGATGCTGTTACCAGGCTGGTCCTTCCTGGCTGGGGCCAACTATCTGGGCTTCCATGCCCCGGATTTCACCCCGAGCCGCTATGGCTCGGCCGACCAGCGGCAGCTTGGCGTGGCGCTAAGCCGGTTCAGGATTTGTCTCGATGCCTAGCGGTTCGGCTTTGATCAGGAAGCTGGTGAAGGGCCTGAAGGCGCAATTTCCTGCGCGCCGGCGGGTGCGTGCTGGCGGGCAGCACTTTGTGATCTGCGGCGATATCCTGGGCTGCACCGGCTATGCCAAATCGGCCCGCGCCCTGGCTCAGTTGCTCGGTGAACTTGGCCTTGTCAGCGGGGTTGCCTTGCAGGTCGATCCAAACGATTGCAGTGAGCAGTTCCCGGGCGGCTTGCTGGAGCTGGATGCGCTGCCCGGACTGGCCCAAACCGAGAATCTGGTGGTGATCCACCACGCGACGCCGGATCATTTTCGCGTCATCCCGGGCGCGATCAACATCGGTTTCTTCTATTGGGAAACCCGGTCGATCCCGCGTGACCTACAGTGGCCCGAGCGCTTGGCCCTGATGGATGCGATCTGGGCCCCGACTACGTTCATCGCCGATTTTGCCCGTGAGGCTGGCTACGGCGGCCCGGTCGAGGTCGTGCCGTGGTGGCAAGGCTTTGCCGATCTGCGCAAGCGCAAGGCGCGCCCCGCGCCCGAGGTTGACGTCCACCTGATCGACCAGATGCCCCCGGCGGATGAGCCGCTGTGGAGCGATATCAAGCCGCTCGACCGGGTGCTGCTGAAACACGATTTCGTGGCGCTTGCCATCCAGTCACTGGCCCCGCGCAAGGGCTTGCAGCTTTTGCTGGATGAGTGGCGGACATTTGTCGCGGCCAATCCGGACAGCAATGCCCTGCTGCTGCTCAAGCTCAACTTTGTCCACGCCCACGGGATCGCCGGCGGACCGGAAGTGCATTTGCGCAAGCTCCTGGACCGCTATGGCTTCCGGGAGGATGAGCAGGTCCGGATCGGCCTGATCCATGCGCGCTTGACCGACGATCAGATCCACGGCCTGCATCAGGCCTGCGATGTCTATGTTTCCGCAAGCCTGGGCGAGGGCTTTGGCGGACCGATTGTCGAGGCGCTGCAGGAAGGCACGCCAGTCATCGCGCCGCGGCACACCGGGATCGGTGACTTGCTGCCAGCGGCGACGCCGCTGGCCGTGCCGTGCTCGGAATACCTGGTCGGCCTGCGCGACAATATCGAGGTTTATCCTCACTCGAGCTACTGGCACGTGATCAACCGCGGCGAAATGGCTGGCCGCCTGGCCATGCTGCTGGGCATGGATGCCGAAGAGCGCGCCGCCACCCTGCGCGAGCAGCGCGAACATGCGGTCGGGTTCTGCGGCAAGACTGCGGTGCGCACGGCGCTGAGCGCAGCCGTTGCCCGGATCGGAGCTCGCTGATGGCACGCAAGTATATCCTCGACATGTCGCAGGCGGCCATCAACCGGACCGCCATGTACACCATTTCGCTCGATACTCTTGGCGGGCTGAAGCACCGGTTTGCGGGGGTGCAGTATTTCGGCCAGCCGATGCGCGGATTGCACGGCCCCGATGCGGTGACGGGAATTGACGGCAGCCTGCTGGGGCCGCTCCTGTCCAATCCCGATGCCTTCGCGGCCGAAAAGCGCCAGCGAACCGGGCCACTGGCCCAGCTGCCCCGGCTGTTCCTGGATCCACTCTACGTGCTTTTCGACGAATTGCGCGAAGACGATCACGTGATGGTCCTGGACCTGTCGACCGTCACCAGCCCCGCCTGGCATTCTCCGCCAGTCGCGCGCGCCTATGAGCATGCTTTTGATCGGATCAGTTCGGTCCGGCCGATGGTGTCGGCCATCAGCCAGAGTTCGGCCGACACGCTGATGATCAACTATGCTTACCCGCCCGACCGGACCGCGGTGGTGCCGCTGTATGTTCCGGCCGTACGTGATCGGGCGGCGGATGCGGACAATGAAGGTGCCGCAGATGGCAAGCCCTTTGTCCTGTTTGTCGGCAGTCTCGAAGTCCGCAAGAACCTGATCGGCGCGATCAAGGCGTTTGAGGCGAGCGGCCTGGGCGAAGCTGGCTATGAATTGCTCATAGTCGGCGGCCAGGGGCACCGGGGAGAGCAGATCCGCGCCTTCGCCGAGACGGTTTCGGGGGTTCGTTTCGCGGGCTTCCTTTCGGATGCCGAATTGCGTGCGGCCTATGCGCACGCCAGCGCCTTCCTCTATCCCTCCTACCTTGAAGGGTTCGGCGTGCCGCTGCTTGAAGCTATGGCCCACGGCGTGCCTTGCGTGGCTTCAAACACGGGAGCCTGCCCCGAAGTCGGTGGGCCACTCGTGCAATATTTTGATCCCGACGATCACCAGAGCCTTGGCGCGGAGCTGCGCCAGCTGGTGACGCGCAATCAGGACGAACGTAAGCAATTCGCCGCCGCCGCCCGGGAGTGGATCGACCGGAAGTACCGGCTTGAACATTACCTGGCCGCACTTGACCAGCAATTGATCTGAACGATCACCGAGGAAGCAATGATTGTTGTAACTGGCGCTGCCGGATTCATAGGGTCCAACATTGTCGCTGCGCTGAATGCGCGGGGCGAGTTCGACATCGCCGTTTGCGATTGGCTCGGCCAGGACGGACGCTGGATGAACCTGCGCAAGGCGATGTTCTCCGCGCACGTTTTCCCCGAGGATCTCGCGGACTTCATCGAGGCGAACAAGCCGCGTGCTGTCATCCATATGGGTGCGAATTCAGCCACGACCGCCAAGGATGGCGATGAGATTGCGCGGCTGAACAGCAATTTCACCCTTGACCTGTTCGACCAGTGCGCCCGGCTTGAAATCCCGCTGATCTATGCCTCGTCGGCGGCAACCTATGGTGATGGCGAACTCGGCTACGTCGACGATTTCAGGCTGGAAAGCCTGCGCCAGCTGCGCCCGCTCAATCTCTATGGCTGGAGCAAGAGCATCGTCGATGCCAACCTCGCCTGGCGGGTCGAGCAGCGCAGGCCGCTTCCGCCGCGGTGCATCGGCCTCAAGTTCTTCAATGTCTACGGCCCGAATGAATTCCACAAGGGCGACATGATGAGCGTCGTCGGAAAGGCTTTCCGGACCGCGCAGGTCGGGGAGACTGTTGACCTGTTCCAGAGCCATCGCGAAGGGTTTGTCGATGGCGGCCAGCTGCGTGACTTCGTCTATGTCGAAGATGTCGTCGAAGTCATTCTGTGGTTTCTCGAGAACGGGCCGGACTACGGCGTGTTCAACTGTGGCACGGGCCGCGCGCAGAGCTTTCGGGAGTTCATCGAGGCGCTGTTTCTCGCGGTCGGCCGCGACCCGTCGATCCGTTACGTGCCGATGCCCGAAGAGCTGCGCGAACGGTACCAATATTTTACCGAGGCATCGCTCACCAATCTCCGTGCGGCGGGTTACGATCGGCCGTTCCTTGGCGTCGCCGATGGCGTCGCACGCTATGTTGAGGTGCTGCAGCGCAAGGACCCCTATCGGTGAGCGGTCCTCGCCTTCCTGACTTTGCTGGCGCCCATCTGGTCGTGATTGGCGATGCCCTGCTCGATTGCTACGAGATCGGGGATGTCGGGCGGATTTCCCCCGAAGCCCCTGTCCCGGTGGTCCGCCACTTGCAGTCGCGGCATGTCGCTGGCGGTGCGGCAAATGTCGCCATGAATGTCGCCACCCTCGGCTCGCGGGTGACGCTGGTCACCGTGGCGGGCGACGATCCCGAAGCGCAGGACCTGCTCGAGATCGTGCGGCGCGGCGGAATCGAGCCGCGGATCGTCACCGACCAGCGACGACCGACCAGTATCAAGACGCGGGTGGTGGGCAACAGCCAGCAGCTGGTCCGGATCGATCGCGAATCGACAGAACCGGTTGCGCCGGACATCGAAGACCTTTTGCTGGCTGAACTTGAAGCCGCTCTGCGTGATTGCAATGCCTTGCTGATCTCGGACTATGGCAAGGGCAGTCTGACCGACCGGGTCCTGGCAGAAGCGGTTCGCCTGGCCCGGCAGCACGGCATTCCCTGCATCGTGGATCCCAAGCGCAAGGATTTCTCGGCCTATGCCGGCGCCGATCTGATCAAGCCCAACATGGCTGAATTCGAAGCTGCAGTCGGCCACTCCTGCCCCACGACGCAAGTGCTGACCGAGGCTGCGATCGCCCTGGCCGGATCGCTTGGCAGCCGCCTGCTGGTGACGCGCTCAAGCAAGGGGATGTCGCTGTTCAGCCAGGATGGGGCCGACCTGCATGTTGCCGCCCAGGCGCAGGAGGTGTTCGACGTGTCCGGCGCCGGCGACACTGTCCTCGCGACACTCGGCTGTGCGCTTGCCTCTGGCTGGTCCCTTGACCAGGCGGTAACGGTGGCCAACGTCGCGGCCGGCCTGGTCGTTCGCAAGGCCGGCACCGCAACGCTGACTTGCGAAGAGCTGATCAATGCTCTCGGCCAGGATCTCGAGCCGGCCCATCCCGGCCACGGACTGGTTGCGAGCTGGGACGAGGCGCGACTGCTCAGATTGCAGTGGCAGCAGGCCGGACAGACCGTCGGGTTTACCAACGGCTGCTTCGATCTGCTGCATCCGGGGCACATCAGGATCCTGGCCGGCGCTGGCGCCCACTGCGACAGGTTGATTGTCGGCCTGAACACCGATCAGTCGATCAAGCGGCTCAAGGGTGAGAGCCGGCCCGTGCAGGGTGAGGCAGACCGGGCCGAAGTGCTCGCTGCCCTGGCGGATGTCGCATTGGTCGTGCTGTTCGAACAGGATACGCCCGAAGAGCTGGTTCGCCTGCTGGTCCCCGATGTGATCGTGAAGGGCGCCGACTATACCGAGGACCAGGTCGTGGGCGGCGATATCGTCAAGGCGGCCGGCGGCAAGGTCGTGCTGGTGCCGCTGCTTGAAGGGCGCTCTACCAGCCGGCTGGTCGAGCGTAGCCGTTCGTGACCAGACCGGCCCTGCACCAAGCCGATGCGCCCGACCAGACGGCCTGGACGGATTGGTTTCGCAGCTGGGCCCTGGATGCGGCCCTGCCGGTCTGGGCGGAGCGGGGTTGCGATCGTGCTGCCGGCGGTTTCTTTGATCGGCTCGATCCGCAATCGCTCCGGAATACGGCCAATTACAAGCGGCTGCGGGTAACCGCACGCCAGACCTATGTCTTCGCGGCCGCCGCCCGCCTGGGGTTTGCCGATGGCGCCGCGCTGGCGCGCCACGGTCTGGAGCACCTGCTCGGTCCGTGCCGGATTGCGGACGGCGGCTTTCGCAGCCGGCTGACCCTGGCGAATGCCCCGATCGAAGGCCCGATCGATCTCTACGACAATGCCTTTGCCCTGTTCGCGCTCGCCCATGGCTATGGGCTCAAGCCCGATGCCGCCCTGCTCGATGCGGCCCGGGACCAATGCGACTATCTGCTGCGCGCATTCGCCCATCCGGCTGGTGGTTATGTGGAAGCGCTCCCGCCAGTGCAGCCGCGCCGCCAGAACCCGCATATGCACCTGCTCGAGGCGTTGCTGGCCTGGATTGACCTGCTCGGCCCGGTGGAGCCGTTTCGGACGATGGCAGAAGCTGTGCTCGCGCTCGCCGAGCAGCACCTTTTCGCGCCAGAGCACGGTCTGCTGATCGAGTTCTTTGAAGACGATTGGCAGCCCCGCGCGTGGCAGGCTGAGCCGGGGCACCACTTCGAATGGGTCTGGCTGCTGTCCGAAAGTCGCCGGCTGGGGCTGGCGTGCCCTGATTTGGGCTCCCCGCTTTACCGCATGGCGCTGGACCATGGCCGTGACCCGTCTTCGGGCTTTTTGTATGGTGCCTTCGGGGCTGGCGCGCGCCGCTTGAAACCGCCGTCAGGCTATGGCCGCATACCGAATGGCTGCGCGCAGAAACGGTAGCAGATATCGGCAATCTTGGTTTGGCCGCTGCCGCAGTGGCCCGGTTTCTCGACCATCCGGTGCCGGGACTGTGGTACGAGAATTTTGATCCGGACCGGGGCTTCCAACTTGAAGATGTGCCGGCCAGCAGCCTCTACCATATCGTCGGGGCGATCCGGGCCTTGCTTCCGTCCGGACCAGCCGGAGCGTGAACATGGGGCGTCCAGCCATCTTCTTCGATCGCGACGGGGTCCTCAATGTCGACCACGGTTACGTCGGCACGCCGGATCGCTTGGCCTGGAACGACGGCGCGATCGAAGCGGTCCGCGCAGTCAATCGCGCGGGCTGGCTGGCGATTGTCGCGACCAATCAATCTGGCGTGGCACGCGGTTATTACAGCCTGTCCGATGTTGCGGCGCTGCATGACTGGATGAACGCCCAGCTAAGTCATCATGATGCCAGGATCGACGCGTTCTACAGTTGCCCGTTTCATGAGGATGCCGTGATCCCGGAATACCGGGTCGCCGATCATCCCGATCGCAAGCCGAATCCCGGAATGCTGCTGCGGGCCATCGCCGATCACGGGATTGACGCCAGGCGCTCATTCATGGTCGGAGATTCCGCGACAGACATCGCCGCCGCCGCCGCAGCGGGAATCGCCGGGGTGCTGTATACTGGAGAGAATCTGGTCGAGCTGGTCGTTGGACTGATAAACAGGATGGAAGCTAAGCAGTGAGTGCCAGAAAGACCAAAGACCCGCGGGGCGCGCTCGCGAAGGTGCCGGTAGAGCGCCTTGCCGGGATTCTGTCTGCTGAGATCCGGCGCTGTGCCGATCAGGGCATCGACTGGCGGCAGATACTGCTGGCGCGTCACGTCGTCGCAATCCCGGCCGAGCGGCAGCCGGCTCCGGATGGCTCGTCGCTGGCGTATGTCGAGTTGGCGCACGAGCTGGGGATCAAGCGCCGCAACGAGGATGCCACCGCGACCGCCATCAGCCCGATCCTTGCGCTGGCTGACGAGCTGTTGCAGGCCGAGATCGCCGAAGCGATCCAACACGAGCGCAAGCTGATCGCCGAGATGGGACAGCCATGAAGCTGGCGGTTGTCAAACCCGATCACATGGGCGACCTGGTGCTGTCGAGCGCCGCAATCCGTGCGTTGCTGGAAACCTATCCGGATTGCCAGCTGTTCATCGCGCCAAAGAACTTCGCCCTGGCACGCTATCTGTTTCCGGATGCGGAGCTGCGGGAGCTGGCCCTGCCGCACCTCAACAAGGACGGAAAGGGGGCATCGGCCGGCGTTGACTGGCGCGGGTACGATCAGGTTGCGATGTTGCGCAGCGATAATGTCGTCACGCCGCAGTGGCTGGCCAACCGGGCCGAGTTCTATGTCATGCCCGCCGATACCAACGACCTTCACCAGTCGGTGATCGACTATTCGGTCGTGCGCGGCTTGCGTGGCCCCTACGATATCGACACGTTGCACCTGGGCGCGGCGAGGAAGTCGATCGAGGCCAAGGCGAAGACCAGGCCGCGGCGGATCGGCCTGTCAATCGGTTCGGGCTTCCATGCCAATGCCTGGCCTGTGGCGAAGTGGGTCGACCTGTCGCGGCAACTGCTGGCAGGGTGCGACGATCTGACGATCCTGTGCGGCCCGGCCGAACTGCCGATTGCCCGGACCATCCATGCGATCGTCGGGCCCGGCCAGCCTGCGGATCGAAGTCGGTTCTGCTGATTTCGCCGCCTTCGTCGCAACTGTCGCCGATCTTGATCTGGTCATCGCCACCGACGGCGGAACGGCGCACCTGTGCGCGCTTGGTGCGCCGGTACTGTCAGTCTACGGGCCATCGCCATTCCGGCGCTATGCGCCATTCGGGCTCCACAACCGTCTTGTCACCCGGGACCTGTCCTGTTCGCCATGCTGCCAATATGCCGCACATCTGGTCAATTCCTGCCTTTCCAATGAGTGCATGACTGCAATCAGCCCAGGCACAGTTGCTGGATTGGCCCTGAAGGCGCAGCGACTGGGCAAGGCCGGCGTGAAGCGCCTGGCGCCTGATTTGAAAGTCTTCCAGGGCCCCAGCCATCTTGATCGTGAGGAGCTAATCGATGCCTTCGAAGCCAGATCGAGCTAGCGCGCAGCCGCAAGTGGCCGCGCGCCTGCTGATGGCGTGCCAGCATCGGCGCTTTGCCGCGGTCAATGCGCTTGATGCCTTGCGCCAGGCTGCTGTCGTCAAGCCGGAGCTGCTGGACCGCAGTTTTGCGAGCGCTGCCCGCCTCGCCGCGGCCAATCGCGTTATTGCCCGGTACTGGACGCGAACTGCGCCGCCCAGCGGGCTTCAGGGCCAGGGCAAACCGCGGCGTGGACAGCGGTAATTGGTTCGCAATGGGGAATTTTCCGGTAGACAGCGCACTAAGGCTCCGGCAGGGGAAGCGCGCTTTGTCAGCGGGGCATGAACTGGAATTCCTGGCAGCGCCGGATTCCAGACCAGGATATCAAGAACTTTAGCGGAGCAACCTACGTGAAGTCTGCGGTTATTACCGGGATTACCGGGCAAGATGGCGCCTATTTGGCCGAACTGTTGCTGAACAACGGCTACGAAGTATTCGGCACATTCCGGCGCACCAGCTCGGTCAACTTCTGGCGGATCGATGAATTGGGCATCCGGAACAATCCGCGCCTTCACCTCGTCGAGCATGACCTGACGGACCTGTCCGCTTCCGTGCGGCTGCTCGAAAAGAGCCAGGCCAGCGAAGTGTACAACCTCGCAGCCCAGAGCTTCGTGGGCGTTTCCTTCGATCAGCCTGTGACCACTGCCGAGATCACGGGCATTGGCGCACTCAACATGCTGGAAGCGATCCGGATCGTCGATCGCACAATCCGGTTCTATCAGGCCAGCACCTCGGAAATGTTCGGCAAGGTGCAAGCCGTGCCGCAGACCGAAGATACGCCTTTCTGGCCGCGCAGCCCTTATGGCGTGGCCAAGCTTTACGCGCACTGGATCACGGTCAACTACCGTGAAAGCTATGACATGTTCGCCGCCAGCGGCATTCTCTTCAACCACGAAAGCCCGCTGCGCGGTCTGGAATTCGTGACCCGCAAGATCACCGACGCGGTTGCCAAGATCAAGCTTGGCAAGCTCGATTGTCTTGAGCTGGGCAACATCAATGCCAAGCGCGACTGGGGCTTTGCGAAGGAATATGTGGCCGGGATGCATGCCATGCTGCAGGCCCATGAACCGGATACCTTCGTGCTCGCGACCTGCCGCACAGAGACAGTCCGGTCGTTTGTCCAGCTCGCCTTCAAGGCGGCCGGCTTCGAGGTTGAATTCGTGGGCGAGGATGTCAACGAGCGGGCCGTTGAGGTCGGCACCGGACGGACCCTGATGCGGATCAATCCTCGCTTTTACCGTCCGGCCGAGGTAGAATTGCTGATCGGTGACGCCACCAAGGCTGCCGACGTGCTGGGATGGAAGCCTGAAACCTCGCTCGAGACACTCTGCCAGCTGATGGTCGATGCCGATTTGCGCCGCAATGAGAACGGGATGTCATTCTGATCGATTGTGATCGGTTGCGCGATGGTCCTGGGGAATGGATCGGACAGCTATGAAGCGCGTACTCGTCACTGGCGCTGAGGGTTTTACCGGCCGTTATGTTGCACAAGCCCTGGCCCAGGCCGGGTTTGAAGTGCACGGGCTGGTCCATTCTCCCGAGCAAGACCACCATGATGCCAATCTCGCCAGTTGCCGCGCTGTCGATCTGCGCGACGCCGCTGCCGTCGATCAGACCGTCGCGGACATTGCTCCCGCGGGGGTGCTGAACCTCGCCGGGATCTCATTCCCCGCCCATGGCGACATCGCGGAGATCTATTCCGCCAACCTGCTCGGCGCCCGAAACTTGCTCAGCGCCTTGACGAAGCTGCCTGTGGCGCCGGAATGCGTGATCCTGGTCAGTTCCGCGAATGTCTATGATCCGGCATTGGCTGGCCGGATCGATGAAGCTGCAACCCTGGCCCCGGTCAATGATTACGGGGTGTCGAAGGTGGCCATGGAATACCTGCGCGGGCCATTTGCCGCGCGCCTGCCGATCGTCGTCACGCGGCCGTTCAACTACACTGGCGTCGGCCAGTCTCCCAATTTCGTGATTCCGAAGATCGTCGCTGCGCTGCGCAGCGGCGCAGATGCGATCGAGCTCGGCAATCTCGATGTCAGCCGGGATTGGTCCGACGTCCGCTTTGTGGCCGAGTGCTATGCCCGCCTGATGCGGACCAGCACCGCGATTGGGCAGACCTTCAACATCTGTTCGGGCCGTTCGGTCAGCCTGCGCGGGATTCTTGAGACAACATTCCAGCTCGCCGGGCGCGGCTGGAGATCCGGTTCAATCCCCAGTTCGCCGGGCAAACGAGATCCCGGCCTTGTGGGGCGATAATACGCGGCTCCTGCAAGCTGTCGGCCCGCTTGAGCCGATCCCGGTCGAAGCGACCTTGCGCTGGATGCTGGAAGCCTGATGATCAGTCTGGGCATCGGCATCGAGGCCCTGGGTCCGACGCTCACCGGGATCGGCCGCTACACCAAGGAACTGTGTCGCGGCATGGCTGCGCACCCAGAGGTTGAGAACCTGAAGTTTTTCCGGTTTGACCGGTGGTATGCGCAGCCAGACCACTTCCTGGCTTCCAGCCATCCCCCGCCGCCACGCTTGCCACGCTTCGTGCGGCGGCCGCTGGCC